>CAZTFN010000034.1:0-22143 GCA_964612905.1 uncultured Flavobacterium sp. | reverse complement strand
CCCATTTGGTTAGCTTCTTTTGAAAGAGAATCGAGATCAAAAAAGCAAAGATTAATGAGCTTGAAAAGACCACTAAAAAAGTAGGTGTAGGAAAGGCAACTACAAGAAAAACAAAGAATAAGAAATCACCCAAGCCAAAAACTTGGAATAAGTCTTTTTTAAGTTTGAATTTAGAGTATATCCATAAGATAAATACAACCACTGCTATTACTAACGCATTGATCAAAGTGCTGATCAAAAAGAGTTCTAAAATATGATGTCTATAATTTAGAGATCCTCCCAAAATAATTAAGGATAGCACCACTATTAAAGAGATTTGTCTCTCTTTCAAATCTTCAAGGAAAATCCAAAGAAGAAGTCCTAACAGCACTATGTTCAATGTTGTAATCATTTACCAAGTCGTTGTAAGAGAATTTGACAAATAATTTCCTGTTTTCTAGTCTTCATGTTTTTCTTTTTCGAAAAGTCTACCGAGGAGAAGCTTCCCAATCGAAGCTTTTCTAAATCACTCGAAAAGAGCATTAAATTCCTAAAGTCTCCCGTAAGTTCAATCGTATAACTTTCAATGGTTGCTCCATCAGCAAGAAAGTAATGAGGCTCATTAATCGATCGCAATCTCACTTTATGTTCTTTTCGTAAACGGTCTATTTTATCCAAAAGGGTTTGTTCAAAAGAAAGGTCAACGGATAAATCATTGGAACTTAAGATTGAATCCAAGTATCTGTTTTCTTGATGTCGTATTTGTAGTTTCTCCTGACTTACAAGCATTTGTTCTTTTTGTGTCACCTGTTTTGTAAGCTCACGTTTAAGATCAAATGTTTTCTTAAAAGCAAACTGATACGCAATCAAAAACAGTAGGAGAAGCCCTACAAACAAAACTCTATTTTTTTGCTTCGTTTTCATAGAGCCTCATTGTTTAGTTGAATAACAAACTCAAACTTCGTAAATGCTGAATTTTCACCTTCAATATCTTTGATAGAAACTTTTGAGACCCAGTCTAGCTTTTCAATTTCGGAAGTCCAATGGGTAAAATCTGTTTCGTCTTTTGTAAAACCTGAGATAGTAATTTGATCCTCAATGGTTACCACTTGTTTTTCTTTTCGAACACTTCCTAGAATAGGTTGATACCCTATGTTATCCAGAAGTATGGTATTTGGTACAGAATTAGCAATTCTGTCAAAATACCACAAGACTTTTGAGTTACTTGCGGCATCAATTCCTTCTACGAGCTTCCTCTTTTCAGTAACTAGTTTGTCTAGGTATTTTATTTGTTTGTTATAAGTAGAACTAACAATAAGTTCTTCCTTTAAATTGTTCACTTTTTTGCTGTAAGAGCTAAAGAGCATGACATTAATAAGCAATGATATCAGCAATAAGCCCAATCCAAACTGGAGACCTAGTTGGAATACTCTTTTCTGATGGAATTCTGCTCTTAGTTTTCCTTGAATACTTTCAGGGGAATATGAGGCGGAACCTCCATAGTAAGACAATATTCCTGCAAAGGCTAGGAAAAATGGCGAGTCAATTTGTAATCCATTAATATCATAGCTATTTACTGCATCTGATCTTTTGATCCAATTGATTACTTTATCTTCTTTGATTTGAAAAACACTATTGGAGGTTTGAAGATCAGTATTGTCTAAAAAGGGAAGTACGTTCTTGAATTGGGTATTACCCAAAGAAAAGTCGATCACTGAAATTCCTTTTTCAGAAAATTGACGAATAAGATCATCTACAACTTCTTTACGACAAATACTTACCAATGAAAAAGTCTCAAATCCTAAAACTTCAAAATAGAAATCTGAAATGGGGATGTTTGGAAAAGCAGTTTTCACTGCATTTTCTTCCGAGGTACCTGCATTTTCTATTTTTTTAGTGATTACCTGTTTGTTGTTTAGAACTAAAAAAAGATGCTTACAGCCTTTGATACCTTCAAGAAGATTGCTAAAACGAACAAAAGTCTTTTTTTTCTCGATATCCAATTCTGTCTTTGTCTTTTTTAAGGACAAAAAGTGAAAAGCAGATTCATCACTGAGTTCAACAGCGGAAAATACAGAGCCATATTTGAGTCTGCGTAAGATCATTAATTCTGGATGATTGTAGGTCGTATCAACACGGATAATTTTGACTCAGAGGCCGTTCGAACTCTCTTGCTAAAGAGCCATTTGATCACTGGGATTCTGGCGAGAAATGGCACTCCAGAACCCGAGTCACTTTTAGAGTCAACTTCCAATCCTCCAAGGACTACTGTATCTTGATTACGGACTTTAATGGTTGAGTTAAATGCACTGGTTGTAATGTTTGGTGGCGCACCATCAACAACTCTTTCACTTGTGCTGAAAGAAGATCGCATCACGTCTATACTTAGGGTTACATTGCCATCTCCAGAGACAATAGGACGTATTTTGATCGATAAGTTGGCATCAATAGGAATAAAATTTACAAACTGTTGAGTTTGTGGATTTTCAATTCCAATGGTATTAACTAGTGTTTGTGTATAGTAGGTTCTTTGTCCGTTGGTAAGGGAGGCAACATGGCCGTTCAAAGCAGAGAGCTTTGGTGTTGATTTTATTTTCAAATCACCATTGGTCTCTAAGGCCTGAATGGATGCGTAGAAATTAGGCACAACGCGTCCAATATTCAAAGATTGGAAGCCTCCAATTCCACCAATGACTCTATTGATGGTATTGGCTCCAAGGGTTACATCAGTATTTGAAAAAACAGTTCCTCCATCGTTGGTCGGAGCTTCACCAATTCCAAGTTCGATGCCTGCGGATACTGAAGCAGATTTATTCACTTCGAGTAGCATTACTTCAATCATGACCATTGGGACTGGTCTATCGATTTTTTTGATGAATTTTTTGAACTTTTCAATCTTCAAAGCATCTCCTTTGACTAAGAAACTATTTTGTTCTATATCAATGCTAACTTTCAGGCTATCCCTAACTCCATCAGGAAAAATATCATACAAAGTTCCGTGATCATTTTGATCTAAGTTCTGATTGTCTAGACGCCCTCTCCTTACTTGTCCTCGTCCAGTTGTGGTAGAAGAACCAATACCTCGAACACCTTGTGTTTGATTAAAGTTGTTATTAAAACTTCCATTGGATGAAAAAGTGTTAGAAAACTGAGGGCTATTCAAAAACCCACTTGATCCTTCCATAGGTTCTAGCATGAGTTGAATGGATCGATTAATCATTGGAACTACGACAACGTCTTCCACGGAAGCAAGCTTTTGTTTTCCTAAGAAATACATCCCATTTTCAAACTTGTAGGTGAATTTGGTATTCTCTAATAGGTTTGATAAAAGATTATTAAAGCCAATGCTATCTGATTTGATAGTGATATTTCCAATGTTCTTCAATGACTCGCTGGTAGCCATATTTATTTTTAAATCAAAAGCAATATCATTGATTACGCCTTCAATAGGGACATTCACAAAGTCTACTTCTAAAATTCGTAAAATGGTATCTTTCACCGTATAGTTGAAATTTCCTCTTCTTGAAATGCCACGTCTTCTGGAAATTCCATTTTGAGAAACTTGTTCAAGCAGATAGAAATTATCTTTTGTTTTACTCACGTGCAGATTGTTGGTAAGCGCAATCTTATCTATGGCTGCATCAAAAGGCATGTCTTTGATGTACGCCGAGATGAGTCTGCCTTCAAGCCCTAAGGTATAGACAACGTTTTTTCCTGTCACCTTAGTAATTTCTCTTGAAACCACTGTCAAACTATCTGATCTAAAATCAGCAGAAAATAGGTCTTTTGAACTGTTATAACTAATTGGGATTTTTCTTGCCACATAAGGAGAATCGTATTTTTTGATCACTAGAATATTTCCAAAAACCTCAATGGTAAGACTGTATTGTTTGCATAGGTTTAGTAGAATATTCTTTGCTGTGGCATCTTTAAAGCTTTGAGAGACTCGAATACTATTTAAAGAAGGATCTAAACTTACATTAATTCTGTTCGATACTGAAATTGCTCTTATAAAATGATTGAGTTGCGCCTGATCGATAGAAAAGTCTATAGGTTTAAAAAGGCCAGGAACTTCTGTTTTTAGACTGTCTAGACTTGCCTCCAAAGTTTGAATTCTCTTTGAAGTGTTTTGTGCTTGTAGTCCAAAACATACCAAGGACAATAGGCTTAGTATAAGGATTGATTTTTTCATAACATGTTAATTTACAGTAAAGCTCGCTGCCGAATATTCAGTTTCATATTCTGAATTCATTGCTTTGACCCTCCACTCATATTCTCCTGCGTCTAAATTCTTCTGGTATATGATTCCAGAGGTAATAGAGTCGGTTAAAATTTGACTTGCATTCTGAAAATTAGGGGTTGCTATCTGGATATTATAGGAATCAGCTTCACTGACTAGTTGCCAGTTAAAGTCAATGTTACCCGAAGAAATTGTCGTATTGCTCTGAGGAGCTAGAATTTCAACAGTATCGCCAGAGATATCTTCAACAAAGATAGCCTCACATCCTAAAAATAATGATAGCAATATAACTAGGTATATCTTTTTCATTGAGCAATTTATTTTCGTAGGGAGTACGTAAAAATAACAAATATTTTGAAAATTCATTACATTTGTGGATAAGAAGAATTACTGAAAAAAATACGCTTATGAAATTGAAAAGAAAACTTCCTGCATATAACCTCCAAGAATTACTGGTAGTATTAGTTATCATAGGAATTTTAGTACTCATTGCTGTGCCTTCTTTTATGGGGATGGTGAATAGTGCGAAGAGTTTAGAGGCCAAGCAACAGTTAAAAGCGATTTATGCGTTTCAAAAGAATCGTTTCTACATGTACAATAGCTACAGTTTGGATTTTGAAGCGATTGATTTTATTCCTCCTAAAACGATACAAGAGGGAGGAGATGCTCATTACACTTATGAAATTATTGAAGCCACAAATAGTACATTTAAGGCTAGAGCTACGGCAACTTTTGATAGTGATAGTGATGGGGTCAGAAGTGTTTGGGAAATTGATCAAGAAGGGATGCCGAAGGAGGTTGTTAAGGATTGATGAATTTAAAGGACTATCCCCAAAAATAAATCTTCAGATGAGCTTCAAGATACTTTTGATTTCTTGTAAAACAAATTGTTTTTCTTGAAAGTCGTTTTATATGAGTCCGTAAATTCAAATTCATTCGCTCAATTCTATTCGTACAATATTGAAATCGTTTGTGAATTTCTTTTGGAATGATGGTTGAATAAATGTTCAATCTATCTGTGTAAATCCTTTTTGGGTTAAGTAACAACAATTTATCAATCACAAATTTCAAATTTTCTGTTGATCTGTTACCAATCATAAAACTTATAACTCCTTTTGTTTTTTGTTCAATCGCATAAATCAACCAGTTCTGTGTTTTACCGTTGGCTATTTTGATAAACATTTCATCGACTTCAAACTTACAACCGAACTTATCCAAGTAAGGAGCCTCAATCTGCTTACTGATTTTCAACATTCTTGATAAAACCGTGTTCTTCGAGATTTTCAATACTCTTGAAATACTTCGAATACCACAGCCTTCCTTTAATAAATTGACCAATAATAAATTTGTTTCTGGCTTGTATGCTTGATACGTATAATCTGTTTGAAAATATTTCTTACAGTCTTTACAGTAAAAGCGTTGCTTGTTATTTTGCTTTCCTTTTCTGATAACTTCGGAAGAAGAACATCTTGTACAATTCATAGCATTTCTAGGTGCTAATTTAATACACAAAGCAATACCAAACTCAAGAATAACAAGCTCTAAAAACTTTTTAATATTTCAATAAACGTTAGATACCGTTCTGATAAGAACGGTATCTTTATTTAATCTGCTGGTTTTCAATAATTAAAACAATTACCTGACAACAGGTGCTAATTTGACCCATTACCTAAGTTGAGTCCTAAAGATTCTTCCAATTCAACCCCATTGTATTTAAATTTCTGAGCCACAGAATTCCCATTATTAGAACCATTGAAGTTATATCCTACATGCTTCAATCCAAAAGGATAGTAGCCTAGCATCATTTTTTTGAGCTTTTAGTAATTTTAAAAGCCTATGCATGTATTTCATTAAATTATTTTCAAAGAACTTATCTTTTTCATGCAAATTTTTATTTTTGAATTACTATCCATAAATATTTTAAAGAACACAAGATACCGCTCCTTTCAGAACGGCATCCTTATTTAACTTATTGATTTTCAATTAAAATTAGAGTTCAATTTTCTTAATTGCTAATTTGAGACATTACCAAATTTACTACACAACTCAAACTAGTAATCCCACTCGTAAACAATTGTTTCTCCTTTTGGATTAATTAGTTCTGGAATAATTATTAATTCCCAGTATTTTTGATTTACCTCAGCGATATGACAAAACCTAGACACGATCCTTAGTTCCCTGTCATATTGAATAAAAATTTTGTTATCCAGTTTTTTTAGATATTGAGTAAACTGTTGATATGTATCCAAGACTTTGGATAAGCCTACATCTTGCTCACAGCCATAAAACTTAGGAATAAATGTAATCTTATTGATTTTATAATTATTCTGAATAATGTCGTTTTTTAATTTTTCTAACCTTAACTCGGTCTTAGAATTAATAGAGTTGCTTCTATTTTCAATGATTGCAAAGCGATTGCCCGATCCAAATTTATCAATATGAGCGTCTTTTTCTGAAATTATTTTGACTTCTTGACCACAAGAAGAAAAACTAAAAACAATAATATTTAATAATGTGATGATGTATAAACCTAATTTTTTCATGACTATTCTACTTTTGATAATTCGGACAAGCCTGTTTTACTCGATGATTGATAAATTCGGGTTCCTCCATTTTTTGATTTATTTGGATTATTGGCAATTAAGAATTGTCCTAGAATTTCATAATGACTTTGATGAACTGTTATTGCTGGATTTTTTCTACTACCACCATTTAGGGGTGAATATATCATTTCACCTTGACCTAAAACATCTGTTTCAAAACCTTTCTTCGAACTAAATCCATTATAACGTTCTCCTAATCCAAAAAAATGAAAAGTTTCGTGAATTGTGGAATGTCTTAATTTATATCGTTCTTCTTCATTTGGAAACTCATCACCATATAAAGGATTTAATAAACCTCTCGCATTACCACTTTTGCCACCACCAATTGCATTACCTCCTGTTGTTGATGCTATTTCGCTCCTAAACATACCAAATCCAGAAACACTTTGCATATCTTTATTGGATAAAGATTTATCAACATTAATAATATTATCTCCAGGTGAGCCATTAACGGCTTCTACAGCACTATCTTTTGAATCATGATGTTTATAAGTTATATCAAAACCAACAGTTACCTTAGTTCCATCCTTTTGTTTGAATGACTTCGAACCAAACTTACTAACGATTGCATTTAATTCATCAGCAAAATCTTCTGAAGAGGATTTACCGTAGGTGTGAACCGTTGTTTGTATCGTAATTGAAATATTTCCATCTTCGTCCACATTGAAGCTAATTCTGGCGTCTTTGCCATCTGGATCCACAAAATTCACAGGATTATTAATAGTATAAGTATAAGTAGACATAGGCATCCAATTCTCGGCATGTGGATCAATTTGAACCATTCTTCCAATGGTTGGATCATATAATCTTGCATGGTAATCAAATAAATTTAATCCTAAATCCTCGTTTAGTTCCTTTCCGTTGAATCCAAACTTCTGTGCCACGCCATTTCCATTTGCAGAAACCACGTTATCATACCCTTTATGCTTCAAGCCGAAAGGATAATAGTGTACCGTCTTTTTTAAGGGCTTTTCCAGTTTTTTGGAGTATACCACCCTTAAATTAGACTCACTTTCAATATGTAATCGGAAACATCCCATAGCAATCCAAAGCTACTGAAAAATATGATCTATGCCTAATTTTTAACTTAATTGTAACTGTAAAAATCATTACCTTTGAAATGGAGATGGAAACATCTCCTTCTTTTTCATAGCAATTTTTCCCACTCAATCTTGAGTGGGTTTCTTTTTAAAATTCATCTGTATTAAAACCAAACTCATCCGACATGATATCTCCAATATGTTTTGGCTGACCACCAATTCTAAAAAAGTCACCCTCTGGAGTAATTTTCAAATAAATGCTTCCATCGTTTCTTATCCAAGCTCCGCATGCATATTCAATATCCTTTCTAAAAAAGAAATCTTCTGGGAGTTTAATTTTCCCTATTAAATCTGGTTGTGAAGATTTAGTTTTATTTGAGTTAGGCTTTAAGTCGGTTCTAACACTATTATCAAGAGATTGCTTTATTTCTTTGATGTCAAAGTACTCGGTTAGCATATTTTTTAATTGATCTAAAAAATTGAATGCAACTACTTTTCCCTGCTGATTCCTTTCAACCGTTAGAAATTTTTTAGATTCTAAATCATTTACAATTTTCCAAATCTCCTGATTACTTCTATTACTATCTCCAAAAAACACCTTACTGAATATTTCATTTCTATCATCTATTTGGACAATCTTGGCAAGTATTTCAAGATGTTCACTTGGGAGTTTTTCTAGTTGAAATGTTAGAGTCTTTTCAACTATCAACTCATCGTATGATATATTTCGCTCTTTGAGTTCTTCACTAATTTTCAAGTTGTATTCTTGATGATGTGTATCACAACGAACATGGTTAAGCTTACTATCAAATTGCGCCCTTGAAGTGACCATAAATTCTAACTTTTGGTTACAGTCCAAGCACTTCCCAATTATTAAATGGCAAGTTGAGTTCTTCTTTACTAATTGAACAACGCCATAAATCGATGAATCATATTGATCTGCTAGCTTACCAACTTTATAGCTGAACCTATTATTTTTATACTTCCAATATTTTTCAATAATCTCTTTTTCAACCTCGTTAACGCTAGGTGATATTTCTAAACTTATTGAATAACTCATATCCATTAACTTTTATTAGTAATCATTGAAGTAACTCGAGATTTTTTTATTCAGCTCAGGATAGAGTTGAACTAATAAAAACCTATTTTTATACCCATCTCGGTATCCACATACATCATTAAATTTCCGAAGTTTTTTTGAAAAAGTTCCCTTTTTATCTAGTTTCATTAGTTCTTTCCAAAGACCATAATATTCAAATGCCCTTTGAAAGATGCGCCAGTCCTCTGTGTAATTACTAATTGCATGGTTTGCAAACTGAATCCAATTTCCTTGCTTGTAGTTAAATCCAATAATTTTTTTCTGCTTTATACTTTCTAAAATACAGAGGAGCTTTCTTTGTTCATATAATTCATACCTAGATAATGAATCTTTCATCTTTTTACTCATGTTGAAAAAGAGAATCATTACATCGCTCTCTGCTTTCGTATTATAAAAATTAACCAGTAACTTTTCATCACTTTTATCAATTAAAAAACCTCGATACACGAGGCAACGAAATAAGAACTCCTTATATCGGATATCATTATTGTTTAACAGAACATTAAGTACAGATCGTCCGTCATAATCTCTTTGATTAATATCAAATTCAATAGTATCACAGAGTAAAAGAAACCTTAAAAAGCTCAAATCATTATTGTCTGCTTTCTCCAACCAAACATGGACTGCTGGATTTTTAACTCGTTCTTTAATATTCAACTTTTTATTGAGAAGCTTTTTTTGGTCATAATCAAACCTCATCAAATCTTCTTCAATTTCCTTATAGTTGTACCCTTTGTTTTGTCTCTGAAACTTTATTTTATCAATGACTTTTTGTACCTGTTCTTCTTTTCTCTCTTTTACTTGTTCTTCTTCATATCTTAATCGTGCTTCTACATTCTTTTCAATCTCCTTTTCTACCTGAGAGACTCTGTAATTAAAATCAAAAAAATAAGTTTCATAACCATCTTCCTTGAAAGTAAGCTGATGGAGAGAGACTGACTTTTTTTTCCACTTAAACCTGATTTTATCTCTTTCATTTGCATATGCCCATTTATAACTACACATTAGCCTGAATGATTCAGAATTTTCATCAAGGCTGAAGAAGTTATGTGAAGGATGCAAATATTTAATATCCTTGACCATCTGATCTTGAGAATCTAAATGGATGTTGTCTAAAACCCATATCAAGTAATACCCTTTTGATTTATAGAAATTTACTCTTCCTAACATATACTTCAGAGGAAGAGTGGAAAGTTGAATTTCAAAAACAAGTTTGATGTCTTTGTAAGAACAAATGACATCTGGTCTTCTTCGATTGCCTTCATCAAAAACAACCTTATTATCGATATAAACCTCTCCAACTTCATTCTCTTTTTCTATAAGCTTTCCTATTTTGTTTTTCAGTTCGATGTGTCTATCACTCTCACGAATAATATAAAACTCCTTGATGAGTTCCATATCTTCCTCAGAAAACTTACTATCTTTTAAGACACAAGGTTTAGTACCTTTAGCATGTTTGAAATGAACTAGGTTATTTTTACTTGTAGAAATTTCTAACTTTTGACCGCACTCACAACATGAAAAATCATACTTATCTTCGTGATAGCCCTTTCTTACTTTGTATGCATCTTGGTAGGTTGCAAAAATATCATCAGCACAAAGAACCTTATTAGATACTTTGTCAAATGCCATTTCTATTTTTCTTCCATAGCTCATCTACAAATCAGAAAGGTTTTTTATAATTCTGAACGTTCTATATACTTCTGAAACTCCCATTTCGACAGCTATTTTTCTTACTTCTCCATACTCAGTGGATGTAATCTGTCTCTCTCCCCAAATTCCCCAAACCAATTTATACTTATTATCTTCTAGGAACCTAGTAAGTAAGTCTTTTCTAAGGTAAACGAAGTTTTGACTAGTATGAAGGTCTACGTAATATCTAATATTTAATGAAGCCAAGGCACCATCTTTCTCGAATAAATTAAAAGTTTGAGGGACATTCACTAGGTTTAAATCAAAAGAAATTTCCTTGGCTACCACACTTATACCTCCAGCTTGATTTATTGAACTATGATAGCCTTCCCAGCTATATTCTGAAACTGGCATGAGAACTTCAAAATCCTTGGAAATGATATCTTCTGTCACAATCTCATCTGGATATTCTTCAGAGAATTCATTAAATGCAAAAATAGTTCTTGGATAATAACCAGGTTCTCCTTTTTTAATAGTTCTTTTTACACGTTTGATTTCAAAACTCATCTCACTTATGTTGTCGTAAGTTGAGCTTTCAATTGTATTCATTTCTCCTGCAAAAGTGTAATGATTTTGATGAACCCTAGGAATTCTGTCGTGTCTAGAGTCATGCAGATTAAACATATCTATAAATTCTTCGCTATCTTCTTCTTTAACCAATATTCCTCGTATAAATACAAACTGCTCTCTATTGTGATTTTTATCCCTTTGAGATAAGAATCCATCTAAACAGACCCATTCTCCTTCATTTCCTTCTAGGTTTTCAATTTGAAGGTATTTATCCAATTCTGGAGTTGGATGATTTTCTAACCAATCAGCTAAAGGGATTTCTCTATCTCCTAGGAAGTCTTCCTTTATGAATTGTTTATTCTCAGGAAGTTCTGGAAATGTTGGGTCTATGTCTGCTTTAGAAGTTCGGTAATTAGGCCAATCATCTCTCACTAGATCATTATCTTCACGGTAACCAAAGACTTCAAAGAAAGCTATCCAAGAATACTTTTTTCCGTAGCGTTCAATTTTAGGTTTCTCACTTCTTGAATAACTATAATTTGAATCTCCTATTCTTTTCTCTATTTCTTGAAATCTTTCTAATTCCCAACCTAAGTCATAAATTCTCCAATATATTTGACGACGAACCTTTTGTTTCTCGGGAGGGTTAGAGTATGAGTGTCCATTGGGAACGATTGAGCCAATTGTATAGTTACTAAAGTCCATTCTTATTGGTTTCTCATACCCAAAATCTCCTTGTCCATAATCAAACTCTCCCCAATCTCTTATTCCACCAAATGTAAATGGTGGAGTGATATGCCTAACTTCACCTTCATTTAAAATTGTTGGATGATGCTTTCTGCAAATATTGATTGTACTGAAAGCGTAGTCTCTAGCTAATATGTGAGTAGTACTATATGGAGCATTGGGTGCAAACATGAGCTCATAAAGCCTTCTTCCAACGACAGGTAACACTTCTTCTCTAAATGAATCTGATTCCCAACTGTTGTGTTCAGCCAGAACAACTCCATAAAGACTCACAAGTGTTCTCTCCCAAACATAGGGGTCATTTATTTTCAATGAGTACTCTACAAGTTCAAAAAATTTGTTAGGTAAAGCTCTTCCGTAGTAGTACAAAGCTCTAGTTGCTTTGTCACGTATTTCTCTATCTGTTGAAGTGAGGAACCACATTACTTTTTTAGCCGCTATATGAATCCGTTCTGTAAATTCCCATTTTTCTTTACAAGCCTTTTCAAAACTCTTTAAAAATCCTTCTAGGTCTCGACCGACTTGACTATCGTATTCTCTCCTTACATATTCTGTCCATGAAATATCTCTATCTGATACAGGCATCTCGAAAATCAATTTCGATAGAAGATTGAAGTTTAGAGGATGTTTAGGGTCTAATTGAGTGTGTGAAAATAAATAGTATAGAAGTCTTCTCTTTTTTGGAATGGTAAAATAATCACTCACTAGTTTGATTGCAACTTCGCTATTTTGAGCAATAATAGATGTGTTTATTTCAAATAGCGCCCTGATGAAAAACTCTTTGACATTGTCGTCTATTTCACTTACGTAAGAAGATAATCCAAACTTCTTAACTACAAGTACACAAAAGCATCTGATAATATCATGGTATAAAGGGTGTAAAGTTTCTCTCTTTGTTAGTTCATTAACGAATTTCTCACTGTTTAAAAAGGTTATGAGTTCTGATTCTGAATCGATATCTTGAATAATAACTTTTGCAATAAGATAGCCACTTAAAAGATCATAAGTAAATGTTACAACCTCTTGATCACCCCAATCTCTGAAAATCAATAAATCTTCTCCTTCAAAAGCAACTAATTGCTCCTCGTTAAGCATATTAGGAATAACATCAGTCAAGTCTATATCTCTTCTACTATCATCCCATAATTTTTGAGATATTTTTGAAAGGACTTCTTGAGAAAAAGTCTTGTTGTATCTTAGATTTAAACCTAGCCTTTTAACAACACTTTTATTGGATTTCTCTAAATATTGGTCAAAAACATCAAATAAATCTTCGTTTTGAAAAGATACTTCCTGTCCTTGTTTTGCTTCACAGAAGATTTTTAAATACAGTGGCTCTTTGAAGTGATGAACAGCAGAAGAACGATTTCCTAAAGTGATGTTGTAATATTTGAAATATCTTTCAATAGCATCGTTTAAACTCTCACCCTCAAAACCATAAACGTTTGTTTTCTTTAACCAATTTTCATCTGATGATAAAAAATAATCTTCAGGGAAAAGTTCTTTTTCGTAAGATTCTCTATAAGTAGTTATGAGTAGAATGTTTGGATAATTTTGATTTATTTCACCAATGAGCATTTCAAGATTTGAACCCCAAATATGCTTCCAATGAATAGATTCATTAAGTCCATCAATTAATAGAATTGCTTTAGTCTTATTAACTCTTCCAGAAATATTTAGAGCCCCAAGGAAATCACTTACACTCCAATCAGTAGGTAAATCCAGTAACCCCTTGAGCTGCTCCTTTAAAGGATTATTCCCTCTAAAGTCTTTCCCAAAAAGAAAAATAGCAGGTTTGTTTCGCTCTATTTGATGTTCAACAATATTTACTGCCAGATGAGTTTTTCCCTTTGATGCTTTACCTGAGATATGTAGCTCGTTCAGATCTTTATACTCAAGATTATGAAAAAGATTAATATATGGTCTGAAAAAACTCCGTAAGGTGAAGTATGGAGATAAAGCTGTTTCTCTGCACTTTTTAATCTTAGATTTCAAAGCGCTATTTTCTTTTGTATCCTCTGTCAAAGCGTCCTCAGTATCCCAATGGAATGAAGGGATTACTTCTTCGCTTCTAAATTTGGAAAGACCAGAGTAAAGTTCTTCTAATTCTTTTTTGTAGTTAGTAACTTCTTCAAAAATCTCTGCTAGTAATAAAGGCTCTTCCTTAACAAGTATCTCTTGGATTCTGCTCAACAAATCGATTATCGTAGGACGATCATTCGATAAAACAAATTTTTTGATTTTGTAATAGTCCTCCTTAAAGTCGAAGATGTTTTCATCCTTACTGATTTTAGAAATCCCTTCCTCATATTCATTTAAGAATCTATCCACCTCTAAAATATCTTTTCCCTCTTGTATAAGTTCTGAGAGTCTTGGATCAGCAAGAGTCCTGATAACAGCCTCATCAGCCTCCACAGAAACATGTAAACCATTAAGATACTTCGTCTTAATTACACTTGTATTAGATATTTCGGTAAATTTTCTATTAAACCAATCGAGGTCTAAAACTTTATCTGTAAAAAAATAGCGATGGATATCAGGATACTTACGTAATAGATTATTGATTTTTGTATCACCAAGATGATCTAGCTCAACTGAATGCTCTTCTGGCAAAACAACTCGTCCTCCATGAGTGAGTGTTGGAAGCTGAGAGAAAAACCAATCTCTTTCTTCATTGGTGAAAGATAACTTACTACAAAGCACCCATTTTTTCAAATTGCCTCCATGAGTATCGTAAGCTTTTTGTAGGGATTTTTTAATTTGAGTTTTTCTACCTCCTTCATTTAATCTTCCAAAGAATTTACATTGCCAGCCCCAAACATCCCCATTCGGAAATGTTAAATAAAACTCTACACCATCTCCGCCACCTGAATCATCAATGGGCGTTAGTATGCCCTGCGATGAGCACTCTTCATATATAAGTTGATAACAAAGCTCTTCAAAACTTTTGTTTTGATTGCTTCTATAAGGCTTTAAATTTTCCCAGTTTACTAAACTACTCATAAATCAATTTTAACACTAAAAAGTATGCAAATTTTAGTCAGCCTCAAAATAAACTTAGAAGTTTTTTAATTGATGGGATGTAGAGTTTCAATGACCTCTTGTAAGTTCTCTAAGTCGTCTTGTTGGTAAGCTTCAGTTGAAGAGATGTAACGATGTCCTGCCATGTATTGTACTTCTCGAATGTTAATACTCTTAAGCCAATAAGTAATGACCGAAGCACGAATTTGTTTGTTGTTGGTGACCTTGTGATTAATTCTTTTGAGTTTGGTAAAGATTCGACTGATAAGAGCAAATTTTTCTGTATTACATAGGAATAAATCATTGGAGTAGTTCTCTAGCTTATCTTGTAGAATCTCTCGGTGTTTCTCGAGGTATTGAATCAAAGGAATCATCTGCTGCGGTTTTAACTCCAAAACTCTACTGTTTGAGTTTCGGGTGCTAGGGACATAGATTCTTCCCTTTTCGAGTTGTATGTGATCGTATTGGAGTGCTTTGAGCGTTGTAGTTCCAAGTCCTTGGTATACCATAAGCCCAGTGATCACCTTGTTACGAATAGCTACCGATACATCATCAAAAGGTTCTAAGTTTTCAGTCTGGAAACTATAATATAAATCCTCTAGCTCATCATATTCTAATAGGTTGTGGTTGAGCGTTTTTTTCACTCCTCGAATGTTGATACTTTGAATCGGATTATCGAAACGGTGTTCGACTTCTACCAGATAATTAAAGTAAACCTTTAAAGCTCCGACAATATGCCTTACGGTGCTTTTTGTGGGCTTTTCTATGCGCAGTTTCTTTACATAGGCTAGGCAATCCTTGTATTGCATTTCTGAGGAATTGTAGCCTTTCTGGTCGCACCAACGGATAAAGATAGACTGGTATCTTGAATAGGACTCAATGGTGGTTTTGGCATAATCTTGTCGATGTAAATATTCCTCGTAGTTCATTGTTAGATAAGCTCTTCTTGTTTAACTAAATGAGTATATATCTGAGTTGACTCTAAAGACGAATGCCCAAGGAACGTACTGATGGATTTAATGGGAACCTTATTCTGAAGCAAGTGAGTCGCAATACTATGACGGAGCGTGTGAAGTGTAATTCCTTTTTCTTTGATTGTTTCGTTTCCAGTAGCTTCAATGATTGCTCCTAAGCGAAGTGCTATGGATTGATCTCCCATTCGCCTTCCTTGATTGGAAACGAGAAGTGAGTCTGTTTCTTTGTTTCTCAAAAAGTCTAGACGTCCATCGTACATATACTCTTCAATGATTTGGAGATTGTGCGTGTTGATAGGGACAAAACGCTCTTTGTAATTCTTCCCTTTTCTAACGTACACTCGTTGCTTCTCAAAAAGAATGTCTGAACAGTTTACGTGGACAGCTTCGTTTCTCCTGAGTCCGCAACTGTATAACAAAGTAAGGATAGTTCTATCCCTTTGGCGGAAGTGTGCTTCCATGTGAGAGTAGTCACAAGTATCAAATAGTTCTTTGATTTCAGATTGAGTAAGGATGTTTTTAACTAAATGTCCTTGGTTCTTTTCTCCTTTGAGATGGATTCCAAATCGTCTCTTCACATTGTGTTCCTTCAAATACGTTTGAAAGAGTTTGAGTGCTTGTTGGTGTTTGTTTAAGAATGCCTTGGAGAGTCCTCCGCCTCTTCGATTATTAGAACGGCCAGACAACTGCTCGTAGTAATCTTTGATTGTGTGGTTGGTGACAAATCGAATATCTTGATACCCTTTCTTCTTTTCCAAATAGTGAAAGAACTCACGCAAGTGATTCGGAAGATTGTATACCGTTGACTCAGCATACCCCAACACTTCAAGCCACGACTTGTAGGACTCTAAAAGAGTCTGAAAAGTTTCGCTATGTACCTGTAATTTCTTCATCTTTTATCCGTTCGGTTATTCATTTTTAACTCTCCGTTTTACGGAGGCTCTTTATCTTTTCTGTTTTTGTGGCGAGCCTCTCGCCACTCTTTGATTATCAAATCGTTACCCTCGCCATTTTGGTAGTGGCGACCCTGTGGCGACCTTGGCGGAGCGGAGTCCGCTCTGACAGGTATTACTTTTCTATTAATAGGCTTTCTAGGCACACGTCTAGTGCTTTATTAATACCACTCTCCAAATCTCCAAACTCATCCATATCCACAATGACATAAGAATAAGAACTGCCTACTGGCGTCTCTTGCTTTTTGATATACCCTTCTTGCACAAGCAAGGTGTGGTATCTTCTGAGCGTGCTTTCGGCAATTCTTAAATTCTTACGGATTTCACTGTTGGTGAACATCTCCTCCTTTTTCATCCTCAAGTAGACTTTGAGTCTCTCAAGGTAATTTCGTGTAGCTCCATTTAGGGGATCTGATTTTCTAAGAAGAATTTCTTTAATCAGATCGTTAGCCATCTTAATATCGTCTAGAGTAGTTTCTATATACTCCTCACCCGTTTCTGTGTCATATTGCTTGTCTCTTTGATGCTGATGATAAAAAGTAACTGCTTCGATGAACTGTAAATAATGGGCATTGGTTCTTCTTCTTTTGAATACTGACTTAGGTAATGTTAGGTATTCAGCAAATGGGTTGATTACTCGAATCGGTTGCAATAGTCTCTGTACGTTTTTAAGTAAAACTTGTGCATCCATCTCATCCTGATAATTAATCTTGCCTGCGGACATCTTGCGCTGGTAGGACATGATGCGTTCATCTTGCTCTTCACTCTCATCGATGTATAAAAGAAAACTCCGGTTGGAGTTGTCCTCATACAAACTTTCTTTGGTGGTACACCCAGCGACAGAGACAGGACCCTCAACTACGAGGTTGGTGGTCTTGCCTTGTCCGCCGAGTGATTTCTGAACCACAGACTTTGATATGATTTTCTTGCTTTGTAATTCTCGAAGTGGATAGAGTACATCATCCGCTCCGTCTAAGTCTTCAATGAGAACTAGCTTATTTTTAAGTTCATTCCTCTTAAAGTAATAGAACGAATTACTAGAAAGGCTAGTCAAGCTGAGCTTGTCTTCATCGGGGATTAGGTCTGCTACTTTGGATTGTAAGTGTGTCTTTCCTGAACCACTTGAACCAAAGCTCACGCAGTGAAGTGGATTCTCCATCTTGCGAGAAGTGAAGATCAAGTACATGAGTAACCTGTTGGTTTCTTCTCCAATCACTCCGCTTTGACCAATGTATCTGTTGGTGTTTCTCAGCAAGTGTTTAGCCTTTAAAAAGTCCATTGCCGACCTACGTTCTTTTTTCTCCAATAGGTATTCTTCTGCCTCTTGCGTCTCGACTCTATCAAGAACTTCGATTCGATAGTTCTCCAAAAGATGGATGAGCTCTTGAAGGCTTCGTCTGATAACCCCTGTTGAAATGCTTAAGTATTCAGCGATGCGTCTGGTGAGTTTTTCAACCGCACTATGGTTGTATAAGTCTAAGTTGTGTCGGATGGCATTGAACTCATCCTCTTGTCGGTTGACCTTGATGGTCACCTTGAGCCTATCCAAACTGTATGCTCCGAGACCACCTAAAATGTGGAACTCTAGTTCATCGGTTTGGAATAGGAAGTGATGTTTGTTGCTAGTATCAAAGTGGTTCATTTTGCTTTAAGAACAGCGTATTACACAAATATTTTATTCAAATATAAACAAATATGTTAATTAAATAAAATAATATTTGTGTTTTAAGGTTATTTGATATTTTTGACCTACATTTGATGTTCAAAACAATAAGGTATGGAAGCTACACACGCACTGTTACTGGAAAATATTAAACGTATACGAAAGGAGAAGGGGCTGACCCAACAAGAGGTCGCTGATGGTGCTGATATGCTTGTACCTACTTATTCACGGCTAGAGCGTGGTGGCACAAATCCCTCACTAGCCTCTATGACAAGAATTGCTAATGCCTTAGATGTACCGCTTGCAGAACTACTGATGAGTTCTGAACTGAAAGATCGAACTCTTGCTCAGAAAGTTGAAATGATAGAAGGTCTTTCTGATTACAACAGAAACGTTGCTAACATCATGCTTGATACGGTTATCGAGAAAGACCGTATCGAAAAGTCCCAACAAGTAAGAATGAATAATCGATTGGACGAGTTAAAAAGAGCTCAATCAAAGCAATCTTAACTTCCTATTTTTTATTGCTGCACCTACTGTATTGTGATATACTAACTACGTTAAGCTATTATCATTATTAAGATTTAAGACCAGAAATAGACATCGGATGATTTTAGCTTAACACTTAAATCTTTATTTCCGATGTCTATTTTTGGTTACAACTACTCACATGCAAAAAGCAACTAAAAAAGAATTTATCACTGCTGACAATTATGGAGCATTTACATGTATTTGTGGGAATGAAGCGGGTACACAAGGTTTCGATACCTGTGATGAAAAAGGTCATTTCATGGAACCGCTCATCGGAACCTGCTGGAAGAGACTTTACCGATGTAATGAATGTTCCCGTATTATTGATGGCAATACACTTCAAGTAATAGGTAGCAATGTACACGCATATACCTATGATGATTTTTTAACAAATACAAGGACAAAGAAAGAAGATTACCATGAAGACCCTCATACCTTAGGTTAAAGAGTAAATGCCTATGAATATTCAATACTACAACGGAGATAAGAAAGTGACCAAGGAAGAGTTTGATAAAGAGCGACAACGTCTTTTAGATGAGTCTTATGAGAAAATGAAAGACCCTAAGAATCATATAGCTTTTGAGGATTTGGACTACTACTTAAATGAACTTGAGAAAATGCGTGACAATGGTTAATGGTAATTTAATCGTTTTTTAATTCTATTTTATTTGTGCTTTATCGTTATTTCACTACCGTATCAAACTCTTTGAAAAATTCAGCTAAACTCATGTCGTGAGTTTTTAAGATTCTAAGTAAACTTTTCATCGTTAGATTATTTCCCTGTTCCATCTTCCATACTTGCATACGGCTAAAGCCATGAGCCCACGCATAATCTTCATACGAGCTAAAGCCTTTATCGATTCTTAATTGCTTGAATTTTACTGCCATCTTTTGGAGCGTCTCTTGTAACACTTTTTCTTCTATTGTGCTTGATTGCTCTTGCTTTGCCATAACTCAACATTTGGGTTGAAACAAAGTAAGGTCTTCGTGCAATCAAAATTTACACACTTAAATATACATATTTTAATATACTTTTATTATGTTTGGTTTTATGAACCTGAAAATCAAACATTATGAGAAAAACACCTACGCTTTTATACCTCTTTCTACTAGCTCATTTCTCGCTTTTTTGCCAAACATGGAGCTATGAGTCGGTATCGAGAATTGCCCACATTGATAACTTTAATCCACTCATTGGAATCGCCAATGAACACCACACGATTATCGCAGGAAGAATAGACGATCCTGCTCCTGGTACTGATGATAATTACATCATCATTGATGGAGTAGAGTACAGTAACCTTATTGAAGGAGCTACCCTCTCAGGGAATCCTTCAAACGTCAATGATTTTATTAATAAGCTATTTTTAGATGAACATAGGCTTGTCATGGTAGGCGTCATTGGTTTTGGAACAACCAAAGTCGTCGTTTACGATATCCAAAGTGAGACCATAGAATTTGTGCGTTGTGTGAATCTAAATGCAGGAGCTATGACTGAAGTGTATTTGGAAGGTAACCATCTTTACATTGCTTACAGTGGTAGCAATCTAAACGGAGAAGCAAGAGATTGTACCAACAACGCAACACAAACACCGCTTACCAGTAACGATCCTGCCATCTTAAAATTCGATATTACAAGTGGAGAGATGCTTGCAGAGATTCATTTTGACAACATTGCGGAACAATCATTTTCGGTAGGAGATGACGGGTTTATCTACGTTGCTGAACTATCTGACCCTTCGGGCAATCATCAAGCAAAGGTGTACAAACTTGACGATAACTTAAATATTGTTAGTGAGAGTGGTGCAATTCTAACCAACGCTGTTAATGGCTTCTTCGGCCCACGACTTCCCTTTGGAGCTCCACTGAAAGCTGTTACGGCTAATGATGGTAAAACGTATGTTGTGATGCACGCTGGAGTACGAGTAACCGTGCTTGACGAAAACCTTGACGAAGTGGAAGTTCCCGCTCAGGCATTTGACGATGTTCGCTACCTGAACTATGAAACATACAATCGAGGTATTGAGTTTTTGAATGATAGTTTCTTTCTTCTTGGGGTTGCAGAAACTAGGGAGTTCCTCGCCGCAGGAATCGATCCAGACAATGACACCGATGGAGCATGGCTAAAGAAAATAGAACTCAGCGGATTGCAATCGGTAGGGCTTCGAGGATGGATAACGAGCTCTTCTACATCAGGAAATGTAGAACGCCCCTTGTGGCTTGGCATGGGAATCGCAGATGGGAAACTTAAACTCTTAGGATACAGCCAAGCAAGTTCTGCGCTCTATTTGAATGGAACTCAAATTGCTGACGGAACACAAGGTAGTGATGTAGCAACACTTTACGAGGCAACGGTTGATGTTTCAACCATCACAGGAACCAACCGAGGCATTGGTTCCTTTTCCATTAGCGACCCTAATGGAGCTGTGAATCTACTAGACAACCACAATGTGGTTTACAGCAGTGTTGACCCTAGCCTTATCACAAACCTAACGGTGGGCAGAACTCCAGAATCCGAAGTAGGTTCCTATGGAACGGGAGTACCTCCTGTATCACCAAGCGCATCGACCACACACAACTTTTCGGCAGGAAATACATTTTACACCTATACCTTAGACACATCTTCTGCCACAGAAAACACAGACTTTTTCGTAGGATATTTAGAGTCTGCTACCACAGGGACGCTTAGCGTCGCTAGTAATGCAAAAGACACTTTTAAAGTATTTCCAAATCCATTTACAGAATCTCTTAATATTGGAGTAAACAACACACTGCCTCCCCTTCGAGTGAGCGTTTATGACCTCACTGGAAAGCTCGTGTTGAAACCAAATCTTTCTCAGAATAAAGTGAGTCTTTCACCACTTAAAAGTGGTATATACTTTCTTAAAATAGAAAGTGAGAACTCCTCAGAAATCAAGAGAGTCATCAAACAATAACCACTGTCCTTTAGAGAGAAAACCTGTCCTAAATCGTAATGCGTGAGCAAAACTTTTAGGACAGTTTTCGTTCGATTTAACGTAAGTCGGTTCCCTTTTACGACAAATCTCAAAAACCCAAAGATGGGTTTTGCAAGATTGCATGTTGCTACAAA
>CAZTFN010000033.1:0-22201 GCA_964612905.1 uncultured Flavobacterium sp. | reverse complement strand
TTCTTCTTCGATTCCTTCTCTTTGAACGTCGATCTCATATTTTGTCAATTCACTAGCAAGACGGATGTTTACTCCTCCTTTACCAATGGCTTTTGACACTTCTTCTGGTTTTAAGAACACATTTACACGTCCTTTTTTACCATTCTTTTCTTCTTCGTATGGTTGAATATCCATTGATACGATCTTCGCTGGACTCAACGCTCTTGCAATAAATAACTGCTCGTTCTTTGTGTAATTGATCACATCAATATTCTCGTTTCCAAGCTCACGAACGATTCCGTGAATTCTCGATCCTTTCATTCCAACACAAGCACCAACAGGGTCGATTCTATCATCGTAAGAATCTACTGCCACTTTTGCTTTCTCGCCTGGAATTCTTGCAACTCCTTCAACTGTGATCAATCCATCGAATACTTCAGGAATTTCCTGCTCAAACAACTTCACCAAGAAATCTGGTGACGTTCTTGATAAGATAATTGCAGGTTTGTTCCCTCTCAATTCTACAGTTTTGATCACCCCTCTTACAGAATCACCTTTTCTAAAGAAATCAGAACGGATTTGCTCACTCTTTGGCAATACGATTTCGTTTCCTTCATCATCCAATAAGATAATCGCATTGTGTCTGATATGGTGAACTTCTGCACTGTAAATCTCTCCCTCTAATTCTTTAAATTGCTTGAATACATTGGTGCTATCATGCTCGTAAATCTTAGAGATCAAGTTTTGACGCAACGCCAAAATAGCTCTTCTTCCAAGGTCCACTAACTTCACTTCTTCTGATACATCTTCTCCAATCTCGAAGTCAGGTTCAATTTTCTGCGCTTCAGACAGCTCGATTTCTTCGTTTTCGTCTTCTACTTCTCCGTCCGCTACTACGATTCTATTTCTCCAGATCTCTAAATCTCCTTTGTCTGGGTTGATAATGATATCAAAGTTTTCATCGGATCCAAACTTACGCTTCAATGCCGCTCTAAACACTTCTTCAAGAATAGACATTAATGTTACTCTGTCTATACTCTTGATATCTTTAAACTCTGAAAACGAATCAATTAACGCTATATTTTCCATTGCATGTTCTACTTAAAATGTAATCTTCACTTTTGCTTCTTTAATATTCTGATATGCGATTGTCGCATTTTTCTCAACAGTTACCTTCCCTTTCCCTACAGGTTTTGGTTCTCTTGTTTTCCATCGTAAGGAAATTCCCTCCTCGTTTACATCCACCAACGTTCCTTCAATTTCTCCTTCTTCAGTCTTCACTTTTAAGGTTCTGTTGATGTTTTTCCTGTACTGACGCTCAACGGATAATGGTTGAGTAATGTCAGGAGAAGTCACCTCCAATGCGAAATCCTCTTCTTCTCTGTCTAAATTATGTTCTACATGTCGACTAATACGAACGCATTCTTTCAAAGAAATTCCTTCGTCTCCGTCTACAATCACTTTGATCTTATTGCTTGGCAGAAAACTCAAGTCAATTAAAAACAACGAATCGTTTTCTGCAACTGCTTCATCTACCAATTTTCTCACTATGTCCTGATCCATAATTCAAGGTATAAAAAGAGGGGACTTTCTGTCCCCTTCCTCTTCGTTTTTCGTGATTTCGCTGCAAATATAATAAGTACTTACGTAATAAGCAAACATCTCAAATTCAATTATTTTTCTTAACTTACAAGGACAACAATCAATTTATTATTTCTTCCCTCTAAGAATTAATTACATAATCATGTTTATTATGAGTAAAATCTTAGTTCCTGTAGATTTCTCTCAGAAATCGGAGTACGCAGTAAAATTAGCTGCAAGAATGGGAAGGAAAACCGAATGCGAGGTACATCTCTTGCATATGGTTGAACTTCCTTCTGGAGTGGTAGACATGGGTGCTGGAAGTAATTTTAGCATTCCTGAAAGTATGATGTATTTGCGCAAGGTCAAAGAAAAATTACTGGACCTCAAAGAGCGTTATTTTAAAGACGGCTGCACTGCAAAGCACGCCATTCGCTTCCAACAACCTTATGACGGTATTAAAAGTTATGCCAAAAAGATTGACGCTAATCTCATTATTATGGGGTCTCAAGGTCTTTCAGATTTTGAAGAGATGATCATTGGCTCAAATACTGAAAAGGTAGTTCGCACCTCAGAAATCCCAGTAATCGTAGTAAAACGAGATTCCGAAAAGTTCAAATTAAAGGATCTAGTGTATGCTTCTGATTTTAAAGAGGACAACAAAGAATCTTTCCGAAAGTTTGTTGACTTTGCGAAACTCTTTAAGAGCAAAATTCATTTATTGAAAGTGAACACAGTGTCTAAATTTGAAAATTCGACGGTTTCCAAACAAAAGATCAAAGACTTTATTAGCGGATTTGAACTTCCTAAGAACACCATTAATGTATACAATGATGCTTCTGTAGTGAAGGGAATTACCAATTTCTCGAGAGAAATTGATGCAGATTTGATCGGACTGACGACACATGGAAGAAGCGGACTTTCTAATTTATTCAATGGAAGTATTACAAAAAGCGTTTCCAAGAATGTATTGCGACCTGTGATAACCTTTAAACTGTAGCCCTCCTTCACACGTTTGTTTCGGAGGACAAAAACAAAACATTGGCTTATAAAACAACACTACTTTAGCCCAACATTTTAAACTAACCAACATATCAGTATTTGCTACTGACAGGAATGATATTATTTAGACTTCAGAGTATCTTGAAATCACAAATAATGCTTGGGAAACAGAAATCCCGACTCATTTGAGTTGGGATTTTATTGATTTCTCTTTGAAAACTTCAAAAATCCATTCTTAGGTTTCAAAGTGATGAGCGGTGTAATTTCAATACTTTCAAACTTAGGTTCTATAGTGTATTCGGAAATCAAAGTGGTCACTGCCATGATCATTTCAAACATGGCAAAATTATTTCCAATGCACTTTCTTGGCCCTGCTCCAAAAGGGAAATAATGCGAAGAAAACTTTCTTCCTCCATCGGCAAAACGCTCAGGTTTGAAATTTTCTGGATCTTCCCACAATTTGGGATGACGATGAATTTCATAGATCGACAATAGAAAGTTGGTACCTTTTTTAAACGTATTTCCTTGGAAAGTATCGTCTTCAAAATTCACTCGATCCATAAAGTATGCTGGCGGGTATAAACGCATCGCTTCTTCAATCACCTGCTGACAGATCTTTGCCCCACCTACTTGAACCATTAAATCATCTGCTGACTTCAATCGCTGACTTTCTTCAAAAATTCGTTCTTGCCATTCGGGATGCAAGGCCAATAATTGAAAAATAAAGGTCAGGGCATTGGAAGTCGTTTCATGACCTGCGGTGAACAAAATAAGAATTTCATCAATGAGCTGCTCCTCTTCTATCGGGTTTCCATCATCATATTGAGCGTTCAACAACATATCCAACAAATCATCATATTGTTGCTCCGAAGCTTTTCTTTGATGGATGATTCCTCTCAAAATCTCTCTTGCCTCTCGAATGAGATGAATGTGTTTTTTAATGGTTCCGCTCAAAGAAAACCACCAACCTAAATAGGGCTGCCTCAGTTCTCGAACCAGCATTCTTTGTGCCGCTTCCGTGATGTATTGAAGTCGAGCGATTTCCTTATCCGTTGCAGCTTTGGTAAACAAAGATTTCACGACCACTTGAAAGGCTAGATCGCTCAAAATCGGAAAAATATCGAGCGTTTTATCTACTTCAACCCTTTTATATTCGGTTTCAATGGCGTTTTGCATGGTATGCATCAAAGCTTGGAGCTGCTTCTTATGAAAGGATGGTTGAATCAACTTGCGTTGCTTTTTCCAGTGAT
Organism: uncultured Flavobacterium sp.; assembly: GCA_964612905.1. GTDB lineage: Bacteria > Bacteroidota > Bacteroidia > Flavobacteriales > Flavobacteriaceae > Polaribacter. The sequence goes on along the minus strand of CAZTFN010000033.1, from coordinate 18,389 downwards.
CGCCTTCTGACGTCAACAGACCTTTCCCAACATACTTCGCCAAATCTTTCGTTTGAATCTGTGTCTTCGTGTAGTTCTTTTGATTCTTCTGAAGTACATATTCTGCGAGCGCTGCATCTCGACAGAAAAGCACATTGGTCAAAAACCCAAGTTTTAACGAGAATAAATCTCCTTTTTCTTCAAAGTTCTTGTGGTGAAATGGCAAAGGATTCTTTACGATTTCCAGACTATGTCTTAAGAAAGTGGTGAAGGATACTTGAGGGATTTGATTTTCTTTCATGCGTTTGCAGTTCGAATAAACATCCTAACTATAAGGCCAAATCGATGTTTTTACAAAGTTACTGCGAAACGACAACTTTTTATGAGTCTCTAAAAGAAAAAAATCTCAACTCGAATGAGTTGAGATTTTTGTTGGCCCACTAGGACTCGAACCTAGAATAACGGCACCAAAAACCGGTGTGTTACCATTACACCATGGGCCAATACCATAATGAGGGTGCAAATTTAAATCAAACTTTCAATACTGCAAATAATTTATTCAGTTTTTTGATTTTAACAAAGATTTATCATCAATCACACCCCAATACTACTTGGTCAAACGTTTTTTCTGGGATAAATTAGTAAATTCGCCACCATATATCATTGTTATATGACATCAGAAAACTTCAAAAAATGGAACCTCATTTTAGGATGGGGAGTCTTTGCTATCGCGCTCATTACCTACATGTTAACTCTAGAACCCACGGTGAGTTCTTGGGATTGTGGGGAGTACATCTCTACTGCTGTAAAGCTAGAAGTTGGACATCCACCAGGAGCTCCTCTATTCCAAATGTTGGGTGCTTTCTTTGCAATGTTCACCTCTGATGCAGAAAATATTGCAATGATGGTGAACTTTATGTCGGCTCTAGCCAGTGCGTTTACCATCCTATTTATGTTTTGGACCATCACCAATTTGGGCGAAAAACTAGCTTCTAAGTCTAGTGACAGTTCTGAAGGTTCTTGGATTGCAATTTTAGGAAGTGGCGTAGTCGGTTCTTTAGCCTATACATTTTCGGATAGCTTCTGGTTTAGCGCGGTAGAAGGTGAAGTATATGCAATGTCGTCTTTCTTGATGGCTGTCTTGTTCTGGTTAGGATTGAAATGGGAAAGCGAAATCAATACACCCAGAGGGAATAAGTGGCTGGTATTAATCAGTCTAGTAGTTGGCCTGTCTTTTGGAGTGCACATCTTATCACTTCTGGTAATTCCAGCGATTGTATTGCTGTATTTCTTTAAAACCTATCATACAATCAATTTAAAAACAACTATTATCGCCACCGTTATTTCGGTATTGGTTTTGGCGTTTGTTTTTAAGTTTTTATTCCCATTCACACTGAAATTCTTTAGTGTTTCTGAGTTGTTCTTTATCAATTCTATTGGACTTCCTTACAATTCAGGATCGATCATCGCAGGAATTGTTTTGGTTGCTGCCTTCTACTTCGGATTGAAGTTCACTCGTAAAAAGCAATTGGTGACGGTAAACACTTTGGTATTATCCATTTTATTTATCATGATCGGATTCTCCTCATGGTTAATGTTACCGATTAGAGCCAACGCAAACACTGCAATTAATGAAAACGATCCGTCAAGCGCGAGAGAATTGTTGGCTTATTATAACAGAGAACAATATGGTGACGCTAATGTATTCTACGATAAATATTACTCGTATCAATATAGAAGAGAACAAGATCGCTCCAACCCTACCAAGGACGACAAACCTAAATATGAAAAGAAAAACGGCAAGTATGTTATTGTAAATACCTACAAAGATGTTCTTCCGAACTATTCAAGCAGACATAAGGGATTCATTCCAAGGATGACGAGCACGAGTCAAACATCCATTGATGTTTACAAAGCCATCACGGGAATCCCAGCAAAAAGCAACCGAAGGCCCACGTTTGGAGAGAACCTCCACTTTATGCTCGACTTTCAGTTTGGCTATATGTATGGTAGATATTTCATGTGGAACTTTGTAGGGCGACAAAACGACACCCAAGGGCAATTAGATAAATTCAATGGAAATTGGTTGAGCGGAATTCCATTTGTAGACAATCCACGATTGGGTCCTCAAGAAGGTTTACCTGATGATGTGAAAGACAATAAGGGACGAAATACCTATTATTTCTTACCACTTATTTTAGGACTAATTGGACTCTTTTATCAAATTCGATGGGACAAAGAGAATTTTTACACACTATTCATCTTCTTTGTCTTCACTGGTTTTGCTATTATATTTTATACGAATCCCAAACCCTTTGAACCGAGAGAACGTGATTATGCCGTGGTAGGTTCTTTCTACATCTTTGCGATTTGGATTGGATTCGGGGTATATGCCTTGTACACCTATTTAAAGAATGTAGCTAACAAAAGAATGGTTGCGACAACTGTTTCATTAGTTTCCTTATTGGCGGTTCCATTCTTGATGGGGTATCAAAACTGGGACGACCATGATCGCTCTAACAGATACACCACTCGATTGAATGCACAGGCCTACTTAGAATCTTGTGATCCAAATGCCATTATGTTTACCATTGGAGATAATGACACTTTCCCACTTTGGTACATGCAAGAGGTGGAAGGAGTTCGTACAGACATCAAACTAGTAAACACAAGCTTATTTGCGACCGATTGGTATATCGATCAAATGAAAAGAGCAACTTATGAATCGCCTCCTATTCCATCTCAATTAGAGCACGATCAATACCGATGGGGAACTTTAGATGTTGCCTACTATTTCCCTGAACTGTATCCTCAATACAAAGATTCTATCTTCGACATCAATATGTATATGAGATGGATCGAAAGTAACAATCCAAGAACCTTCTACGATTTGGATGAAGATGGGAATCCAGAGAAAATGTTGCCAACAGATCGTATTAGAATTCCTGTTAATAAGGAGAATGCATTGAAGTATGGAATTGTTGCGGCAAAGGATGCAGACAAGATGGTGGATTACATCGATATTAAAATTGATCGAGGAATCACTAAGAACAGAATCTTAATGTTGGATATCTTGGCCAATTTCGATTGGAAACAACCGATCTATTTTACAGGAGGATCTTATGCTGATGAAGAATACATCTGGTTAAAAGATTATCTGCAGTTGGATGGAATGTCTTACAAGTTAGTTCCAATCAAAACAAGCATGAAAGGACGAAGTATGTTTGACCTAGGACGAATTGATCCTGAGAAAATGTACGCAAACATTCAAAAACTAGATTGGAGAAACATCAATGACGGAAAGATTTACTTGGACGAACAAACCAAGAAAAATGCAATTTCTTTAAGAAATAACTTGATGCGTTTGGCAGAAGCATTTGCCAAGGAAGGCGATACGGCTAAAGCCACAGAGGTCCTAGATCTTTCACTAGAAAAAATGCCGATCAAAGATTTTGGTCACTTTAGCCTTTCTTTAGGATACCCAGAAATGTACTATCGATTGGGAGAAACTGAGAAAGCTAGAGAAGCTGCCAACACCTTATTTACCATCTTCGATCAACAAATGGAATGGCTGATGAGCTTTCCTCAAGAAAAAATTGAGTGGGCCATTGAAGAGATTCGAAACAACCTTTTTGTTATTGAAAACATTGTAGATCAAGTAAAGTCTTTTGATGAGGATAGTGAGTTGTTTAAAAAAGTAAATGACCGCTTCAATAATATCAAGCAGGAACTGGGTTTGGTAGATGAACCTTTCCAATAATAGAATGAAATTCTATACGATTAAAACACCAAGTATTGTCAAGAGGATGTTCTCTAGTTATACTTGGTGTTTTTCGTCTGTACCCAAAAATATTTACCTAACTTTTGATGATGGTCCAACACCCGAGGTAACCGATTTTGTTTTGAATGAATTGAAAAAATTCAATGCCAAAGCGACGTTTTTTTGCATTGGAAAAAATGTAAAATGCCATCATGGTTTGTATGAAAGAATTCTTGAAGAGGGGCATGTGGTTGGCAATCATACTTTCAATCACCTCAATGGTTTTACTACCAAGAACAAAGAATACATTGAAAATGTACAGCATGCTGCGGCCCATATACACACCAATCTATTCCGCCCTCCTTATGGGAAACTCAAATCATCCCAAGGAAAAGAATTACTGAAACAAGGATATCGAATTATCATGTGGGACGTGTTGAGTGGTGATTTTGATCAAACCATCAGTCCCGAAAAGTGCTTAGAGAATGTATTGAAAAGTACCACGAATGGAAGCATTATAGTGATGCACGATAGCCTCAAAGCCAAGGAGAAAATCTACTACAGTTTGCCAAAAATCTTGGCACATTACTCAGAAAAAGGGTACGAATTTAAAGGAATTGCTTAGAAGTACTGTTGAACAAGACCTATCAAGGTATTAGCATCTTGTTCTCCTGTTTGGCGCCACTTCATTTCGCCATCTTTGTAGATCATAAAGGTTGGATTTCCTTTGACGCGAAGTGCATCCGCAAGAATTTCGTTTTTCTTGATGTCAATTTTGATCACCTTTGCCTTATCTCCCAAAGCGGCAGCTACATCTCTTAGGGTGTCCAAATTATTTTCAGAATCTTCCCAATCAAAGTAGAAGTCGATTAAGACAGGTTTTTCAGCGGTAATTAAATCTCCAAACTTTGCCATTTTATGATGGTTTGTAAGATGTAAAAGCGTTTAAAATACACTTTCAGCTTTACAAATATAACATTTCTAGAGAAATGCTCTGATTATCAAGCTTTTTTCAACTCAATCACAGTGATCTCTGGCCAAATCCCTACTCTTCCTGGATACACGTGATAACCAAATCCTCGATTCACGTTGATATATCGTCCAAACTCTTCGTACAATCCTGCCCATTGTTTGTACATGAAACTTACTGGGCTGAACTTGATAAATCCTGGAATCTCAATTCCAAATTGCAATCCATGTGTATGACCACTTAACGTTAATTGGTAGTTGAAATCGTCTTGTTTCACCTGAACATCCCAATGCGATGGATCGTGAGACATCAAAATCTTGAAATCGTCTTGCATCACAGATTCCGATGCTTTCTTTAAATCACCTTTCTTTTGAAAGCCTCCTTTTCCCCAATTCTCAACACCAACCAAGGCAATCTTCTCGCCGTCTTTTTCGATGTATCTACTTTCATTGCACAATAGATCAAAACCAATTTTAGGGTGCAAATCTTTTACCGCTTGAAAGTTATCTTTCTTGTCTTGTTCACTGGGCCATTTCATATAATCGCCATAATCATGATTCCCAAGGATGGAGTACTTTCCATACGGAGCTTTGAGTTGCGAAAAAACATCCAGCCACTCATCCATTTCTGACGCTCTGTAATTCACGATATCACCCGTGAATAAAATCATATCCGATTCTTGCTCATTCACCAAGTCCACACCATACTGAATCTTCTCTTTATTGGTAAAACTTCCCGAGTGAATGTCTGAAATCTGTGTTAAGGTAAATCCATCAAATGCATCTGGAAGATCTTTAAAGGAAAGTTGATACTTTAACACCTTATAATTATATCTACCTTTGATGATTCCAAACAAAAAAGACGCTAGAGGAATCGCTGCAAGTCCTAAAGCCAATTGAGAAATGAACTTTCTTCTGCCCGCTATAGGCTGGGTGGGACCGCTACTTAAGTAAGAAATGAGTTTTTGAAATCCTCTCACCACGTCTTCTCCAAATAGTATCAAAAAGATGACTAGCTTGGGAACCAAAATTGTGAGCAGTGCTCCTGTGGCCATTTGGGTACTTGCGTTTTGTCCAGATGATTTGGTAAAAAACACGATGTATACAAAGTACGCATACACCAAAATATTTACGGAAAACCAAACCCACTTGACGAGTTTGCTTTTTGTAACATTTTTTAAAGCTTGAAACGCATAGAATTCGAAGAAGAAGATGACTTATGCGAGAAAAATTAGAGGTATGAGCCAACGCGACATGGGGCTGAAAAATTTAATGATGCAAAGATACGGTGAAAAAGAGTCCTTAATTTTAAGGTCTTGTTAAATTTATCTTCTACTCTTTGTTGTGTTTACCTTAAAAGCTGTACCAATTGCTGACCAATAAAATCAACATGGATGCTTGATGAATTATCCAGCACAACAATGCAGTTCTTCAGATTTCCATTGCGAGCGATTAGAGTTCTCGCTCCTAACCAAGATCCATTGTGCCAAGCACCGCCATTATCAGTTACATTCCAACCAAAAGCATAGGTGTTTTCTTTACCATTGTTGAAAGTCGACTTTTTGAATGCTTCTGCAATGGTTTCTTCACTCAACAAATCATTTTTTGTCCAAAACTGATTCCAAATGATAAAGTCGTTTAAACTACAAAAGATGCCTCCATCACCTGAAATTCCATCAAATACTCCTGGAGGTAATTCAGTAATCTTACCATTGTCAATACTGTATGAGCCTGTCTTGTTTTTAAATTCAGGATTCTTAGTTACAAGATTCCACACTCTTGAATCTTGCATGTTCAATTTTTCAAATAGCTCTCTATTCATGAACGATTCAAACGATTCACCAGAAACACTTTCTATAATGGCCGCCAACAGCACATAACCTGTATTGTTGTATTTGAATGTTGAGTTGGGTTCGCTGGCATAAGGCAAATCAGCTTTCGCTAGTAATTCGACCACCTCAGAAATCTCTAATTCTGAACCAATCTCATCTTTATACTTTCTTGGAAACCCCATGTAGGCATCAGGGACTCCTGAAGTATGATTCAGTAAGTTTCTAATTGTGGATTTACTATATTTTAAACTGGGAAGATACTTTGTAATAGGGTCATCAAATTCTAGTTTCCCTTCTTCTTTTAGCAACATAATTCCCACAGCCGTAAACTGTTTGGAAACAGATGCCAAACGAAATGCAGAATGCACGTCCAGCTCTTTAGATTGGGTGTAATCTGTATAACCAAAGGTCTCTTTAAAGATGACAGCATCATTCTTGATTAAAAGGACTCCACCATTGAAATGGTTGTTTTGCTGCAACTCTTTTAGCCATTCACGTGCTTTTTCTAATTTCTGTTCTTGAGTATCAGTTTCTGCTATGACTAATTCAGGAGCTTTCGAATTAGGCCCTTGACAACTTGCAATGAAATAGGCGCCTAAAACGGCAAACAATAATAAGGTGATTTTTTTGGTTGGTTTCATAGGATAATTTAGTTCACAACAGATTGGACAAGATCGATTCATATTCGTTACAAATTAATGCATTCTTTTTTCCAAAGGGATGAATATTTTGTAGATTTATATTCTTTTAACAAATCTTCCATGTCAGACAAAAAACGACTTTTCTTACTGGATGCTTATGCATTAATTTTTAGAGGTTATTACGCATTTATCAAGAACCCACGAATCAATTCCAAAGGAATGGACACCTCTGCAATTCTGGGGTTTACCAATTCACTATTGGATGTAATCAAGCGTGAAAGACCTGATTACTTAGCCGTTTGTTTTGACAAAGGTGGAAGTGTTGCGAGAACCGAAGCCTTTCCGGAATACAAGGCAAATCGACAAGAAACACCTGAAGCTATTAAGATCGCTGTTCCCTACATTGAAAAGATTCTGAAAGCCATGAACATTCCTGCCATTGTAAAGGAAGGATATGAAGCTGACGATATCATTGGGACATTAGCGAAAAAAGCCGAGAAAAAAGGACTACAAACCTGGATGGTAACTCCCGATAAGGATTTTGCTCAGTTGGTGTCTGAGAACATCTTTATGTTCCGTCCACCGCGAATGGGAAATTCCTACGAGAAATGGGGAATTGAAGAAGTCAAAGCGAAGTTTGAAGTAGATCGACCAGAACAAGTAATAGACTACCTGGGAATGATGGGAGATTCTGTGGATAACATTCCTGGATTGCCCGGTGTGGGTGATAAAACCGCCAAGAAATTCATTGCAGCTTATGGCTCTATGGAAGGTTTATTGGCCAACACCCACGAACTCAAAGGAAAGATGAAGGAGAAAGTGGAAGCTTCCAAAGAATTGGGAATCCTCTCCAAAGAGTTAGCTACGATTATGCTTGACGTTCCTGTTGAATTAAATGAAGAAGATCTCATCTTTGAACAACCCAATATAGATGAAGTCAAAGAAATTTTCACAGAGTTAGAATTCCGTCGATTAACCGAAAACTTCTTAAAAACATTTGCTACTGCTCCATCGACAACGGAAACTGTTAATGCACAACCTAAAGTAAAAGCTGCAGCACCTGCAGGAGGGCAATTCGACTTGTTTGCGACTCCAGGAAGCGGAAATGTATCCGAAGAAGAAAGCATCCAAGGTCCAAAGACCATCAAAAATACTGATCATTTTTATCAACATATTGATACTCCACTATCTCGAAAGTTGTTGATGAAAAAACTAATGCAGCAAAGCTCTGTTTGTTTTGATACTGAAACTACAGGGTTGAAATCGCTAGAAGTTGAATTGATTGGAATTGCATTTTCTTGGGAAGCAGGGAAAGGATACTATGTTTCTTTTCCAGAAGATCAAGAAGAAACGCAAACCATTTTGGAAGAGTTCAGAAGCTTCTTCGAAAGTGAAGCCATTGAGAAGATAGGTCACAACTTGAAATACGATATTAAAGTGCTTTCAAACTATGACATGCCTGTCTATGGAAAGTTATTCGACACCATGATTGCTCATTATCTGATCAATCCAGACATGCGACACAATATGGATGTGCTATCAGAAACCTATCTGAATTATGAGCCTGTTTCCATTACAGAACTTATTGGTAAAAAAGGAAAGAACCAATTGTCTATGCGTGTAGTTCCTGTGAAAGATCAAACAGAATATGCAGTAGAGGATGCAGATATCACCCTTCAACTTAAAGAACATTTCACCAAAGAATTGGAAAGTGGAAATGTCACTAAGTTGTTTAATGAAGTAGAATTGCCATTGGTTTCTGTATTGACCGCGATGGAAATTGAAGGAATCAACTTGAATACTGATTTCCTAAAAGAACTTTCGGTTGATTTGACCAATGACATTCAACGACTCCAACAAAGTATTTATGAGTTGGCTGGAGAAGAATTCAATATTGCCTCACCAAAACAATTAGGCCCCATTTTATTTGACAAACTGAAGTTGGTAGACAAACCCAAAAAGACAAAAACGGGTCAGTATTCCACGGCAGAAGACGTGCTTTCTTATCTGGCAAAAGATCATGAGATCGTGGCAAATATCTTGGAGTATCGTCAATATAAAAAACTGCAAAGTACTTATGTAGACGCATTGCCCAATGAGATCAATCCAAAAACAGGCCGAGTGCACACAGTCTACGCACAGGCAGTTGCTGCCACAGGGAGATTGAGTTCCAACAATCCCAACTTACAAAACATTCCAATCCGAACAGAACGTGGACGACAAGTCCGAAAGGCCTTTGTTCCACGAGATGAAAATCATGTTTTGCTGGCAGCGGATTACTCGCAAATAGAATTGAGAATTATTGCCGCATTGAGTGAAGAAGAAACTATGATTCAGGCGTTCCAAAATGGAGAAGACATTCACGCTTCCACAGCGGCCAAGGTTTTCAACGTTCCCATTGAAGAAGTGACGCGTGAACAACGAAGCAATGCAAAAACAGTGAACTTTGGAATCATCTATGGTGTTTCTGCATTTGGATTGAGCAATCAGACCAATCTTAGTAGGAAAGAATCCAAAGAACTGATTGATCTTTACTATCAGACCTACCCGAAGTTGAGAAGTTATATGGCAGCACAAGTTGATTTTGCACGAGAAAATGGCTATGTAGAGACTGTATTGCAAAGACGTCGTTATTTGAAAAACATTAACTCCAGAAATGCGATTGTTCGCGGTGCATCAGAACGCAATGCCGTGAATGCTCCGATTCAAGGATCCGCAGCCGACATCATCAAACTGGCGATGATCAACATTCACAATCGATTTGAAAAAGAAGGTTTCCAATCGAAAATGTTGTTGCAAGTGCATGATGAATTGGTTTTTGATGCGCATAAAGACGAATTAGAGACCATCAAGCCCATCATCAAACATGAAATGGAAAATGCGTTCAAGATGAGTGTTCCACTAGATGTGGAAATGGGTATTGGTCAGAATTGGTTGGAGGCACATTAAATGTGTAGATGCACTATATTTCTCAAACTACGTAATCAAGATATCTGTGATTTAATTCATAGATTCTAGGTCACAATTTTAGAATTGAATGAATAATTTCGAAATCATAAAACCCAAAAATGACATTCTAAAACAGGTTATCGAATACTTTTTATTCATTCAGTACGACGCTCAGAATTCAACGAAGAAATACACCACATTTCCCAATAATAATAGCTGTTTGGCTCTCTACAAGAGCAACCATGTTCATTGGGACCGAAAATTGAACACCTGTTCTATCGTCGATTCCAATGATGCTTCTATCCAATCAAAATTGTATGCCTGGCACAATATGCCGTTCAAAGTTTCAATAGCTGGACAATTGGATCAGGTATGTATTGTTTTTTCCAATACAGGGCTCTCACAGTTCACGAAAAAGCCTCTAAACTCCATGTCCATTGTTGATGATCCTTTTAATGAAATCTTTGAAAGAGAAGGTAGATTATTTAGACAAAGATTGTTTGAAGTAAATTCTAATGCACTTCGAGCTGCTTTATTAGAGGACTTTCTTTTGAATAAGTTACTATGGCGAGCAACACCTATTGTACATGACTACATGAATTTTCTAAAATCCTCTTTGGTGCAAGATGGATCAAAAATTAATGACTTTTGTAAACGTCATCATATCAGCGAGTCTGCACTTTATCGTTCTTGCAAGGAATATATCGGAGAGTCTCCAAAAGATATCAAATCTAAACTTAGATTTCGATTGTTCATTGACCATCTCAATACAACTCCAAGGCTCACAGATATTGCATATTTACTGAATTATACGGATCAAGCTCATTTGATCAAGGAAGTAAAGAAGTATACTGGACTTACGCCAAAGAAACTGGCTTCCACCATGAACGTCAAACAAGATGCTCTTGTACTGATTAACTAATCTGACTGTTTTTTACAATTTTTTATCTGATCCGTCGGGTACTTTAGAGGCATGAAACTAAAACTACTTATCGTCTTCATGCTTCTGTCTGCAACGCTTATAGCTCAAGAAAAAACTAAAGTTAAACCCATATTCCCTTCCTCAATTCATATTCCAAATCCAAGTGATGATCAAGTACAGAACTTAAGCAAACTTGGCAAAATTTGGGGTTTACTTAAGTACAAGCACCCTAAGGTTATTGATGGAACCATCGATTGGGATGAAAGCTTACTCAAACTTCTTAAGCTTTATGACGCAACAAACTTCGACAAACAAGTATACAAGGTTCTTCCTGATATATCTGAACAGATTCTTATGGAAGTTGATTCCATTTTCAGTAACGCGACCAAATGGATAGGTGAAGACTTTACAAATTCGCAAGATCTTAAAGCTTATCTCAATACATTGAATTCTCTAAACTCTCCAGAAAATCAGCACTATATAGAAGCTGGAAAATGGGGAATTACACCAAAATTTAAAGAGAAAGAATACGTATTGGCAAGTTGGGAAGATCACGGCGTTCGAATTTTAACCTTGTTTAGATACTGGAACATCATCAACTATTTTTTCCCGTACAAATCCATGATATCTCATAATTGGAATGATGTTTTGCCTCGTTACATTCCCAAGATTCTGACTGCTGGAACCGAACTGGATTATAAACTGTGCTTGTTAGAATTAGTTGGTGAAATTCATGATGGTCATGGAGGAATTCATCGTGATGAAACACTCAAAAATTATTTCGGAGTGAATCAACTGCCTATTCAAACGAAAATAATTGATGATGAGCTCTACGTTGTAAATGTTTTTGAAGAGTTCCGAAAAGAACTGGATATCATGCCAGGAGATGTTGTCTTAGAAATTAATCACCGAAGCATGAAATCAATATCCAGCACCTATCCAAAATACATTTCCGCTTCAACGGAAGCTGGTTTGCAAAGGCAGGTTGCAGAATTTATGATTAGAACAAACTTATTAGAGGTCGATGTAAAACTAGAAAGGAAGAACAAAATCAAAAACATTGTTGCTCAAACCGTGAAGTACAACACATTGAGATATGTTCAAAAAGATATCGAGCCTTACAAAATCATTTCAAATGATATTTTATACATCTATCCTGGCTCTTTGGAAAATGATCAAGTTGATAGTGTCATAGAACTTGCAAAAGAAAAAAAAACCATCATTTTGGATTATCGTAGTTATCCAAAAGCCTATCTGCAGGTGAAGTTTCCTAGATTTTTTCTCCCTTTTCCCAAAAAAGCTCTTTCAAGCAATCGTTTCAACATAAATCCTTTAGGTGAGTTTCGCTTTCAAAAGTCTTATAAGTGGGGGACAATGAATGAAGATTACTACAAAGGAAATCTCATCATATTGGTCAATGAGTATACACAAAGTCAGCCAGAATTTGAGATTTTAATCTATAAGCAAGCTCCCAAAACCACCATCATTGGTTCTTCTACTGCAGGTACAATTGGAAATTGGACTCCTATCAAATTGCCTTTGAATATGTTGACTTCTATATCAGGGAACGGAGTTTATGGTCCCAACAACGAACAAGTTCAGCGTATAGGCATCATTCCAGACATTTTTATTAAGCCTACTGCGAAGGGGATTTCTGAAGGCAAAGACGAAGTTCTTCTAAGAGCTATTGAGTTTTGCAACCAATTGTAACTCTTATCCATAAGATCTCGGTTATTTTTAAAATAATGCCTAATTTACTTCGGAACTTATGATGACTACGAAGTCATAGGGAACAATTCAAAACCAAATCTTATGTCACCAAAACTTAAATTCTTGTTATTCTTATTCCTCTCAGTCTCACTAATCGGTTGTGAAAACAAACAATTGATTCATGAGTCGTCGTCTGGAAACGAACTATTCAAAGTTTCCATTCTCTATCCTAATGGAGAGGGTAAAACCTTTGATCTAGACTATTATCAAAACAAACACATGCCCATGGTTGCAGGATTCTTAGGTGAGAATTTGTCCTTTTTTGAAATTGATAAAGGGGTTGCAGGCAGAACTCCAGATGAAAAGGTTCCCTTTTTAGCCATCGGATATTTTATGTAAAAGATATAGCCAAGTACAATCAAGCGATTGGTCAGAACAGAGAGGCAGTTATTAGTGATATCAAAAATTATACGAATATTATGCCTATTATACAGATCAGTGAGATCAAACTCATTGGTTTTAATAAATAACACCCCATTGAAAGCAACATACGATACTATAGGCATTAACTACGCACAGAAACGTAAAAGCGATCCAAGAATTGCTGCACAGATTTTGGAGCGTCTTCAAGGAGTGGAAAGAATTTTGAATATTGGAGCAGGAACAGGTTCTTATGAACCTATTGACATGAACCTTGTGGCGCTGGAACCTTCTTTAGAAATGATCAAACAGCGAAGTACAGATGCACATCCTGTGGTGCAAGGAACTGCTGAATCTTTACCGTTTGAAGACGGTAGTTTTTCCCATGCGTTGACCATTCTCTCCATGCATCATTGGAAAGATCAAGCAAAAGCTTTTCAGGAAATCAACAGAGTCGTTAGGGATAAATTCATTGCCATTTCATGGGACCCAAAGAGTGCCGGTTTTTGGTTCACAAGGGATTATTTCCCCGAGGTTGTTGAGATGGATCAGGCTAATTTTCCCTCCATTGATATCTTAAATGAGCATTTTGATGATGTCAAAGTAGAACCCTTACTTATTCCCGAAGATTGTATTGATGGTTTCTTAGCGGCTTATTGGAAACGACCTACCGCCTATTTGAATGAAGATGTGCGAAATTCTATTTCTAGCTTCTCAAAGCTTGATCATATTGAAGGGCCGCTTCAGCAATTAGAAGCTGACATTAAAAACGGGGTATGGCAAGAAAAGAATCAATCTATCCTAAATCAATCTGAATTGGATGCAGGATATATCATCATTTCAGCCAGCATTAAAAAATAAAGAATCTCAACTATGAGTATCATTGACAAAATGGACAAATTCTAAGTACTCGATCTAAAGGAAAATCAAAGTACTATTTTCCTGGTGGAAAAAGAGATGCTGGGGAAACGGATGCTCAAACTTTAGTTCGTGAAATTGAAGAAGAAATGGATGTTCATATTGATGAAAACACCATCGACTATGTGGGTACTTTTGAAGCACAGGCAGATGGAAAGAAAGAGGGAGTCATTGTAAAAATGACTTGTTATCGAGCCAAATTTCAAGGAGAACTGACTCCTAAAAACGAGATCGAAGAAATCCGTTGGCTAAGCTATAAGGACATTGATATTGTCTCTGCAGTAGATCAAAAGATTTTTAAGTTTTTGAAGGAACGAGGGGAACTGAAATAAAAACAATTAAATACTATGAAAGACTTCATTTTTTTCGGTCTGTTCTTTAGCTTTAAAAATGATGACATTCTATTTGACTTGAACAAACTGAATTAAATCGCACATCACTTTATAAAAGAATTAATATCAAATCTGACAATTACATATATCTGACTGGAATAATAACAGGGCTTTTGATTGCACTTGTAAGTTTTGTAATGTTCCAGTTTTATGAAAACCAAAAAGCAGAAGATTTTGTGTACATCGGATTATGGGTTGGAGAGGTTTTCGGATTTTTAATGCTACTTATGAATGGTACATTCATAAAAACCAAATACTTTAAGCGAGTAAGATTAGCTATTGCTCTCATTTTTATTGGTGCTATATTTAGGATCATGCACTATTCTTATAGTAATCCTGTTCTCATTGCAGGCTTTATTATGGTCATCTTGCTATATTTTCTAAGTTTTCTTAAAAAACCAGTAAAAAAAAGACTGGACTATTACAAACTAGCTTGGGTTATTATAGGATATTCATCATCCGTTTTAATCTACCTACACATTATAAGTGATGAGGTGAAAATTCTTTCCACCGCCATCATGTGGCTAGCGATTATAGATTATTTAAAAACAAATCAACGAAGTAAAAGAAATGTTTAGAATTCCACTTCTGATTCACTCTTTATATCCCTAGAAGAAGCACCTACTTTGATCTTGTAAATTCCTTTCTCAAGATTCCACCCATTCTTTTTTTCATCCCAATAGCGGAGTTCTGTAACTGGAATCTCCAGAATAAGAGTTTGAGATTCACCAGCAGCTAGCTGCTTCGTTTTAGAGAAAGCTTTCAACTCCTGAACAGGTCGATCAATACTAGAATTCACCTTTTCAGTATACACTTGAACGATCTCCTTTCCTGCCAATTCACCATTGTTTTGAATGGTCACCTCTACTTGAATGGTATCATTCACAACTTCTACTTTTAAATCATCATAGGTGAAATTTGTATAACTCAATCCGTAACCAAATGGATATGAAACCTGTACATTTTTGGTATCAAAATGACGATATCCAACATAAACACCTTCGTCATAATAAGTATAGTCCTCATCTCGCACTTTTTCTGATTCCGGTCTTTCATCTGGTGGGAAAAGCAATCCAGCAAATAACTGCTCAATAGTAATTTGCTCTGGATTTTTAGGGAAGTTTGCATTCGAGGCATGATCCGATAAATTCACTGGAAAGGTCATCGGTAATTTTCCACTAGGATTTACAATTCCCGCCAAAATATCAGCCACAGAGTTTCCACCTTCTTGTCCCCCTTGCCAAGCTAACAAAATGGCATCTGGTTGGGTTTTCCATGAATTGGTTTCAATGACTCCACCAATATTCAATACCACCACTAATTTTTTCCCTGCTTTGTGAAATGAGGTGGCTGTCATTTCTAGCATTTTTTGCTCTATGTCTGTAAGAAGAAAATCATCTTTCTCTACTCTATCCCCTCCTTCTCCTGCATTTCTTCCTAATGTTAGAACTCCAATATCAGAAGAAGCTACAATCTGATTCAATTCCTCTTCTGTATAGTTCATTTCAGGTGGTGTGAATGGGCTAAAAATAGCCTGCATCCCTTCGGGTTTTTTAAATCCTTCTGGGTTTGCCTCTTTGTGCTTGTCATACATTTCCTTTGCTGATTTGTTGATACTAAAACCAGCATTGGTTAATCCTTCTTCGAGTGAAACTGTGTAAGCTTCGTTTACATCTCCAGATCCTGTTCCGCCAGCAATAAATTCATAGGAAGTTACACCCAATAACGCCACGTTCATCTTAGAATTCAGAGGCAGTACGTCGTCGTTCTTGAGTAAAACCATTCCTTCAGCAGCAGAGTTGCGAGTAATTTGGGCATGTGCCTTTAAATCTGGATTCTCCTGAAATTCATAATTCTGCATTTTTTTGGTTTGAAAAACCAATCGTAAAATACGACCCGCAGCTCGATCAATATCAGCATCATATAGGTCGCCACTTTCAGCGGCTTTTTTTAATGCTTTCCATTGCTCATTCGTTCCTGGTTCTAACAGATCGTTTCCTGCTGCTATTTGTGCTGGTGCATTTCTTCCTCCAAACCAATCCGTCATCACCAAGCCCTCAAATCCCCAATCATCACGCAAAATATCTGTCAATAAATAAGCACTTTCCGAAGTATAGGTTCCATTGACTTTGTTGTAAGACGACATGATCGTCCATGGCTGAGATCTTTTTACAATATGCTCAAAGCCTTTGAGATATATCTCGCGCATGGCACGTTCTGAGATGAGTACATCATTAAAATTACGTTCGGTTTCTTGATTGTTTGCCACAAAATGTTTGACAGAAGTTCCAATTCCATTGCTCTCAATTCCGTTTATGATGGCAGCTCCCATATATCCCGAAAGCAAAGGATCCTCAGAATAATATTCAAAGTTTCGTCCACAAAGTGGATGACGATGTATGTTTGCTCCAGGTCCAAGAATGACATCAATTCCGTATTCTTTGGCCTCATTACCCATGGCATTTCCTACAGTATACATCAACTCTTCATTCCAAGACGAAGCCAGCAAGGTGGCAATTGGAAAAGCAGTACAATAGTAGGTTCTATCTTCTCCTTCTCGGATCGGTAAAATTCTTAATCCTGCGGGTCCATCGGAAAGATAAACTGTTGGAATACCCAATCTTGGTGTAGGAACAATGGTTCCAACCGCTCCAGGAATACCGTCTGGTTCTCCTTGCCCCATAGCTGAAGCCAATCCAGAACCTTTTAAGAGATGTATTTTTTCCTCTTGAGTCATTTGGGATAGCGCATCTGCCACTCGACTTTCTAAGGGTTGGCGATTGTCTTCATATATGTCTAATGCACCATTATCATTCCGATCTAAGAATGTAAATCCTTCTACCGTTATTTCTTTGATCCCTCTCTTCTCTTTATAATCATCTTCAAAACTTAGATACCTCGAATCAAAACGATTGTAGAGCCAAAATGCAGTAACTAAGAAGATGATAACCAACACTCCCAGTACTTTCAGTAAACGGTAAAAATTTTTCTTCATAATATTATAATTGTGACAATTCGACACAAATATAATTATTTAATTTGTGACTTTAAGACACAAAAAGTATTTTTGTCGATATGAAGTTGAAGAAAATTATAGAAGAAGGCTCAAAATACTTCTTGCCCAACATGTCTGTTGACCTGGTTATTATTGGGTTCAAAGATGGGGTTTTGAAATGCTTATTACTGAAGGTTGCAGAGAAATGGGTGTTGCCCGGTGGACATATTCGTATTGATGAATCGGTGGACGACGCTGTCATTCGAAATTTGAAAGAGCGTACTGATTTAGAAAAGCCTCACTTTAAATTCTTACGTGTTTTTGGGGATGAAAATCGAAACTTCGCCAATGAATTTAAAGAGTTTTTTGATCAAGCTGGACTCACTTGGAATGAAAACCATTGGCTCGCACAACGTTTCGTGACCCTTGCTTATTACTCTTTGGTAGATATTGACAATATGACTCCAAGACCCGGAGATTTTGATGAGGCCGTGGAATGGTTTGACTTTGACAATCTCCCTGAGATCGCTTTGGATCATAAAGACATTGTTCAAGAAGCAAGAAATCGACTGAAGCAGGATATTCAAAGAGAGCAACTCACATACAACCTTCTCCCTTCAGAATTTACCATGCCTGAATTGCATCGATTGCATGAAACAATTTTATCCGAGAAGTTAGATAGAAGTCGATTCCAAAAGAAAATGTTGGCTACGGGATCTTTCGAACGATTGGCCAAAAGAAAGAGTGATGGACCTGGAAGTAAACCGTATCAGTACCGATTGATTACCTCTTAATTTTACTCCATCAATTTTTGGATTTTCTCTTTTACAGTTCCTTTTTCAGTGATGCGAATAATTTTGAAGAGCAAACTTGCAATCCATCCGGGATTTGTAATGAGACTT
>CAZTFN010000032.1:16808-22271 GCA_964612905.1 uncultured Flavobacterium sp. | reverse complement strand
ATCGAATCCTGCGGTTGTTTCTCAGGTGGATGGAGTAGTTTCTTTCGGTAAAATCAAGAGAGGTAACAGAGAGATTATCGTTGAATCGAAAACTGGAGACATCAGAAAGTATTTGATCAAACTTTCAAACCAAATTTTGGTACAAGAAAACGACTTTATCAAAGCAGGTATGCCATTGTCTGATGGAGCAATTACTCCAGAAGATATCTTAAGAATTGAAGGGCCATCTGCTGTACAAGAGTACTTGGTGAATGAAATTCAAGATGTATACCGTTTACAAGGGGTGAAGATCAATGATAAGCATTTCGAAGTAGTGGTACGTCAGATGATGCGTAAAGTAAGAATCATCGATTCTGGAGATACATTATTCTTAGAGAATCAATTGATTCACAAGAATGATTTCATCAAAGAAAATGATGACATCTACGGAATGAAGGTCGTAGAAGAAGCTGGAGATTCTGAAAACTTGAGAGCAGGACAAATTATTAGTCCACGTCAATTAAGAGATGAGAACTCTTTATTACGTAGATCAGATAAGGAACTAGTTGTTGCAAGAGATGCACAACCAGCTACTGCAGAGCAAGTATTGCAAGGGATTACCAGAGCATCCTTACAAACGAAATCATTTATCTCTGCTGCATCGTTCCAAGAAACTACGAAAGTATTGAACGAAGCTGCTGTAAATGGTAAGATTGATACATTAGAAGGATTGAAAGAGAATGTAATTGTAGGGAAGAAGATTCCTGCAGGTACAGGTATGAGATCCTATGACAATATCATTGTAGGACCAAAAGAGGAAATTGAAAGAAGCTTTAACTAAGAGTTGAAATGAGCGATCAAAAGAAACAAGGACAAATTAATATTGAATTAGAAGAAGAAGTGGCGGAAGGAACCTATTCCAACCTCGCTATCATCAATCATTCATTGTCCGAGTTTATTGTTGACTTTGTCAATATTATGCCAGGAGTGCCTAAAGCAAAGGTGAAGTCTAGAATTATCTTGACTCCACAACATGCCAAAAGGTTAACTAAGGCATTGGCAGAAAACGTCACTAAGTTTGAGCAAGCTCATGGAGAAATCAAAGATTATGAGCTTCCACCGATTCCACTGAATTTTGGACCCACTGGTGAAGCATAAAATAAACCCTCCAAAGCTTTTAAGCTACGGAGGGTTTTTTATTCCTTCAATGGAGTATTCATCCAATATTTTGAAAGCTTTTTAGAATCGTTAATGGGTTGATTGTCAGCAATCGGACGGTTTTTATTCATGTAGATCGTGTCTTTCGATATATCCTTACCAAAGTTCAACTCTTGAATAAAGAACTCTCTAAATTGATTGTACGATGAAACCTCTTTTTCTAAGACCACATTCCCGTCAACATCCTGAATGTTCTTTACATTGAAGACAAAATCCTTACTCGATAATTTAGTTCCTCGCAGCCAAGCGTCTCGATAAAAAAGAATGTCTTTTTCAACCAAATAAAACAAAAGTTTCTGTTTCTTAGGACCTAATTGAATGCTGTCGATTCTCAGCTTTTTGTCTTTATAGGTAAGACTGTAATTTTTCTTTTTCTGAATCCCAACTTCGGAAATTTTATTGTTAAACAGCATTTCTATCCAAATGGCAACCTCTCCAACAGTTTCTTGATCATCATGAACAAATTTAGTTTCTGTGGGAAAAAACTTAGGTGGATGCAAAATATTAAATGGATTATTGAATGAAATATACTTTGGATACATCATGTCTTGATAATCATTGTACTCCAAGGTAATATTGTAGATCAGCTCTTCTTTTTTTTGTATAATTTTTGCTTTTCCAGTATGGAGCGATTTGTTTAAGTCATTTTTCCTGATCTTCATTTTATATACGCTATAACTTAGTTTATAGATTTTATAATCTACTTTACTAATGAAAATTTCTCCTTCCGCTAAAACTTTGCCCATGTTTCTGTTAAATTTAATTTGATACAACTTCACATCGTTCACAGAAGTTTCTCTAACCAGTTCAAAATTGTGATTGGGTACAAAGTCCTTCTCTAAACTGTTTACATAATCATAGGTGTTTACTTTATGGTTTCTCACTGCATCGTGAAACCTTAGGAGCGTAAATTCGTTTCCTTGTTCGCCAACATTATTCAGGATAGCATTATTATTTACTTTGGTTTTATTTTGATAATCATAGAGTTGTGATGCCAAAGAATCTGTTGGAAATTCATCATTTTTAGTGTATTTGAGAATATTAGTCTTCGTGCTAACATAGTCTTCGTAATGAAACCCTTGATCTGTCACTTGCAGAATGGCTTCGTTGAGATTCAAATAATTACGTTCTTTATTTTTTTGATAATCTCTATAATACCCGACGTAGGAAAATTGATCTTGAGGATAATTATTCTTAATATTTTTAATGGCCAATTCTACAATTTGTTTGGCACTCAAAGGGTCTTTTTTTCTGATGACAATCTCATCTAAAGATTCCGTTTTTTCAGTGAGCTTAATGATGTTGAGGTTGTTTCTATCCAAGTCTTTAACGCGAATTTCTTTGGTATAATAGCCAATAAAAGAGATCTCTAATACAACATCGGCCACTGCATAATATGCAGGGACTTTAAAGCTGCCATTTGAGTTTGAGATGACACCTACCGACTTTCCTTTTTGAATGATGCTAGCGTAGGATAATGGCGCTTCTTGTTTAGAATCGACTACCTTTCCATAGATATAGGCTAATTCTTGACCAAAAGAATTGTGAGTTTGGAAAACCAAGAAGAAGGCAATTAGTATTTTAGGTATGTTCCGGAGAATTGAGATTTTTAAAGTATGGTTCATGACTATGGGAGTTAAAAATGTTATTCTTTTAAAGGAGTGTTCATCCAATACTTGGATGTGTCTTTTGGTGGACTCATTGGTTGATCAGATGAAAGAGGATTATTCTTAATCATAAATAAAGAATTCCCAGGGTTTTGACCGCCTGGGTGAAGCTCTTGTATAAAGAACTCTCTATATTGATTGTAGGGTAAAATTTCGTCTTCAAAGACAACATTTCCATGTACATCCTTAATATTTCGAACTTCAAAGTTGAAATCTCTACCAGACAATCGTTGTCCATTCAACCATGCACGTTTAGGAAAATACATATCGTCATCATTAGGCCAAATTCTAACGGTTTGCCCTAAGATTCTAATGCTGTCAATTTTTACCTTATCACCTTTGTATCGAAGCCTGTAATTTCTCTTTTTGAAGGCTTTATTATTAGGGGCTACTTGATTGTTAAAGGTGATGTCCACAAATATTAAGGGAGCTCCAGAGGGTGTTGGGAAAGCATCAAACTTGGCATCAACCGGGAAAAACTTTGGTGGAGATAAAACTTCAAATGGGTTGTTAAATGAAATGTATTTTGGATACATGACTTCATTATGGTTGGCATATTCCACGATGATATTAATAATCAGTTCTCCCTTTTTAGGAACTAAACTTATGGGGTTCATATAAGAACTATTGAGTCTTTTTGTTGTTCGGGTTCTTTTATAGACCGTATATTGAAATTTATAGATTTTGTAATCGTCTTTACTAATGAATATTTTGCCCTCTGCAAAAACGTTGTCTAAGAACTTAAAAACACCAATCTCATAAAGCGCAACATTGTCCAATGAAGTTTCTCGAATCATCTCAAAAACATGATTCTTTACAAAATCTACTTCAAGATTATTCACAAAGTCATAGGTGTTGATATTGTAATTTCTTATGGCATCATGAACTCTTAACATGGTAAACTCATTGACATTTTTGGATAAATAGCCCAATTTCGCATTGTCTATGACTTTGGTTTTCGTCGAATAATCGTAGGGTCGAGAAGCGACAGTGTCAATTGGGAAATTCGGATTTATCGCGTATTTATAAATCTGAGTATTGGTAGAAGCATAATCTTGGAAACCAAAACCAGGATCATGCACATGCAAAATAGCTTCATTCAAGTTTACGTAGGTGTTGTCTTTGGACTTCTGATAATCTCTATAATATCCTACGTAAGAAAAATAATTGAACGGATAATTATACCGAATATTCTTAACGGCTAGTTCTACAATGTCTTCTGCAGATAGATTCTTCTTCTTTACTGTATTCTTAATGACGATTTCGTCTAAAGACTCTGCTTTTTCTACGAGCTTTATAATGTTTAAGTCGTTCTTGTCAAGGTCTGTTACCAAGATTTCTTCCGAATAATATCCAATAAAAGAGACGACAATGGTGGCGTTGGCAGTTGCATAATAACTTGGGAGTTTAAAGCTGCCATCATCATTGGAAATAAGACCAACAGATTTGTTTTTTTGAACGATACTAGCAAAAGCTAACGGAGCTCCTGTTTTGGAATCAACTACTTTTCCATAGATATAAGATAAATCTTGACCAAAGGAAAAGTTAGCTAAAAGAAGGAAAAAGAAAACAAGGAAGATGTGGTTTTTTCTAAATTGAAAACCCTTGCGTTTCAATGAATTAAGCATGGCAATTTGTTTGGTTTTTTTACCACAAATAATATACCATAATTAGTGTGAAAATCCTAATTTGATAAATTTAGAAGTTTCCAGTAGTGAAATATCAAATAAGCGATTGATGATAAAGAATTATTAAAAATATGATAGAGACAAATTAATCCCTCATTTTAACCAGATTTGTTGGCCAAGGATCTTCGAATTCACCACCACTTTCCCAGTGCTCTATTTCATCTTCACTCAAGAAACAAGATTTAAGCGCCTGCGTAAATCGATCCACTTGGTCTTTGTCTCCAATCACGGTAAGGTGGCAATGTCGATCACCAAATCGTCCTGATTCTGCTAATTGCTGTCTTAACAACTCCAATTCATCTTCTAACAGTCCACTATCATTTTCTTCCAACACCGCAGAACGCCAATACCCAATCAGCTCCAAATTAATACTTCCTGCAGCTTGATTCCATAAGAGAGAAACATCATCCCGACTCGCCAGCCAGAAAAAACCTTTGCTTCGATAAATTCGCTGATCTAAATATTCATGACACACTTTCCACAAGCGTTCAGGATGAAAGGGTCTATCGTCTCGAATCACACGAGTTGCCATATTGTAAGGTCGATCTCCCGAAGATTCCGCATCCATAGTAGGTTTCAATTCCTTCATCAATTGTGCAACACGATGAAAATTATATTCTGGCATGGCTTGAATATCATCTATCGAAAGCTTTCCATAGAATACGGAGAAAATAGAAATATAGGGATTAATAGGGCGAATGAATTCTGCGATTTCAGGAAGTTTTTCTTGTTGAATTCGATCGCCTTTGGTTAACATTAAATGACTACAAAACATGATTTGTTCTACCAATAAGTTTACCATATCGCGTTTTTGATTTCTCAGATTGTGTTGCATTTGAGGAACCAATTGTTGCCCATAATTGTAATCGTGTGCCAGCATTAATGAGTCTACTAGTGCCAAAACACCCGTG
>CAZTFN010000032.1:0-16777 GCA_964612905.1 uncultured Flavobacterium sp. | reverse complement strand
AATCAGTGGCATGGGATGACAGCTTCCTGAAGTTTCAATAATGATGAGTTCAGGTTGATGCTGTGAAACGAGTCTTTTCAAGGCAATATCCAACTGTTTGATTCCCTTTTTACTGCTCAATACACAGTCATGAATGGATTCCATGAGACTCTCGTTTTCCTCTACACTGCTTGTGTTTGCGATCAACTCACCATCAACATCCAACTCGCTCATGTCGTTCACAACGGCACAAACATGAATGTTTTTTTTCTTTGATTGAGAAAGTAAGTTTCTAAAGAGTGTGGTTTTACCAGAACCTAAAAACCCGTTGAGGATGACAATAGGTGTTTTTTTTGATTTTCCTTTGACCTTTTGATTTGACAAAGACATCACTTACTAGATTAAAAACTTATGTTGAGAGAATTCATTTCTTAGAAAAAAGAATTCGCCACAAAAATAGGAACAATTAAAAGAGAGATGCGCAAAGTCAATGTGAATTTTGGAGGGATTTAGTTACTGATACCCATGAATTTTTCAGGAGGTAATTTCTAAAATATAGGTCCTTAAATCGGTTTCCTCATCCAAATTCATTTTCTTCTTAATTCTGTACCGAGCAGTCTGTACAGACCTTGGATCAACCAAAAGAATCTTAGCAATTTCTTTGGTTTGTAAATGCAGTTTGATGAACATACAATGTCTTAACTCAATTTCAGTTAAAGATGGGTGTTTGGATAAAATTTTATCGTAAAACCCTGAATAAATTGTATTGAAGTGATTTTGCATGTTCTCCCATTCCTCTTCACTTTCCAAAGCTGAATCTATGTTGTAAAAAATACTTTTTACAGCAGAGGTATTGTTGCTGTTTAACCCTTTGATGTCGGCTTTAATCTCTTTGAAGTATTGCCTGTTATGAAGAAGTTTTACGTTGATGGTCATTAATCCTTGTTCTTTATCGCGCAGACTTTCTTGTAAAAGGTGAACCTCGTTAAGAAGGCCTTGTTCTTTCTTTCGGAAACTGATCAACAGGAATAGAGCTATACTAACAGCTATAATCAGAAGAACACCCACAATGATGAGGGAAAATCGTAAACTCTCAGCCCTTGCTTTCTGAACTTCGAATTGTAAAATAGATTTTTCAATGGAAAGGTTTTGAGTCAAGTTTCGAACTTGATCTTCTAGATTATTTCCTTTTTGAGCTTTATTACTTAGAACTTGTGAAAGTATGGTGGGATCCTTGTAGCCGAACATTTCAAAATCGAAAATACAGTCACTAGACCCTGGCTCTACTTGATGTATGGAAACCGCAATGGTATTTTCTCCCATGGTGAATTTATGAGCATCTAAAACGGTTATAAGAACTTCGGATTCATCTTTCGAATCTATTCTGTTCACAGCTTCCGTTTTGCCTGTAATAATACCGTCTGGCATATTGTCTCGGAATACTTCCTTCCCGTTTAGGTAAATGACAATTCCATCATCTCTTTTGAATTGAAAACCATAGGCTAAATAATCCGAAGGATTTTCGATATTAATTTTCTTAACAAAGTATTTGCTAATATGTTTATCGTCTTCATCTTGACCAAAACCTACATTGGTTACAATCTTTTTATCTCCATATCCAACAGGTGTAATTCCTTGCTTCCAATTCTTTATGAGGTCAAAACTAGAGTACCAAGTAATGTCTAAATACCCTTCGTCATAATAAAACCATTGTTCTCCAGATTTTATTATTTGATCCTGAGCCTTTGTTTGAAAAATGAAAGCGAAAATGAATAACGAACAAATAAAGTAAGACTTGTGCTTGATCATGATTTATAGATATGAAGTATAAATATAGTAGTTTTTAATCACTAAATTCAAAGCTGTAGTAGATATGTATATGTATGGATTATAAATTGAATAACGAAATGCAGTAGTTTTGTGTAAGTTAATTTGAGAAAATACTCAAGTAATTATTGGGGGATTGTTACTTGAAGATTTCGAGAGCCACGATTTTTCGTGGCTTTTACTTTTTAGAACAAACGCATTTGATTGGTCTGATGTTTGTCGAAAAGTGAATAATCTAAAGGAGTATATACTGCATCTTTTAGGTACAATCTTCTCGCTAAGGAAAACTGTTGTTTGATTTGCTCGGCGAATTTCCCTTCACCTCGCATACGCGCTCCAAATCTGCTATTATTCAGTGCTCCATTATGACAATCTTCAATTTGATGTAAGATTTTATCTGCTCGATCAGGATAGGTCTTTTTTACCCAATCTGTAAATATCTTTCCAATGGCGCCATTCAGTCGAACAACCGTGTAGCCAACGGACTTTGCTCCAATTTCAGCAACCTTTTTAACCAATGGTAGAATCTCATGATTGTTGATTGCAGGTATGATAGGTGCCATCATAACACTTACGGGAATTCCATTTTTGGAAAGTACCTCAACAGTCTCCAACCTTTTTTTAATCGATGCTGTTCTAGGTTCTAAGGTCCTTCTAGTTTCTTCAGAAAGTGATGTAATAGAAATGTTGACATGAATCAAATTCATAGCAGCCATCTCCTTTAGTATATCTAAATCGCGAAGAATGAGTGCATTCTTAGTAATCATGCTTGCAGGATGTTTTAATTTGAGTAGAACTTTCAACATGTCTCTAGTGATTTCTAGTTTCTTTTCAATAGGCTGATAACAATCCGTATTCCCTGAGAACATGATTCCTGCGGCTTCCCAAGTTCTGCTTCGTAGCTTCTGTTCAAGAAGCGAAGGAGCATTTGCTTTGTATAGAATCTTACGTTCAAAATCCAATCCAGCTGAATAGCCCCAGTATTCATGAGTATTTCTTGCATAGCAATAAATGCAACCATGTTCACAACCTTGATAAGGATTCATGGAGTACATTAACGGAATGTCAGGGCTTTGTACCTTATTGATGATCGTCTTCGGAAAGATCTCTAAATAGGTAGTTTTGTTCGAGTCTGCTTTTTCATTTTCTGCTTCGCAATAGTTGAGGAAGTCATCTCGAATGATGTGTTCGTGTTGTAAAAATCGATTGTGCGTATTGACCTGCGCACCACGTCCTTTGATATAGTTCATTGTAAATCTCGTAAAAATTAGAAATGCAAACGAGAATACAATAGAAGTGTTCGATCCTCAAAGTTTGAGTTCTAAAATTACGAAACAAAATCTAAAAATCAACGGATGTTGATAAGTTCTCTAATGAGTTATTCTTTGATCGAATTGGCAAGAGCAATGTACTTTTTAGAAGATTTTTCATCTCCTTTTAATTCATATGCTTTGGCCAGTTTCGTCAATAAGCGTTTGGATTTAGGATTGGCGTTTAAAAGTTGCTCGTAAATAACAATTGACTTCTTATAGTTTTCTTTCTTTTCGTAGAACGATGTAAAGTCAAATGATCTATTTTTCATGGCTACAATGAACTCTTCTGTCGCAAACTCTTTCATGAACTTTTCAAAATAAGGATAATTATCATCCCGTATGGCACTTCGAATGATGGTGTATTTTGACCAATCCGAAAGTTCTGTCGATCCTCCATATTGCTCACCACGCTTCTTTGAATATTCTCGGGCATACTCAAGACCACCAGCCTTTAGAAACTTGGAAAGATTGTCCATTTGAAACTCTTTATAGTATTCAAAGCACTTCTTCAATCCATGATACAAGGTTGGAAAAGGTGTGGAATGATGCTCTTCATTTTCGAACTTTACATAGGCCCATGGAATCTTTACATTGCTTGTATGAACCAATAAAGAGTCCAATTTGTCCGTTCCATGATTAACCTCATATTCATCTGGACTTACTGAAAAATATAAAAGCTTATCAGATAAGGATTGTAAAGGGAGATCATCAACTTTGTGTTTGATGGGGTAGGGACTTGCCAAAAGATAGGAGGAGAAACTAGGAGAATTGCTTTTTAGCATGTCAAAACCAATGGCACCTGCATATTGCCAACCAAAGAAGATATTGTTTTCATTCGTTCGAAAATTTTGCTTCATGTAGGAGGTCAGTTCTTCACTGACAAATTGGATCAAATTTTCTCTTTGATTGCGAAAGGTTCTATAACGTTGAGGAAAGGGAGTCTCTATTCCAACAATAATGAATTCAGGCGTTACCTTGAACTGCTGAAAGGTTTTTCGAAGGCTCACAACATGATGGAGATACAATTGTCCATCCATCAAATACACTACAGGATATTTCTTCTTCTTGTTTTTATAATTCTCTGGTAGGGAGATTCGAATATTTCGCTCGGATTGGAGCGATTTAGAGAATATCTGAAGGTTTAGAATTGCATTGTCTTTTGTCTTCTCCTGTGCAAAACTTAAGGAGTTATAAGAAAGAAAAATCAAAAGAACAAAGACGACTTTCGTTGGTTTCATCAGTTGGATTTTGAACCAATCTAGGCAGAACCGTCTTCTTTTTCAGTTAATAAAATGTCAATTTTTGAACTTTAACACTCCTTGGTTAAACGCATGTTATTCATGAACTACTCTAGATACCCAAGCTTTTGTAAAAATTTATCTGTCAATACTCGTACTTCTTCACTCGCTTTTGGATCGTTAAAGAAATGACCTACATTTTGGAAGATCTTGTATTCAAAGTCATTGTTCAAAGCTTCCATTTTATCTCTGAATTCTGTAAACTCTGGAATAGGAGCTAAGTGATCGTTGGTTCCATGGAAGAAAATCCCACGAGGCATCCCTTTCTTGGCATTGTGAAATGTTGAAATGCTCTCTGGTTTTCCATTCGATTGTCTTCTAAAGAAATTACTTTTTGTGGTATTATAACTAGCAGAATGCACCACCAAAGCATTGGGCTTTGAGTTGAATCCGTTTTCATTCAAAGTAAACTCGTCAAGAACAGCGGTGCTTGTTGCTAGATGTCCTCCTGCTGAGAATCCTGCCGCAACCACTTTGTTTGGGTCAATTCCCAAGTTTTTGGCTTGTTGACGTACCCAAAGGATAGCTGAGTTTACATCCTCAACACAATTGATAATGTTTGAACCATGAATGTCTAGAAGTCGGTATTCAATAGAAATAGCGACCATTCCTTTTTCTTGGTAGCGTTTGCAGTTGGTATAACCCCATTCTGGAATTCCAACGGCCCAACCACCTCCGTGGAAGAAAACGTAGGCAGGGGTTTCATCGCCTTTTTGATGATTTTCAGGATAGAAAATATGCGCTTCTAGTTCAATATCTCCAATAGTCTTATACACTTTAATTTCACTAGGTTGTTCTCTTCGTTCTTTTCCTTTTTGATACAGTTCTACTATTTGACTTTTCAACTGTTCATCCTGACAACTATTTTCAAAGTCGCTCATCACATCTCCCAAATAAGCCACACCGTAATTACTGATACTCTTCTTTAAATGCTCGTTCATCAAATAGTCCTTGATCTCCTGATGCGCATTTAAATTTTTGATGGCATTATACTTTGGATGGATCTTTTGGATCCCAGCGTCGTAGAAATTTCTGAAGCGTAAATGACCTGCAGACATGATATCTACATAGCGTTCTAGGAATAGCGTATAGTTTGAGGACTCTAAAAGTTGAGGGTTATCAAAACTTCCTTTGGTAATGTCATCAAAGAATTGCTGCCCGATGGCCAATGTATCACCTGTATACATTTCATGAATTGATGGATAGACAATTTTATGGAAGAGTGTTCTATATTTGATTTCATCTTTTATTTTTTCATCAAACACTGTAGGCAATTCATGGTCTTTCTTAAAGTCTTTATGGATTTGGAGATATGCTGATTCTAGTGAATCTACAATTTCATTGTAGCGTGTTAAAGAAGCGCCGAAGAATGTTTTTTCATCACTGGTGATAAATCGCTCAATCTTTCTGATTTCTTGATTCATTGCAGTGATATGGTTGTTTTCAGTGGCATGAGTTCCCGAGAAAACAGATTTGGCGGTCAAATCGATGTGAATTGAATCTCCGGGAGAAAGAATGAATTCTACTTTGTCCTGCTGATGAGAAAGTGAATAGAGTTGAGGTTTCGCAAGATTTACTTTTACTGAAAAAGTTCCGTCTTCATTCAGAGGAATGATGGAATCTCTATGGTCGGTTTGACCAGACCAACTTTCGGCGAGTGAAATGGTTCCATGTCGCAGATTGACATTGTTGGACCAAACCACTTTTACTTTTCCAGAAACAATTGTGGGTTGGGGCTTTTTTGAAGTACAAGACGAGATAAAGATTGCCAAAACAGCAATGAAGAAGGTTGATTGAATTTTCATAAAGTGGGTCAGTTAAAAGTAAAACTCTATAGAAAGACGCGTCACTTCTTCAATTTGTTGCACTTTGAAAGAAATATTTTTAAAAAGTAGGAACGATGGTGTTGGGATTTGTATAGTAATCCAATTCTTCTTGCGTAATAAAATCGCCCACAAACTCTTCTATATCTCTTAAAAAAGAATTTAATTTAGTATAGTGTAATTCATTACTTAAAATCATTTCTGAAATGGTAATTTCTTTCAAGTTACCCTTATGATCAAAGCTAAAACTGATGTCATCATCATCTCCAAACCTAAAGATTTTAAGAGCTCCTTCAGGATTGTGTGTTTTACTGTCTAGGGTTACTGTAGCAATATGTTCACCTCGTGAATTGTACACCTCTTTGTAGTACTTTGACTTCAATTGCATGTTATGGTTGTAACCTTTTCCCGTGTATATGGTGTAGCCATTTTCATAGGATTTTGTCAAAAATGCCCATCGATAGTTTTTGTTTAGCTCAGGAATAATGGTGATGGGGTCTTCACCTGAAGAGAGGTAATAAAGACCAGCGAATGGTTTGTAATTGAAGACTTCCTCTTCTCTTTTGAGTTCATCATCCACATAGTATAGTGTTGAATAATTGGACAAATCCATCACTTGCTCATAGCTAATGAATTCTCCTAGGTTGTTTTTGTATTTAATGACTTCACTCATTTCTTAATTCCATATACTGAAGCCCGAAATTCTCGCCATTCTTCAAAGATTGTTTTTAAGTCAGTTAAAGGTATCTTTGGTTGCTCGGTAGGAGTTGTAGCAAAAGAATAATCTCCTAGATACGCAAATCCATCATTTGGATCCAAGCGAATGGCATCATCCTCCCCTTTGAAAAAAACATTGACTTCATCTTCTAAATCCATATCGGTAAAGACCAGCTTACCCGCCAAAATCTTATCCGTCATCTCAATAACTCTATCTATATCATCTTTAGAATCTGAACTATACATGGTAAAAATACTATTAAAGAAATAAGATAACTCGTTCCTTACTAGTCTAGATCCCATCTCTGCAGTCATGGTAGCACAGATTGGACGAATAGTTTCTTTGCCATGATAATTGTACTTTTTTGTTCTGAATATCAGCCCATATTTTCTATGCATGGTTTCCCATCTCAGATTGGGGTCCTTCATCATGTCCATAAATTCCATAGCGTAGTCGAGGTTTAATTAATTTGTTATGAGTGTTTTAAAAGCGAATTCTTCGTTGTATTTCACGCTCCATTTCAATGTTGAGAAACTTTTTCAAGCTACTATCTATTGGTCTTGCAAATGGTAATCCATTTTGTTTGCTCCAATTGAATTGATATACCATGGGGTTTACTTGGTCTTCATCTAAAAAAACAAGTAAGAAGAAGCCACCACCATTGTGTTCAATAATATAGAAGGGACGATTGAATAAATAACCTCCTTCTTCCATCTCTTCTCGACATTCTAGTTGCATTTCATGTTGTGAGTCGTAGAAATTATAGTCTAGAAAATTACAAGACTCTCCAGCCAAGAATAAGAGGTCTCTCAATGCTTTAGGAAAAGGATGGCCATTGTTCCAATGCTGTTCTAATGCTTCAATTTCGGATAAGGGAATCCCCTCGTCAGGGAATCTGATTTTGTCTTTGTATTTTATTTGGTAATCTCTTAAGTCAAACAGTACCTCTATTTTCATAACACGCTCAATCTTTTTTTGAAAACTAATTTCTTAAAGTTTTTATCAAAGATAAGAGAATGAATAACAAAGAGCCTCTTCTAGTAGCTTGACATTGCTTTTTTAGCCTGCACAACATGTCGCTCAGCATGATAAATGACAAATCGAAACGTATCACCCAATCGAAATTTTAAGATGGGAACTGTTAAGGACGTTTTGATTTTGGTCAGATTCTTTTTCTCCGCAATTTTGAGAAGAATTAAGAATTCTTTTTGTTGTTGAATAAATGTGTCAATGACTTTGTTTTTATCCAATTTGGAGTGGATTGGATTTTTACTTTGAAACGTATTCATCGTTTTCATGCCTTCTTTTGGAAGCATGTCTTGAGCAAATTTATTTCCCCAATACCCAGTTTTGAACACCTCAGAGCTTGGAATGGAAGAATTGGTCATTCTTGTCTGAATTTCTGAAGTATAAAATGCTCCATAATAGTTAAGATGCTCTAAACATTCCAAAGCGCTCCAAGATTTCTCATTGGAGCGCTGGTTCAATATATTTTCTGGCTTGTTTTTTAACAAGTTGCCAAATTCTAAATGTTGATTGACGTATTGGGTCAATTCTGCAAGCAGTTTTTCTGAAGAAATTTCCATTTCATTTGTTTGAAACAAATTTCAGTAAATATTAGCAAAATACTATTGATTGAAATCAAGATTTCTCAAACTTTGTATGCAAACTGCCAAAAACCACAATGCCATCAAAGGACCAAAGATATAAGGGATTCCCAATTCATATGGAGTCATAGGAAAAGCATAACATTTCACTACAATTAATGAGACTGCAATGAGAAAACCTGAGGTTCCCCAAAACTTTCCAAAATACCGATTGCGATACATTACTGCCGAGAATAGAATCATCCCAAACGCGGTAAAGAAATCTGTAGACAATTGCATCCCCAAATGAATTGGATCCACAGTTTTTCCAATCCAGCTTAATAAGGTTGCATCATCTTGATTATTGCTGACTTGCTGAAAGTGCCTTAGATATCCTTTAAAGGTCAATTGTACCATGAGCATCACATTGAAAATGATGCCGCCGCAAAAAATGAATAGTGCTCCTAAATGTGTTAGAATAGTGCTCTTTTCTCGTTTCAATAGGTTGTGCAGACCAAAACCAATCAATGAAAATAGGATTCCAAATAGAGCTGCAAGAAACAGTTCAAGATAACTTGGAAGAGAGACCAGTATCAGAATTGGAAATAATATGTTGGCTGTGATTCCTGAAACAGATCCTACAAGTATCCATTGTTTGGATAATAACTGTTGTGATTCCATGGTAAATGAATTAAGCTCCTTTTCCAAACATGATGAGTATCAACTCCACAGGCTCGTCTGACTCGTTCCACCATTTGTGATGAACATTGGCAGGAATGAAAACAGTATTCCCTTCTGAAACTGTGATAGGTGCTCCGTCTACAATTCCTTTTGCAGTTCCTTTGATTAAGACGCCCATCATAGGAAATGGCATGGCTTGTTCTCTAGCATCTTCACGTACACGGTCTCCAGGCATCATAGTAAGCCAACCTGTTCTCAATCCTTTTTCGTAATAGAAAATCGTAGCTCCAGCTCCATGCGCTTTCCTAGTGGCACTAGGACGAAATGGAATGACTTCGGGAAAACCTTTGGTCCAGAAATGAAAAGAAAAGGCGTTTAGCGCACTATCGTCTTCTTCCGTTGGTTGATAATTGTTGATCTCATTAACTTCCAAAGGAGCATAGTCTGTTGAAAAGGCTTTGGCTTGTGCGGTAAGTGCATTGAGTTCACCGTTATAAATAGCTTTGAGCACTTTGACTTCCGCTCGGTACATGTAAGTAGGAATAGAAGGCAATCCTTCTTTGAGGATCACTTCCCATTTTTTGACTCCAATTTCTTTTCCAGTGACTTCAAGGGTCCATTTGCCGTCAATCTCAGGGACCTTAATTCCAATGACACGCTTCTCCCTTGCATGCCTGTCGGATTGATAATCTTTGACGTAGGACATGATAATGCTTTCAACTTCTTTTTTGAGGGTTTCATTGTTCGTAATCAAGTTACTTTCTTGAATTAAAGAAATGCTGTTTCCTTGTCCGAACGATGGCATCATCAGGCTTAAAAAAATAGCGAATAATAAAATTTTTGTTGTTTTCATCTCGATTAAATTTTTAGATTTCTAGGACAAATCAAGAGAAAATAAAATCGGGAAGTCCTTATTTTAAAGGCTGTGTGGAGAATGAACACGATTTAGGGGTGAACCTACATCACTTCTAAAATGCTTCGTTCATATCGAGAAGAAACAGGTACTTCATCGTCATAATTTTGAAGGACGATAGAGGCCTTTCGACTCTTTCTACTTTTAACTTCAAAGCGATTGATGTTGATCAAATACCTCCGATGACATCGATATATGGGGGAGATGGGATTGACGATTTGATCTTCTATATTTTTAAGGCTAGACCGAAATACGAGTTTGCTTCTCTCTCCATCTGATTCCAAATGGATGTCTACATAGTTATCATCACTTACAATATAAAGTACTTCATCTAAATTCAGTTCAATGGGTTGAACTTTCGCAGCGGTAATTGTATAGACTTCTTTCGATGAAAGCAGTGCAATTTTCTTTCGATTGAAATAGCTGATGATTCCAAGCGCGAAAAACGCAACGATCAAACTTAAAGCAGTGATCCTTCCAATGACATTTAGGTATTCTAACAAGGTGAAATCATTAAAACCTGCAATAAAACTCTTCAACAAGAACATGACAGCACTTACAAAGAGAACCAACCATGTATACCAAAGGATGGCTTTTCCTAATGTCCAACGTTTAAATAAAGACTTAAACAGAATTGGTATCACAAATTCCATGAAGTAAATGGCTGAAGAAAAAATCAAGCCCAAAACAAAAGTGATGAGGTTGTAATACCACAAGGCATCGTTTTCAATATTGAAAGGTTTGAAGATGACAATAAATAGACTGACCATTACACCAAACAAAAAGACTTTGATAAAATTGCTCTTATTGTTTTTAGGTCTTGGGAAAGGAGAGTAGAAATATTTGATCACTTGATATTACCTGTCATTATAATGAACCCATTAAAATTAGAGATAATGTTGAGTTAATCAAATCTTATTTTGAATAAAAAGGTAGAGCTCTGGGTGGGGGAATTCTAATTTATAATCGATTTTGGAAACATATAAATTTCAAATCCGATGTTAGGTTCTAAACATACTTCTTTGTTTGCAATAAGGAACTTATGTAAAGTCATGTACAATACTATCGCTTCAACGAAATACTATGGATCGTGTAAAAAGAACCATGACAAGGGTTTGCGAATTGTTGACGCAGAGTCTACCTTCATCTTTAATGATTCAAATTTCAGAAAAGATGAATTTAAAAAGATTGATTTGAATCATGATTTTTTAAAATTCTAGACAAAGTTTCTGGGGTCATCCTTAAGTAAGAAGCAATATATTTTTGAGGAATCTCTTGGAAAAGATGTGGACTCCTTTTAAAAACTCTTTCGAATCTTTTTTGAGGAGAATAGGTGATGAGGTCAATTTCTCTATCCATTTGTTGAAGTACAAAACTTTCCAAAGTCTTCTCCCAGAATCTTCGCATTGTTTCACTGGAATTAATGAAACTCATAAAGTCTTTCCTAGAGATCACTCGTAAACGACACTTTTTTATTGCTTGTATGTAAAACTTGGAGGGCTTTTCATTTAAAAAGCTATCCAAAGAAGTAAAGACTGAATTCTTGTAGCCAAATCGAATGATATGTTCTTCTTTATCGTCAAGTATATAAATGCGCAGACTACCTTCGTCAATCCAATACACATCTGTGTGAATTTGACCAGCGGTCACTAAAAACTCATTTCTTTTTAGCGTAATTGTATGCGTCCATCGATCTTCTAGTGCATTTAGTAGTATTTGAATGGGATTCATTTTATCGGGTTCATCTGAGCAGGTTGAAGATAGTAAATAAATGATGAAAGGAAAGAAAATTTATTTACTTAACAAATGTGAAAATAATTTATTACATTCGTACTTGTTAAGTAAATGATATTTGTATGAGTGCACATTCCCTAGGAGAGTTCGAAGAGTTGGTATTACTTATGGTTGCTTCCTTGCATAATGAAGCTTATGGAGTGGCCATAAAAGAAGGTTTAGAATCGAAACTCTCGAGAAAAATTAGCATCAGCGCCATTCATGTTTCGTTAAAAAGAATGGAGGAGAAGACGTATGTGAAATCCAGATATGGAGGGATTACTGCTATGAGAGGAGGCAGGAGAAAGAAGTTCTATGAGATTACCGCTTTGGGTAAAGAAAAGTTGGATGAGCAATATGCGATTCGTACACAAATGTATCAGCAAATTCCTAAAATCTCGTTTGATTGAAAACAAATCCACCAAAAACGTCTATCAACTTCTTGCGGTGGTTTTGTCGTGAGGATTATATCGAAGAAATCGAAGGGGATTTAGTAGAGTTATATCACAAGAAGTATGAACGATCCTCTATCAAATCAAGGCTCTTTTTCTTTTTTAGTGTACTCAGATATTTTAGACCTGAGTTTTTCAAACCGTTCCACTTATTTAATCACATAAATCCCACCATCATGGTTCGACATAATACCCTACTCGCACTCCGTAACTTCAAAAAGTATTCTAGTTCTTTTGCGGTCAACTTAGTAGGGTTGTCAACAGGAATGGCTTGCGTTATTCTAGCCTATTTATGGGTATCTCACGAACTAAGTATTGATAAATTTCATGAGAATGAAGGGCGTATTTTTCAGGTAATGCAAAATGAACCAGAACCTGATAAGATTTCAACAAGTCCAGGTACTGCTGGACTTCTTGCCAGTGCGCTAAAAGATGAGTTCCCCGAAGTAGAATATTCATCAAGTGTGATTACACCAGATTGGTTTGAAAACGAAAAAGGAATCGTAACTTATGAAAATGAGTCATTATTGGCTAGAGGGCAGCTGGCTGAGTCGGACTATTTGCGCATCTTTTCATGGAAGCTCATGCACGGGCAGGTAGATGAAGTTTTTTCAGACAAGTATTCTGTGATCATTTCTGAAGAATTTGCGAAAACAATGTTTGGATCTTCAGAAAATGCCATAGGAAAGATCATTGAGTGGGCACAAGAAAGTTCTGATGGAAAGTATCAGATTACAGGAGTCTTTGAAAACATACCTGAGAACTCAACAGTTCAGTTCGATTTACTCTTTAATTATCGTGTTTTCTATGAGAATAAAAAGAAGAATTTGGACCATTGGGGAAATAGTAACCCTGACACCTATCTTTTATTAAAGGAAAATGTAGACAGTGAGAAATTCAATGAAAAGATAAAGAACTTCACCAGAGAAAAGTTCAGCAATGCTTATGGAACTCAGAATCTGAAATATATAGGAGAAATATTCATTAGACATTTTTCGGACGGGTATCTCTACAATACCTATGAAAACGGGAAACAGGCTGGAGGAAGAATCAATTATATTTGGTTG
Organism: uncultured Flavobacterium sp.; assembly: GCA_964612905.1. Taxonomy (GTDB): domain Bacteria; phylum Bacteroidota; class Bacteroidia; order Flavobacteriales; family Flavobacteriaceae; genus Polaribacter. Next base: position 3,347 of record CAZTFN010000032.1, on the reverse strand, counting down.
TTTTCGCTCATTGCTGTTTTCATTATTGGTATAGCCAGCATTAATTTCATCAATCTTACAACGGCTCGTGTATCTAGAAGAACAAAAGAGATCGGGATCAAGAAAACTGTGGGAGCCAATCGAGGTTCTCTAGTTTTCCAATTCTTAGTAGAGTCTTTTATCATTGCTTTGTTTTCCATGATTCTAGGACTGGTTATGGTGTATCTTATCCTACCAAATTTTAATCTGATTACAGGTAAACAGCTGACCTTGTCATTGCAGATAACGCTCCCATTGCTATTATTAACACTATTTGTTGGTTTGTTAGCGGGCACATATCCTGCGTTTTATCTATCGCATTTCAAACCTGTGAGTGTTTTGAAAGGTTCTGCCTTCAGCAATTCCATGAATAATATTTCTGAAAAAATCATTCGTAAAGGCTTGGTTGTATTTCAATTCGCCGTTTCCATTGCGCTTATCGTTGGCGTAGTGGTCGTTTTTAAGCAAATAGAGTTTATACAAACCAAGAATCTTGGCTATAATGATGAGAACATTATAGAGGTTCATAGTAGTGGAAAGCTACTTGATGATACCCAGACGTTTATCGACGAAGTAAAAAAGATTCCCGGAGTTCTCAATGCGAGTGCCTTCGGTCATGATATGGTTGGAGATGTTGGATCTACTGGTGGATTGGACTGGCCAGGTCGTTTGCCAAATCAACGAATACGATTTGGAAACTTGGAAGTGGGACATAATTGGATAGAGTTACTCGATATAGAACTCGTTGAAGGTCGTACATATACCAACAATTACAAAGCTGAACAAGGAAATATTATTTTTAATGAATCGGGCATCAAAGCTATGGGATTGGAAAACCCTATCGGAACAAAAGTGAATTTATGGGGACAAGAGCGTACCATTATTGGAGTAGTCAAAGATTTTAATTTTCAGTCTTTGTACGATGAGATTATGCCCTGTTTCATTCAGGTATACCCAGATTTAGCCAGTGTTTTGATAAAGGTTAACGGCAATAATATGAGTAATACCATCGCTTCAATACAGGAGTTTCATAAGGAATACAATGGTGGGTTACCCTTTGACTTTCAATTCATGGACGATGATTACCAACAATTGTATGTTGCAGAGCAACGTGTAGCGACACTCTCGAAATACTTTGCAGGAATCGCCATCGTGATATCGAGTTTAGGACTGTTGGCTTTAGCTGCTTTTAGCATAGAGAGAAGACGAAAAGAAATTGGAATTCGCAAGGTTTTGGGTTCATCCGTATTTAATATCGTAAAGCTCTTGTCGTCCGACTTTGTAAAAATGGTGATGATTGCCATTCTAATCTCTCTACCGCTCAGTTATTACTTAGCTGAAGAATGGTTGAGTTCTTTTGCTTTTAGAATCCAGATTTCTTGGTGGTGGTTTGTATTTTCAGGGTTGACAGCGTTGGCGATTGCAGTGCTTACAGTAAGTCTGCAAACATTGAGAGCCGCGAACTTGAATCCTGTAATCAGCTTAAAAGAAGAGTAGAACAGATATTATTGCTCTCTTCTCGTTTTATTGAGTAGATAAAAATCAGCTAACACCAAAGCAGTCAAAGCTTCAATTACGGGTACTGCTCTAGGCACTACACAAGGGTCGTGACGACCTTTCCCCATGATTTCGGTAGCTTCTCCTTCTGAATTGATGGTCGGTTGATTTTGCATGATGGTTGCCACAGGTTTGAAAGCAACACGGAAGTAAATGTCCATTCCATTGCTAATTCCACCTTGAACTCCACCAGAAAGATTGGTTTGTGTAGAACCGTCTTCGTTAAAGATGTCGTTATGTTGACTACCCTTCATTTTGGTTCCTTCAAAACCACTTCCAAATTCGAAACCTTTTACGGCATTCAATGATAGCATGGCTTTACCCAATTCAGCATGTAACTTATGGAAGATTGGTTCACCCAATCCAACAGGAACATTCTGAGCAACACAGGTAATGGTTCCTCCTATGGTATCTCCTTGCTTACGAATTTCTTTGATCTTGTTGATCATTTTCTCTGCCATATCTGCATCTGGACAACGAACAATATTGGATTCGGTTTGAGAAAAATCAAGATGACTGTAATCATTGCTCATTTCAATTTCTCCCACGGAAGAGGTGTAGGCATTGATTGAAATATGAGCGATAAGTTGTTTTGCTAAGGCACCCGCTACGACCCAATTAGCAGTTTCTCGTGCAGAAGAACGTCCACCACCACGATAGTCTCGAATCCCGTATTTTTTATCGTAGGTGAAATCGGCATGAGAAGGACGATACACGTTGGTATTATGCGAATAATCTTTAGAACGCTGATTGGTGTTTCTAATGACAAATCCGATAGAAGTTCCAGTAGATTTCCCTTCAAAAATTCCCGAGAGGAATTCAACCGTATCAGGTTCTTTTCTTTGCGTGACAATTTTAGATTGCCCCGGTTTTCTTCGGTCCAATTCTTTTTGAACAGCTTCTAAGTCTATGGTAACACCCGCTGGGAATCCATCAATTACTCCACCAATTGCAACACCATGAGATTCACCGAAAGAGGTCAATCGTAAAATATTTCCAAATGAATTAAATGCCATTAAAACAACTCTAAAAATTGATTGGCTAAGATAGTATAAAAATCAGGAAACCATAGCTTGATTGCCATTGCTAATACCATAATAATAAGGACTTTTTTTACGAATTTATCACCTTTATTTACGGACCATCTACTCATGATCCAGCCACCTGTAGCATTTCCAATAGACAATACCAAACCGTACTTCCAATTGATTGCATCATTGAAAGCAAAAACTGCAACGGCTGCTATGGAATAAATCAAGGCAACAAATACTTTGATGGCATTGCTCTTTACCAAAGAATAATGATTGATACTTGATAAAAACAACAACATGATAAACCCAACACCCGCTTGGATGAATCCGCCATAAATTCCCACAAAAAAGAAGGCAATAATTCCTAGCCAGAAATGCTTTCCTGTAATTCGTTCTATCAATTCTTTCTCAGAAGACTTCCTGTTGAAAATCATGTATCCAACGATTACAAGCATGACGACACCCAAAATTTTATTAAAGGTTTCTCCTTTGATATCTACAGCCAAAGATGCACCTATAATAGAACCTACAACTGCGGAGATGGCTAGGTAGATACTGAAGGGAAATGCGGAAACTCCTTTGGATTGAAATCCTCTGACTGCAAAAATGTTTTGAATGATGATTGCAATTCTATTGGTACCGTTTGCCACATTTGGAGGCAATCCCAGAAATATCATGACAGGAAGAGTGAGTAGAGAGCCGCCACCCGCGACAATGTTGATGCAGCCCGCGATTAATCCA
>CAZTFN010000031.1:0-22285 GCA_964612905.1 uncultured Flavobacterium sp. | reverse complement strand
TAGAAGTCTTTTGGACTACTTAAAGAAAATTGATATCGAAAGATATCGTGCAATTATCAAAGAACTAGGAATTAGAAAATAATACCTACAAAAGAGGTGCGACTTGTCGCGCCTCTTTTTAGTTTTACAGTTTTCTTTTTTGATTAAGGTTACCGGAGACACATCAAAGGAACCTCCATTGGAAACAACACACAACACAACAACAACACATTTTATTAAGAAAGAATTATTTAATTTATGATTCCACAAGTATTTACCCAAGTTATTGAACTTGGCGATGGAAGAACCATCACATTAGAAACAGGAAAATTAGCGAAGCAAGCCGATGGTTCTGTTGTTGTAAGAATGGGAGACACAATGTTACTAGCTACGATTGTTTCGGCTAGAACAGCAAACCCAGGAATTGATTTTCTACCATTAACGGTAGATTACAGAGAGAAATTTGCTGCCGCGGGTCGTTACCCAGGTGGATTTATGAAACGTGAGGCAAGACCAAGCAATGATGAGATCTTGACCATGCGTTTGGTGGACCGTGTATTACGTCCATTATTCCCAAAAGATTATCACGCAGAAACTCAGGTGATGATCCAATTAATGTCTCATGATGAAAACGTAATGCCTGATGCTTTGGCTGGATTGGCTGCTTCAACAGCAATTCAATTGTCGGACATTCCTTTTGAAGCTCCTATTTCAGAAGTAAGAGTAGCAAGAGTAAACGGTGAGTTCATTATCAACCCAAGTTATGTTCAATTGGCTGAGGCAGATATCGATATGATGATTGGAGCTTCGGCAGATTCAGTTGCCATGGTAGAAGGAGAAATGGATGAAGTTTCTGAAGAAGAAATGGCAGAGGCAATTAAATTTGCACATGAAGCGATCAAGGTACAATGTGAAGCACAAGTAAAATTAGCAGAAGCAGTTGGTAAAAAAGAGACTCGTGAATACGAGGGTGAAGCAGAAAATGAAGAATTGAAACAAAGAATTCATGACTTCAGTTACCAAAAATGTTACGACATCGCTAAAGCAGGATCTTCTAAACAAGAAAGAGGATTGGCATTTTCAGAAGTTAAGGAAGAGTTAATCGCTACGTTTACTGAAGAAGAAATTGAAGAATATGGTGACTTGATCGGAAAATATTTCGGAAAAGCACATAAATCTGCGGTTCGTGACTTAACCTTAAACGAAGGGTTACGTTTGGACGGTAGAAAAACGACTGACATCAGACCTATCTGGTGTGAGGTAGATTACTTACCAAGAACTCACGGTTCTTCGATCTTTACAAGAGGGGAGACTCAAGCATTGGCTACAGTAACTTTAGGAACTTCTAGAGACGCTAATATGATTGATTCTCCTACTGTACAAGGAGAAGAGCGTTTTTATTTACACTATAACTTCCCTCCTTTCTCAACAGGTGAAGCAAGACCCATAAGAGGTACTTCTCGTCGTGAGATTGGACATGGAAACTTGGCTCAAAGAGCTTTGAAAGGAATGGTTCCAGAAGACTTCCCTTACACAGTAAGAGTGGTGTCTGAAGTATTGGAATCTAATGGTTCTTCTTCTATGGCAACGGTTTGTTCAGGAACTATGGCGTTAATGGACGCTGGAGTTTCTTTGAAAAAGCCAGTATCTGGAATTGCCATGGGATTGATTTCTGACGGAGATCGTTATGCTGTATTGTCTGATATCTTAGGTGATGAAGATCACTTAGGAGATATGGACTTCAAAGTAACGGGAACTGCAGACGGAATTACCGCTTGTCAAATGGATATCAAAATCAAAGGATTGTCTTATGAAATTTTGGTACAAGCATTACAACAAGCAAGAGACGGACGTTTACATATCTTGGAGAAATTAACCGATACCATCGCAGAACCAAATGCAGATGTGAAGCCACATGCGCCTAAGATGATCAACAGAAGAATTCCTAATGAATTGATTGGTGCATTTATTGGACCTGGTGGAAAACACATTCAAGAACTTCAAAAAGATACAGAGACTACCATTGTTATTAATGAGGATCCTGTAACGGAAGAAGGTATTGTAGAAATCTTAGGAACCAACCAAGAAGGTATTGATAAGGTAATTGCTAAAATTGAAGCAATGATGTTCAAACCAGAAAAAGGTTCTGTGTACGAGGTAAAAGTGATCAAAATCTTAGAATTTGGTGCTGTTGTAGAATATACAGAAGCTCCTGGAAACGAAGTTTTACTACACGTAAGTGAATTGGCTTGGGAACGCACAAACAACGTTACCGATGTTGTAAACATGGGTGATGTATTGGATGTAAAATACTTCGGATTAGATCCTAGAACCAAGAAAGATAAAGTTTCTAGAAAAGCGTTGTTACCGAAACCAGAAGGTTACAAAGAAAGAGCTCCTAGAGATAACAATCGTGGACGCGACAACAGAGGCGGAAGAGATAATAGAGGTCGTGACAACAGAGGACGTGATAATCGAAGAGATAATCGCGGACCTAGAAGAGAAGAAAAGAAAGAAGAATAAACACTTTTTTCAAGGAAATAAAATAGAAACCCTGACGGTATATCGTCAGGGTTTTTTGTTTCTTTGTAGTCCTCATGAAAATCCAGCGTATCACATACCTGTCTCTTGGTTCCAATCAAGGAAATAAGCTTGAAAACTTGCAAAAAGCCATTCAGTATATTTCTGAGGAAATAGGTGCCGTGAAGAAGATTGCACCTATCTACAAAACAGCTTCTTGGGGATATGTTGGAGAGGATTTCTACAATACTTGCATACAGGTATCCACCTACTTACAGCCCGAAGTACTCATGCAGAGTTTGTTGGACATTGAAAAGCAAATGGGTAGATTCAGAAATGATTCAAACACCTATTCAGATCGCATTATTGATCTTGATATCCTCCTCTTTGATGATGAAATCATCTTTTCAGAGACTACTATTATTCCTCATCCAAGAATGTTGGATCGCAAGTTTGTGATGGTTCCATTGGTTGAAATTGCGAAAAATGATGTTCATCCAGTTGAGAAAAAACAACTTCATGTTTGTTTGGAAAACTGTAGTGATAATTCTGAGGTTAAGAGAATTCCTGAGGTGTTGACTCGCCCAATTCCATTATCTGAGAAATACAATTATATCGCAATTGAAGGAAATATTGGAGCTGGAAAAACTTCTTTGGCGAAAATGATGGGTGATGAATTCAATGCCAAAGTTGTTTTAGAACGATTTGCAGACAATCCCTTTTTACCAAAATTCTATCAAGATCAAGAACGATATGCATTCCCCTTAGAGATGAGCTTTCTTGCCGATAGATTTCAGCAACTCACCGATGATTTGGCTCAGTTCGACTTGTTTAAAAACTTTATTGTCTCCGATTATTATATCTTTAAGTCGCTGATATTCGCCCAAGTGACCTTGCAAAAGGAAGAATATGCTTTGTACAGAAAGATGTTCGACATTATGTATAAAGAAATTACCAAACCTGATCTGTACATCTATTTGTATCAGAATACAGATCGATTGTTGGGAAACATTAAGAAACGAGGACGAACATACGAGCAAAATATCGAATCAGCATATTTAAAGCAAATTCATGATGGATATGCCAATTTTATGAAGACAGAGCAAAACCTAAATACGTTAATCATTGATGTTTCCGAATTAGATTTTGTGAAGAATGCAGATGATTACAAGGCTATCATAAAAAAGATCAATAAAAGTTAACTATTTTTCCTATTTTTGGTGGCAGAAAAATTCCCCCCAATAAGATTAATCAGAAAACACGCATGAGGAGAATTTTACTCGCACTCTTATTAGTTTCCACTTGTACTTTCGCGCAATTTACTACAGACGATTTTACGTATAGAAAATCCATTGATTTTAAGAATAGCAATACCTGGGCAATAGGTGGTGGATTTAGCAACTTCATCATGCATGGAGACTTGCGTTCTATTGGAACTGGAAACCAAGGGAACTTCTGGAATTTTGGAGGTTATTTATATGTAGACAAGATGTTCAACCCTTTATTGGGACTTGAATTCAAAGTGAACTACAATAAAATATCAGGGGGAGCTCAGTACTTCTCTGACATTTATGATGTGTTGTATGTAGATGGGACACAAATTACCAACAATCTATTTTTTGATGGAACAGCCTATGGAGCAGAAATGAATTTGATTTTCAGCTTCTCTAACTTATATATTCAAAACGCTAATAAATGGCACTTTTCTGGATATCTAGGAATGGGGTATCACCAGTACGATTCCCATCTCTTTGAGAGAAATCCCGATGGATCTGCTACCTCATTGGTAGACTTTGGATTAAACCCAGCTAGGAATAGTGTCAACAAAGCAAGTTCCATCTATTTGAGTATTCAAGCAGGAATAAAATATAGGCTGAGCAAACGAGTAGATATCGAATTCAGACCTTCGTGGTATTTCAATTATGAAGATCATTTAGACGCAGCCATCTCTAACAAACAGGATTGGGAAACTTTTTTTGTAACCCATGTAGGTGTTGCCATTAAGTTGGGTAGAGAAAAGATTTTTACAATTTGGGGTGATGATGAGTCAAAAGACTCTATAGCCGCTCCACCAGTTGAGCTAATTGACACAGATCAGGACGGCGTAATTGATCGATTTGATAAAGAGCCTAGAACACCGCTTGGTGTGGCAGTATATGCAAACGGTATCGCAGTAGATAGTGATGGAGATACAATTCCTGACTACAAAGACAAATGTCGATTTGAACCAGGACCTCCAAACAACGAAGGATGTCCAATTACTGGTGACCAAGATAAAGACGGAATTCCTGACAGACTGGATAAGTGTATTGACATCAAAGGGCTTGAAATTTACATCGGTTGTCCGAATGAGGAAACATTGAAACTCAAAGAGGTGGTAGAAGTGTTGAGCTACTCTAAGAACATCTACTTCGAAACAGACAGTAATGAGATTAGAAGTGCGACCTATTACACAATGTTAGATGAAGTTGCCAATATCATGCTGAAGAATCCAAATGTATCCTTTAGTGTATCTGGATATACAGACAATATAGGTGATGAAGGTTATAACCAAAGACTTTCAGAAAGAAGAGCAAAAGAGGCTAGATTGTACCTAATTGCTAGGGGTGTTGAAGAAGATCGAGTTTCTGCAAAAGGATATGGAGAGCTGAATCCAAAGTATGACAACAAGACCAAACAAGGCAGACAGCTCAACAGAAGGGTGGAAATCAAATCGGTTGGACCTTACGAGAAGAAAACAAGAATTATACGAGATAGAGATGAATAAAAAAAAGCCCTGACAAATTTGTCAGGGCTTTTTCATTTTATAAATCTAATTCTAGTGAACAAAGGTTCCTTTCATTTCTACATTGATATTTACATTCAACGCATTATCCGTATTAGACTCTCCAACAAAGTAAAAGTCTAATGAGGTTCTTTCTAAAAACAACTCTGAAATTCTTAATAATAGCTCTGGGCTCTCAACTATATGAGAATCTGAGTCTGGATTAAAATCTCCTAGGAGTAAATCATCAAGATACAACTTACCGTTTTCTATGACCCCTTGATAATTGCTAAAATTGCACTCAAACTTTGTAATCTCTAACTGAGTTAACCTTAGAATATATCTTTCATACGATTCAGTAGAGGTTAAATCTAAGGTGACACCTTGTTCGATATTTGAATCAAAGGAACTTTCACCTTGAACATTCAATATGACTAAATCTTCGTTTAGTTGGTTGTTGATAAAAAAAGCTGCGGTGTCTTCTTGGTATGCACACGAGGATAAAAGGGTGGCGATACCTATAGCACAAAGTACTTTAAGCGATCTCATTATTGGGGGATTAGGGGTTAAAATCAATTAAAAGTAACAAAAATATTTTATAGCGAAAAATTCAAATCGCTATTTTTGAGCAAATTATCTTTGAATCAACTCAAGCTTCTCTGCAAAGTAATCGCAAAAGTCTCTCATGGTTGCGCTCATCTTGTCGTCGTTCGTGGCACGTTCGAAAGTATTGGCCATAGAAACTAGTGTTTGATGAAAGAATTGTTTCATCTCGTCTACAGGCATATCTTTGGTCCATAGATCCATTCTCAATGTGTCTTTATTTGGCGAATCCCAAACAGATAACATGATCGCTTTAGAAGCTTCATTTTGAATTCCACCATCTTCCGCCGACCAACGAATATTCTCTGGTACTCTATTCTCATCCAATTCTACTGTAAATTCAATCTTAGATGTATGCGCTATTGCCATTATTTCTTGGGTTTGTAGTTTGATTTCTCGAAGATTTCTTCTTCTGTCATTCTTAAAAGTGTTTGCAAAGATACATCATTCTTTTCCATAAAAGAACGAACAATTTGCAGTCCCATCCACTGTCCTATTCGACCTGGAGAGTTTGAATCTTCTGACAAATAAAACTTAGAAAATGGCGCCTCATCCATGAATCTCTTGTTCAATTTTGTATCTGTACTGTACAAAAGATTGTTTTCGATAAAATATCTCCATACTTGTGATTCGTTGGCAACAGCCCAATTGAATTTTTCCTGGGAATATCCAATCTTAATGTAATCGGGTTTTAAAGGGAGATATAAATCTAATAAATAGAGTTCCTTCCCTGCAGCAATCATTTTACCTAAAAAAGTACGGTTTAAAGAAGGCTTTACTTGTCGTTCTATCAACTGGCTGGCAACATCAACTGCAATTCTCTCTTGTTTGTTATTCTCTTTGATATAATCTGGATAATCTCCATAAAACTCACTATCCGTACCGAGATACACATCCAGAGAAATAAAGAGCAAAGGATCAGCATAAACTACTCTATACTCATAATCAACATTACTCAAAATGGTAATCACTCCTGGAGCAACAAACTTTTCATTATAATACTTTACATGTTTGAATAAGTCTTCAAGTTCTGATCTAGTTTTGGAAAAATCTTGATATACCTTCTGAGTTTCCACAAACAATTCTTGCTCATCTTGATCATTAATTTTTGCCAACCATATGCTATCCGGAGTACTTTTCGGAAAGAGATCTGGATATTCTGTCTTTAATGTCTCTAAGTTTTCACCTTTCGATTGATAAAAATCGATATCGAATCTTTTCACGGAAAAATCGACCTCAATTCCAGAAACATCTATCACATTTTTGGGTTCTGAATCACAAGAAAAAAGGAGGATAGAAAGTAAAAAAAAGAGAAAATAATGTCGCATTTGCTTTGTATCTTAGCTTAAGAATGAAAACGTCAAAAATACTAAAATAGTTTCCGATGCAAGTAGAAAAGGTAGTAGATCATATTGTTCATTGGTTAAAAGATTATGCTCAAAATGCTGGAGTGAAAGGATTTGTTATAGGAGTGTCTGGGGGAATTGATTCTGCGGTTACCTCAACCTTATGTGCGAAAACAGGATTCCCTGTATTGTGTTTGGAAATGCCGATTCATCAAGCCGAAAATCAAGTAAGCAGAGCATTAAATCATATTGATTGGCTTCAGAAAAACTTTTCCAATGTTTCGATGACTCAAGTAAATCTAACACCTGTTTTTGACAGTTTGATTGACGCACTTCCACCTGTTGAAGATGAAGAAAGTAGGTTTATGTCCTTAGCCAATACAAGAGCCAGATTGCGCATGTCTAGCCTCTATTATTTCGCAGCACTTCATGGTTATTTAGTGGCAGGAACAGGAAACAAAGTAGAAGACTTTGGCGTTGGTTTTTATACTAAATATGGTGATGGTGGAGTTGACCTAAGTCCTATTGCAGATTTGATGAAATCAGAGGTATATGCAATTGCTGAATACTTGGGTGTAAATCAAGAAATCCAAGATGCTGCCCCTACCGATGGTCTTTGGGGTGATGACCGAACTGATGAAGATCAACTAGGTGCTTCTTACAATGAATTGGAATGGGCAATGAATATGCAAGACCTTGGGAAACAACTTGACGATTTCTCTGGAAGAGAAAAAGAAGTATACGAAACGTATACCAAGTTGAACAAAGCCAACCAGCATAAAATGTTGCCAATACCAGTTTGTGAGATTCCTAAAAGCTTAAAGTAGGTTCGCCGCTAAAAGCATCTTCTTGATGCGAACGTAAGCTTTTTTCTTTGACCCATTAGCGATCTGAAAAGGTAACATTAAGAACAATTGTATAATCTTAATGATTTGCATTGTTTTCCTCATAACTCATAAAATTTCTTTTTCAAGGGGCACTAAAGGGACTGCAATGTACAAAAAAAATATAAACTAATGTTTTGTTAAGGTTAAGCCATCTTTAAAATGGGTGGTTTTCCCCTTTCCTTAAAAAAGTCTTTCTTGATGATTGGACTTAGATAAAAGTGAAAAGTTTAAAGTCTAATAAAGTCAAAAATCTTATACAACGCGCATGAGCTTGGTATACAATCGTTTTTTGAGTCCGGTGTAGTTTTGGACCATTTCTAGATCACTGGAGGTAATCTGTGTCGCATTGTCTTGGTTGATCAAATTCTTAATCTTCAAATCGATCAAGACACGTCTGAGGTTTAAAATGGCGTCAGTGACGAGCTTTGGAAGAACCTCCTCAGATTCGGTGACAAAGATATTCTTACGCTCCCAATCACTTAAACTATAGCGTTCATCATCCATCAAAATAGAGGTAACCGTCGTTGAAATCTCCGAATCTTGATGATTCACAAAAGCGTCCATTTCTATCTTTTCAAGCTGATTCATTTGATGAATCATTTCATAGTATATCTTTTGAAAGGTTGCATTGCTAAACTCTATTTCATCATCTTGTAAGTTCAGATACAACTCTTTACAAACTTGATTGGTATATTTCTCCGTTTCCAAGTGCACATTCCCCTCTTCATCTTCCACTTCGATATAATCTACAAAGTTTGTCTCCTTATTTCCGAACAGTAGCAAAATTCGAATGATTTCCTTTTCTAAAATGAACAACGAATCGATTTCCTCAACCTGAGCTTCCTTTGCCTTGACAACCTCAAACGTCTTTTGTTCTTTTTGTTGGGACTTGGCGTAATCCTTCGTATTCTTAGAAATCAACTGAGCAAGCTCACTAAACAAAACGCGCTCAGAAATATCCATAATCCGTGAGCACTCTTGTACATACACCTCTCTCTGAATACTATCGGGAATTTTGGAAATACTGGATACAATATCACGAATCAATCCCGCTTTTTTCACAGGATCGTTCTGAGCATCTTCCATCAATAAAGACACTTTGAAATTGATGAAATCTTGAGCCGAATCATCAAGATATTGTTGCAATTCCAAATCAGAATGTTTCTTTGCAAAGCTATCAGGATCTTCTCCATCAGGAAATGCCACAACTTTCACATTCATTCCTTGTTCCAAAATGAGGTCAATCCCACGAATGGAAGCTCTCATACCTGCAGCATCTCCATCAAATAATACTGTGATATTTTTGGTCAATCGATTCACCAATCGAATTTGATCGGGTGTCAAGGCGGTTCCTGAAGAAGCCACCACATTCTCAATTCCAGATTGATGAAAGGAAATTACGTCTGTATATCCTTCTACCAAAAAACAATTATCCTGCTTGGCAATCTCCTTTTTTGCGTGGTAGATTCCATATAGAACCTTGCTCTTATGATAGATATCACTCTCAGGGGAATTCACATATTTCGCGGTCTTTTTATCACTTGATAAGGTACGACCACCAAAACCAAGAATTCGACCTGACATACTGTGAATCGGAAACATCACACGACCTTTGAATCGATCAAAGTGTTTGCCATTATCACGAACAATGGTCAGACCTGTTTTTTCCAAATACTTTAGGTCATAACCCTTCTTCAATGCTTCTTTGGTAAACACATCCCATTGATCCAAGCAATATCCTAAATCGAACTTTTCAATGGTTTCTTCTCTAAAACCACGTTCTTTGAAGTAGCTCAAACCAATGGCTTTTCCCTGCTCTTTGTTCAATAAGTTATCATGGAAACTGTCTTTAGCAAACTTAGAAACTAGGAACATACTCTCACGTTCGTTCATTTGCTCTTTTTGTTCATTGGTCTGAACAGTTTCCTCGATTTCAATATTGTATTTCTTGGCTAAAAAACGGATTGCCTCTGGATACGAATAGTGCTCGTGTTCCATGAGAAAAGAAACAGCGTTTCCACCTTTTCCAGTACTAAAGTCTTTCCAGATTTGCTTCACAGGCGACACCATGAAAGAAGGTGTTTTTTCATCTGTAAATGGACTCAATCCTTTGAAATTACTTCCTGCTTTTTTGAGTTGTACAAATTCACCAATCACCTCCTCTACTCGAGCAGTTTCAAAAACGCGATCTATGGTACTTCTTGAAATCATTTATGGTTCAATGGAAAGTGAAAACAAATATAAGAATTAGATATATTGATTCTTTTATGAAGTGAATATAAATGAAAAACCTCATCATTTAAATGATGAGGTTTCTTTATTAAAAGGTTCACTTAAAGTGAACCTTTTAATAATAATATTAGGAGGCAGCTCTCAACTTCTTTAAAGTTGTTTTGGTGAGCTTACCTTCTGCATAGTCTTTTGTAACGATGAATTCTTTTTCATCCGAGCTTGGCAATTCGAACATCGCATCCGTCAAAATTGCTTCACATAAGGATCGTAATCCTCTTGCCCCTAGCTTATATTCAACTGCTTTGTCTACAATGTATTGTAATGCTTCGTCTTTGATCTCAAATTTCACATCATCCATTGCAAACAATTTTTCATATTGCTTGATGATAGAATTCTTTGGTTCTGTCAAAATCAATCTAAGCGTTTTTGCATCTAAAGGATTCATGTAACTTAGTACTGGTAAACGTCCAATAATTTCAGGAATCAATCCGAAGGATTTCAAATCAGATGGAATGATATACTGAAGCAAGTTATCTTCGTCAATTTTGTCTTCAGACAGCGAAGCACTATACCCTACAGCCTGCATATTCAAACGCTTGCTGATAATCTTATCAATTCCAGAGAAAGCTCCTCCAGCAATGAATAGAATATCTTTGGTATTTACTTCGATGAACTTTTGTTCTGGGTGTTTTCTTCCCCCTTTTGGCGCTACATTCACTACAGCTCCTTCCAACAGCTTCAACAAGGCTTGCTGAACTCCTTCACCCGAAACATCTCTTGTGATGGATGGATTATCTCCTTTTCTGGCGATTTTATCGATCTCATCAATAAAGACAATTCCTCTTTCCGCTTTGGCAACGTCATAATCCGCAGCTTGTAAGAGTCGACTTAAAATACTTTCTACATCTTCCCCTACATATCCTGCTTGAGTCAGCACCGTTGCATCCACAATAGAAAATGGAACATTCAACATCTTTGCAATGGTTCTTGCTACCAATGTTTTTCCAGTTCCTGTTTCTCCAACAAGTACAATATTACTTTTCTCGATTTCTACTTCATTGTCGTCATTCTTGGTCTGCAACAATCTTTTGTAGTGATTGTATACAGCTACAGACATAGATTTCTTAGTTTCATCTTGCCCAATAATATATTGATCCAAAAACGACTTGATCTCCAAAGGTTTTTTTAGAATCAATTCCTTTGAAAGATTCCCAGATTTTGCTTCGGCAATTTCTTCTTGAACAATTCCGTGCGCTTGCTCAATACATTTGTCACAGATATGAGCGTCCATTCCAGCAATCAACAAATCGGTCTCCGATTTCTTGCGTCCACAAAAGGAACACTCTAAATTTTCTTCTTTTGCCATGGTTGATTTATTTCATAGTTATGGCGAACACTCCTGATTTTGCATCAAGAAGTGTTCTCACGATTTGTATGTTATTTTCTAACTAATACTTCATCAATCATACCATATTCTTTTGCTTCTTCAGCACGCATCCAATAATCACGATCTGAATCTTCATAGATTTTCTCGTAAGATTGTCCTGAATGATTTGCAATAATGGTATAGAGTTCTTTCTTCAGCTTTTGAATTTCTCTTGCTGTAATTTCAATATCAGAAGCTTGACCTTGAGCACCACCCAAAGGTTGATGAATCATTACTCTTGAGTGTGGCAATGCCGATCTTTTTCCTTTTTCACCTGCACACATCAATACTGCACCCATAGAGGCTGCCATCCCTGTACAAATAGTAGCAACGTCTGGCTTGATGAATTGCATCGTGTCATAAATTCCCAATCCAGCATATACACTTCCTCCAGGAGAGTTGATGTAAATTGAGATGTCTTTAGATGAGTCTACACTCTCTAAGAATAATAATTGTGCTTGTATAATATTTGCTACTTGATCATTGATTCCAGTTCCTAAAAAGATAATACGATCCATCATCAAACGCGAGAAAACGTCCATTGCAACTGCATTTAATTGACGCTCCTCAATAATGTTTGGAGTCATGTTCGTAATTAAGTGATTATAATAGGTACTACTAATTCCTTGATGCTTGATAGCAAATTTTTCGAATTCCTTTCCGTAATCCATGAATGATATCTTTTTTTATATTCTTTGTAAAGATACGAACAATTTGAGGCTAAAAAAACTCCCCTTTTGGGGAGTTTTTGATTTATGCTTCTGTATTATAGACTTCTTTGATGAACTTCTCGTAGTTCACATCTTTGACCTTGAAGCTCATGTTCTCTTTGTAGAACTCGAGTAATTTCTGACTCATTAATTGGTCTTGTAATCTTCTCGCTTCGTCTTGATTGGTCAAGATTCTGTTGGCGATATCTTCTAGCTCAGCATCTTCTGGATTCATATTTCCGAATTGAGCCATTTGAGCTCTGATGAATCCTTTAGCGAATGCTTTCAACTCTTCAAAATCAATTTTGATATCGTGATCTTTCATGATCTTTTCTTGAATCAATTGGTAACGTAATCCTTTTTCAGATTTGTTGTATTCCTCAGTAGCTTCCTCTTCAGTCAACTGCTTTTCTCCAGCCGTTGCCAACCATTTTTGTAAGAATTCAGCAGGAAGGTCAAACTTCGTGTTTTCGATCAAGTGCTCAGTAACAGCATTCAATAACTGCTGATCTGCTTGCTGCTGAAATTGCTTTTCAGCATCTTCCTTGATCTTATCTCTTAATTCAGTCACTGTTTTTACAGTTCCACCTGGGAACAACTTATCAAACAATTCCTGATCTAAATCAGCCAATTCGATTTCCGTAGTTTCTTCGATCGTGAACTGAACTTTGGTGTCCAATTCAGCAATCTGCTCTTGAGAAAGTCCTAAAGCTCCTTGTAGTTTGTGATCTTCTTTGAACAAACCTTTCGTCTTTAATTCAAGAACATCACCTATTTTTTTACCTACAAACTTCTTCAAGTTTGTTTTTCCTTTGATATCATCTAAGCTTACAGTAGACTTCTTCTCAATCTCATTCTCTTCATTCACAAACGTCCCTGTCACTTTCGTGCTCTCTCCGATTACGTCAACAGCAGACATCTTTCCGTAACGAGATTGAATGTTTTCAACTTCTTTATCAATCAAAGCATCATCAACTGTGATGTTGTATTGAGTTACTTTTTTCTTAGACTTTAAGTTTACATCAAACTCTGGAGCCAATCCTAATTCGAATTCAAAAGACAATGTATCCGCATCCCAAGAGAAGTCTTCACTTACTTTTGGCAATGGATTTCCAAGAATGTCTAACTTTTCTTCTGTTAAAAACTTGTTCAAAGACTCTTGTAAAAGCTTGTTCACCTCATCAATCATTACAGATTTTCCGTATTGCTTTTTCACCATTCCCATAGGCACATGACCTTTTCTAAAACCAGGAATGTTCGCTTTTCTTCGGTAATCTTTTAAAATGTCTTCTACTTTTGATTGATAATCTTCTGCTACGATATCAACTTTTACAACCGCATTTAACGCGTCTACAGTTTCTTTTGTAATATTCATTTTGACTCTAAATTCTAAAAAAATTGGGCTGCGAAATTACGGCTTTTTCCGTATTCTAACAAAGTTTAACCACTTCTATTTCAGACATTTTCTTTTTTGTCCTCGAAGAATGAAAAGAGATACGAACGAAAAAGAGACAATAGGATGCTAAAAATCAATGCTGTCCAAAAACCAGAGACGTAGAAACCATCTACCAATCTACCAGCAAGTAGCACAATAATGGCATTAATTACGAATAAAAATAGACCAAAAGTAACGAGGGTAGCTGGTAAAGTGAAGAAAACTAATAAAGGGCGAACAAACATATTGAGAAGGGCAATAACAATCGCAACAATTACCGCAGTGAGATAATTATTTCCCACATCTATTCCGGGTAAAAAACTGGACAATACGATTACAGCCAATGCTGTTAGTAGTATTTTGAAAAAATTCTTCATAGCCCCAAGATTAAGAATTATCAATTATGTTCTAAAAACGATATGTCTATTTCTGACTTAACTCACTTGCCTTTCTTTCTAATTCAGCCTGAAACTCCTCCATGACTGGTTTTACGGTGCTTTCAGGTAAATCTACAATTTTAATATACATTAAACCATCTACGGCATTGTTAAATTTTGGATCAACATTGAAGGCGACCAAACGAGCATTCTGCTTCACGTACTTTTTGATCAATACAGGAATTCGCAATGCTCCAGGTTCGATTTCATCAATTACTTTGTCAAACTTCTGCATGTCGGCTTTGGCCGCGTCAAATACAAAGTCCTTATCTGCATCTTTCAGTTTCACCTTGAATTCTTTCTTCGGCTGAATATATTGAGCCACGTAAGGATCATAGTAATGCGATTTCATAAACTCGATCATCAAGGATTTAGAAAATTCAGAAAATTGATTGCTAATACTTACACCTCCCATTAAATATTTATGCTCTGGATATCGTAATGTCACATGAACAATTCCTTTCCATAATAGGAAGAGAGGCATTGGCTTTTGCTGATATTCTTTGATGATGAAAGCTCTACCCATCTCAATGGTTTGTTCCATCATTCCATAGAGTTCAGGTTCAAATCGGAATAACGATTGGATGTAGAACCCCTGAATTCCATATCGCTTGTAGATTTGTTTCCCCAATCCCATTCGGTAGGCTCCAGCCAAACAATTCTCTTTATTGTCCCACAAAAACATATGATAATAGTACTTATCAAACTTGTCTAGATCGATGGATTTGTTGGTTCCTTCACCCACGTCTCTAAAGGTAATCTCTCTCAAACGACCAATCTCATGCAAGAGGTTCGGAATGTCTTTAGCAGCTGCTAAGAACACCTCGTAATTCTTACTAATCAATAGTCGCTTATCTTTATCTCTCAAATTTTGAACTTCTTTGATGAAAGAGTTCACGTTCTTTTGTGAAGAAATCTTTTTAGGTGGAGAGGATATTTTTAGGTTCTGGGTGGATAGAATTTTCTGAGTTTTCTCAAATGGATTCGCCAACATATAGGTTTTCTTGCGAATGAACTCATAAAAAGCATTGATGTCTTGGTATTCCGTTTGATCCTTTACTGAAATTGGTTTCCCGATCCTTACCTTGATCACACGATCTTTCTGAGAGAGTAATTCCGAAGGAAGTTTTGCCGTTCTTAAGGTGTCATTAATCTTTGACAAAAAGTAAAAGAAACGACTGTTTTTTGCATGAAAATAGATGGGAATCACAGGCACTTCTGCCTTTTTGATCAATTTTACAGCTCCTTCTTCCCAAGGTTTGTCCACGACTAATTTCCCATCTCTATAAGTAGAAACTTCACCTGCTGGGAAAATCCCCAAAGGATTTCCATCTTTTAAATGCAGCAAAGCATTCTTGATTCCTGCAACACTTGACTTAGCATCTTTGTGCGTCTCAAAAGGATTTACTGGCATCACATAAGGTTTCAATGGCTCTATTCGATGCAATAAGAAATTGGCAATAATTTTAAAATCAGGGCGATGTTCAATAAGAAGCTTCAGCAATAAGATTCCATCAATTCCTCCCAATGGGTGGTTAGAAACTGTAATAAACGGCCCTTGCTTTGGGATTCTTCTTAGATCTTCTTCAGGAATCTCAAACTCAATTTGAAACTCCTCCATTAAAGAATTTAGAAACTCGAGATCTTTCTTTTCTTTATTGCGATTGTAAATTCGATTGATGGTGGAAATTCGGAGCAGTCGCATGAGAATCCATCCAAAAAAGGTTCCTAAAAAACCGAATTTATCAGCTTTTATGACCTTAGCAATCTCCCTAGAAGTAACAAGCCCCATATTTATACCTTGACGTATCTACAAACATAACTAAAAAAACGACATTTTACGCCCTTCTATTTTTTAATCACAATTTGCGCAGTTTCTCTATTAATCTGTGTCAAAACTGGAGTTCCTATGGCAGTAATTTCTTGAATCGCACCATTATTAAAATGTCGGATGGTGTATAAATCCACATCTTTGATCACCTCCACTTTATAAGAAGACTTCAATTCTTGATAAAATGTGTCAAATTGATTGAATTTATTATCCACACAAACTGAAAAACTAATGGCTGAATTCTGGATAAGATTTACTTTCAACAAATACTGATGTAGTAACTTGAATACATGACTGATATTATCTTCTACCATGAAAGAAAAGTCTCGTGCAGATATGGAAATAAGAATCTGATTCTTCTTCACAATAAAGCAAGGTAGCTTTGGGCTAATGGCGACTCCACGAGTGACTTTGGTGCCTCGTAAGCTCGTATCTACAAAGGATCTCACATACAATGGAATATTCTTGCTTTGCAAAGGTTGAATAGTTTTGGGATGAATCACAGAAGCTCCATAAAACGCCATTTCAATCGTCTCTTCATAAGAGATTTGTTCCAATAACTGCGTATCCTTGAACACCCTTGGGTCTGCATTCAACACACCTTGCACATCCTTCCAAATAGTTACATCATTGGCATTTAAGCAAAAGGCAAAAATACCAGCCGTGTAGTCCGAACCTTCTCTTCCAAGTGTTGTGGTGTTTCCTTTTGAATCTCCTCCTAGAAATCCTTGAACTATGTTGAGTTTTTTCTGATCAATATGTTTTGAAATAGCCAATTCGGTTTGTGTCCAATCTACTTTTGCATCCCGATAACTTTCATCGGTTTTGATCAAATTTCGAACATCGTTCCAAACATTATTCAATCCAATGGATGACAAATAACAACTCACAATGGTTGTAGAAATTAACTCTCCATAACATACGATTTGATCGTAAGCAATGTCATACTGCGTAACTTCTCGTTGATTTACAAAGGTTCTCAATTGATTTAAAAAATCTTCTACCTTTTGGTAGACATCATCATCTTTCTCAAAAAGATCGTCAAGAATGTTTTGATGGTAATCTTCAATCTTCTCGACGGAAGACTCTAAGTTTTCTTGAAGATAGCAGTGAGCAAGTACTACTTCTTCAAAGGCATTGGTCATTTTCCCCATAGCAGACACCACCAACAAGCAGTTTTCCGTTCCTTCTTGTTTGAGAATATTTCCAACATTTCGGATGCTTTCAGCATTTTTGACTGAAGCGCCACCAAACTTATAGATTTTCACTTTTTCTTTACTTCTGAATAAATTTTTTCAAGTTTTCTTTGGTCATATGAACCACTCGCCATGCATCTAAAATATGAGCTCCTGTACTTTCGTAAAAGTCGATGGCATTTTGATTCCAGTCCAAAACTTCCCAAGCCACTCTTCCATAGTTGTTTTCTTCAGCATAGTTCATCAGGGCAGTATACAACGCCTTCCCTACTCCTAATTTTCTTTTGGATTCTGTGACAATCAGATCTTCCAAATGAATGGCTTTTCCTTTCCATGTGGAATAACGTTCATAGAACAAGGCCATTCCAATGATTTGACCTTCTTCTTCGGCGACAAAAACCTTGAACATAGGAGTGTCTGAAAATCCATCTCGTTCCAAATCGGCAACGGTGACCTCTACGGCGTCCTCCTCATTTTCAAAAACCGCTAATTCAACAATCAGCGCATGGATAGAATTCATGTCTTCTACCCTGGCAAATCGAATGCTAAAACTCATACTTTTCAATTATAAGTCAAATATAATTCAACCAGATGAAACGGCTTCAAATTAATTTACGAAAACGTTGTAGTTGTAAAAAAAAGTAGCATCTTTGTACCATAAATTGGAAATCTTTCATGGCGAATAAAAACCAGACCTTAGGTGAATTTATTATTGAGAATCAAGCATCATTTAAATACACTTCTGGAGAATTATCGAGGTTGATCAATTCAATCCGATTGGCAGCAAAAGTGGTGAATCATGAGGTGAACAAAGCTGGTTTGGTAGATATCATTGGCGCTGCTGGTGACACCAATATTCAGGGAGAGGACCAACAAAAGTTGGATGTTTATGCCAACGACAAGTTTATACAAACCTTAATCAATCGTAATATCGTTTGCGGTATTGCTAGTGAAGAAGAAGACGATTTTGTTTCCATCAATAGCCAAGATGAGAATCATCAGAACAAATATGTTGTTTTGATCGATCCTTTGGATGGTTCTTCAAATATTGATGTAAATGTATCTGTGGGGACTATATTTTCAATTTACAGGCGGGTCACACCAGTTGGCACGCCTGTGAAAATTGAAGATTTTCTACAAAAAGGGAATCAACAAGTAGCTGCTGGATATGTGATTTACGGAACTTCTACCATGCTCGTATACACCACAGGTCACGGTGTAAATGGCTTCACCTTGAATCCTGCGATTGGAAGTTATTATCTCTCTCATCCGAACATGCAATTTCCTGAAGATGGAAGAATTTATTCTGTGAACGAAGGAAATTACATTCACTTTCCACAAGGTGTCAAAGACTATATCAAATACTGTCAGATGGAAGAAGATGACAGACCCTACACCAGTCGATATATTGGTTCCTTGGTTTCCGATTTCCATCGAAATATGATCAAGGGAGGCATCTACATGTATCCTAAAAGTTCCAAAAAATCCAACGGAAAACTTCGTTTGCTTTATGAATGCAATCCTATGGCATTCTTAGCGGAACAAGCCAATGGAAAAGCCAGTGATGGTTTTACTAGAATCATGGACATTCAGCCAACAGAACTTCACCAGCGCGTTCCTTTTTTCTGTGGAAGTAAAAATATGGTAGAAAAAGCTGAGGAGTTTATGCAAAATGCTCAATAACCTGTTATTTAAAATTCTTATCTTTAAGAACTTTAAATTGTGAATTATGGGAAGTATTTTAGAAACCATTCTTGAACTTTTCGCCTATCGTTTCAAAGGAAAAAAGAGCTTCAAAGGCAAAGGTCGTTATATCTTTTTTCTTTCCACATTTTTCTTGATTCTTCTCGTAATTGCCTTTACAGTCGCGTCATAAATCTTATGGCAAACTTTCTGGAAATATTTACTGAAATTCTTCTTTCAAGTCCTAATTACTCTAATTCAAAAAATAAAAATGGCTGTCTTTGGATGATTATTGTTTCTGCTATCCTCACCACGCTCATAATTCTTTTTGCTTAATCTTGTTTTCATTGTAACTTCGTTTCAAACAGAATATTTGTGTTGCACATCAAAACATTGTCGGACTATTGCAAAGTGATCAATATTGACCCACCCAGACATCCGTATTTCGATATTCGAAGTTTTGAAGACAATATGAAATCGGTGGTACCTAAGATGGAACCTTTTCGACATGAGTTTTATGCCATTGCTATCAAAGCCGATGGAGATGGAAAAGCCATCACAGGGCATCACACCAATTTTCCTGAAGGTGCAACCATCTTTTTTAATTCGCCATTTCAAATCATCTCTTGGGACATTGCTCCGAATTGGGAAGGTTATTACATCATTTTCTCTCAGGACTTTGTCGCAAATTCTAGTTACTTCTCAGACATCTTAAAAGAGTTTTCTTTTTTGAAGTTTGACAAATCCATTCCTTTTAAAATTGATGAGGGTGATTTGAAAAATGTTCTACAGATTTACGAAAACATCCATCGAGAATATGAAGGTGAGGCAAAAGACAAATTCAAGATTATTGAATCGTATGTAGTATTGTTACTCAACTTTGTTAAAAGATACTTCACGAAACAAGTGGACCAACAGATAGCACGAGAAGAACTTCGAACTGCTGATTTAAAGCTACTGACTCGTTACCAAACCTTGATTCAAACTAGCTTTTATCCCGATGCTCAACTAGAGACTTTTTCCAACTTACATTCTACAAGTTATTACGCACAAAAGCTCAATGTACATCCCAATCATTTGAATGCCGTGGTTAAGACCATCACAGGAAAAACTGCACTACACCAAATTCACCATCACATTCTTCAATTGGCCAAATCGCAATTGGTACAGACTCAAAAAAGTGTTAAAGAGATCGCCTACGAACTCTACTTCGAGAGCCCCAATAACTTCAGTGCTTTCTTCAAAAAACAATCAGGATTCACTCCTGGAAACTACAGAAAAGAGACCATTCTTTGAAATTCATACTTCTTGATTTGATTTCCTGATTCTTCTGACCTAGAAGCTTCTGACCTTTGTATCAAACAAAAACAAAGAGTCATGAAACACAGTATTATTATGGCATTTATAGTGATTCTTTTTGCTGGATGTCAAACTAAAAAACAAGGAATTATGGAAACTCAAAACAATACGCAACAAATCACACAGCTCATCAACAAGCTCTATGTTTATACAGATGAGCAAAAATGGAATAAACTTCACAACGAGGTCTTCACAGAAGATGTTTTGTTGGACATGCAATCATTAGGAGGTCCAAAACAAACTATGAAAGCTACGGAAATCACCAAAATGTGGTCGGAGGCCTATATTGGGATTGATGCGGTAAACCATCTCGCTGGAAACTATCTTATTGATATTGATGGCAACAAAGCCGAGGTATACGCTTATGCTACAGCGACTCAGTATAAGAAAGATGCTACACAAGGAACTACAAGAGAATTTGTTGGAACCTACAATTTCAAAGTTGAAAAGCTTGAAGGGAAATGGAGGTTATATTTCTTCCAGTACAATCTAAAATACATGACAGGAAACATTGAATTTGAATAATATGAAAAAGTATTTCATCGTCTCATTAGTAACAGTAATCATTTTAAGCTGTGGCGTAAAAAAAGAAATAAAAACCAAAGCAAACACCATGGAAACCATAACATTTAAAAGCGAAGGAGCTCAGCTCAAAGGAAACATCTTCTATCCGAAGAATTATGAAGAAGGAAAACAGTATCCAGCTATTGTAGTATCAGGAAGTTGGACGACAGTAAAAGAACAAATGGCGGGCTTGTATGCGCAGAAATTAGCGCAAAACGGATTCATTACTTTGGCATTCGATTTTAGAAACTTTGGACAAAGTGAAGGAGAACCTCGATTTTATGAGAGTCCGGCTCTAAAGAAAGTTGATATTAAAAATGCAGTGACTTATTTGGGAAGTATGTCTTCTGTAGACAATTCAAAGATCGGAGCTTTTGGTGTATGCGCAGGAGCTATGTATACGTTGATGGCAGCATCCGAAGATGACAGAATCAAATCTGTTGTAACTGCTGCCTCTTGGTTGCACGATGCTGAAGCCGTAAAGTTATTCTATGGTGGCGAAGAAGGAGTTCAAACCAAAATCAAAGCTGCACAAAATGCAAAAAAGACCTATGCTCAAAGTGGTGTTGTCACCTACATCCCGACCATTTCAACAGAAGATGCTTTGGCCGCTATGTATGGTCCATATGATTATTATTTAAATCCCGAACGAGGAGCGATCAAGGAATGGAGCAATGATAAATTTGCTGTGATGTCTTGGGAAGATTGGTTAACAACCGATCCTATGCCAACCGCTCAGCATCTTACTCAACCTATCTTGATGATTCATTCTGACGGTGCAGTATTACCCAATTACACCAAAAAGTATTTTGAGCAGATTGCTGCAACAGACAAGAAACTTCATTGGATGGAAACTGAACTGGAATCACCCTTTCATCAGTTTAATTATTATGATCAAGAAGCTGAAGTAAACGAATCTGTGAGTGAAGCTGCGAAATGGTTCAAAAGCAAATTGTAAAAATAGAAACCGCCTTTCGGCGGTTTCTATTTTTAATTTATTGTTATTGTTTCAATTGGACTATAGCGACTGTCTTTCACAAAGTCATTGGAAGCACTCACTTTGAATCTATACTCATACGACTTTCCTACAGAAATATCGTAATCATAACGTTCTTCAGAAGTACTCCAACCATCACCCGCACCAGCATCGAAAGCCGTACGCTGGTGCGCTACTGACCATGGACAGCACTGATACTGGAAACATCGCAATGCTGGATGTTTCAGAACAAACGGCGTTCAAGACGTTGAACCGCGCCTATGGCGAGGTGTTCAAACCGGGCCAAATGACTCTGGGTCTGGTCGTTCCGTTGGAG
>CAZTFN010000030.1:19813-22290 GCA_964612905.1 uncultured Flavobacterium sp. | reverse complement strand
AGGTGGAAGAGGATTCTTTCAAGCTCATTGTACTTCAGAATATTGACAGCACACTGAATCAAAACGAATCGGAGGCATGGAAAAAGTTATTGAGTGTGATGACTCATGAGATTATGAATTCCATTGCTCCAATCTCTTCCTTGGCTGACACCTTACAACGAAGTATCCAACTCAGTCTAGACACTCCAGAAGAAAGCAATTTGGAATTGGAGGATTTGAATGCTGGGATTAAAACGATCAAATCGAGAAGTCAAGGATTGCTCAAGTTTGCTAAAACCTATAGAAGTTTGAGTAAGGTAACGCATCTAAACCTTCAAAACATTCAGGTTTCCGAACTCTTCCAAAATATCCAGCTGTTGATGGGGCCTTCTATCAAAGCTAAAAATATCGATATTCAATTTTCAATTACCTCCAAACGACTGCAACTTGACATTGATGTGCATTTGATTGAACAAGTACTCATCAACTTAATTCTCAATGCACGAGATGCTTGTCAAAATGTTGAAAATCCATTGATCCAAGTGAAAGCATCTCAGAATACCAATCGTCAGACAGTGATCAAAGTCTATGACAACGGAATTGGCATCTCTAAAGAGATTGTAGAAAACATCTTTGTTCCTTTCTTCACTAGCAAAGCTGCAGGTAGTGGAATCGGTTTGAGTTTGTGTAAACAAATCATGCTACTACACAAAGGAAGAATTTTGGTGAATAGTGTAGAAGGAGAAGGTACTGTTTTCAGCCTTGTTTTTTAACATATCTGGGTTTACAATCTTAAAATACTGTTAAACTCAAAAGTTAGCGTAATCTTTTTGGAATATATGCGTCTATATAAGTGATAAGATCCTCTTATCATTCTTTTTCATAGCAATTTTTCCCACTCTATCCTGAACCCAGTTTAGGATTCAAGAGTGGGTTTTTTGTTTTATATTGCTTGCTTTAATCTCTATCCTTGAAAAGAATTGTTGTCTCCGTTTCTAATGATCTTGTGACCGACCAGCGCGTCTCCAAAATCTGTCGTACACTCAAAGAAATGGATTATGATATTCTATTGATCGGCAGAAAAAACTATTCCCAACACATCTTAAATAGAGATTATAGTACCAAGCGAATGCGCATGTTGTTCAATCGTGGATTTCTATTTTATGCTGAACTGAATATTCGACTTTTCTTCGTCCTACTCTTCACTAAAAAAGACATGCTGTTTTCTAATGATTTAGACACATTGCTACCGAACTATTTGGTCTCAAAATTTCAAGGAAAAGAACTCATTTTTGACAGTCACGAACTATTTTCAGAAATCCCAGAATTGGAAAACAGGAAGTTTGTCAAGTCTTTTTGGCTGGGCATTGAACGACGGATCTTGCCTAAGTTGAAGAAGGTAATTACCGTGAGTGATTCTATTAAAAAACATTACGAAGAACGATATGGAATCAATGTAACTGTGGTACGGAATCTTCCAGTGGTAAAAAATGTAACACCAAAAAAATTTCCTTTCTCTATTAAAGGAAAGAAAGTCCTATTATATCAAGGCTCCGTGAATGTGGGGCGAGGATTGGAACTGATGATTGACGCCATGGAATATTTGGAAGATTGTATTTTGGTAATCATTGGGTCTGGAGATATTTTAGAACAATTAGAGCAAAAAGTTCTAGTAGAAGGTTTAGAAAACAAAGTGAAGTTTGTTGGTCGAGTCTTACCCAAAGAATTAAAGTACTTGACACCCAATGCCACTATTGGATTGAGTTTGGAAGAAGACTTAGGATTGAACTATCGCTATTCCTTGCCTAATAAAATCTTCGACTATATTCAGGCTGAAGTTCCAGTAATTGTTTCCGATCTTCCGGATATGGCCAGTCTTGTTGAGAAGTATCAGGTCGGAAAAATATTATACCACAGATTTCCAAAAGACTTGGCAAAATCTATCAAAGAATTGTCCCCAGAGAACTATACCGAAGCACTTAAAAAAGCAAAAAAAGAACTCACCTGGACCATCGAAAAACGAGCTCTACAAGAACTCCTTACTTCTTAGGATTCTTATACTCATGTTTATTTTTTCGCACTCCTTTCTTAAAAAATTTTCTCAAACCTCCTCTTAGTAGACTATCCAATCGTAATACCACATCTTTGGATTTCTCTTCAGGCCTTCCTCTGAAGGTCGTCACGTGAAAACGATCAGATTCTAATAAAGGCTCTGGAGAAAAATAATAGTTGGATACGCAACAACGCACATCATTAACCACAACTTTGCTCACCGAATGCCAAGATTTTTGATGCGTTGCCATAATCACCAATCGGTTAAATTGACTCACAATTGTAACGGGATCTGATTTCACTCCATTTGGCCAGAGCTCTAAGTTTCCACCATCTTCTAGTTTCCAATCGGGAGTTACATAAAAAAGCAAATTCAATACGCGCCATCGATTTATGTCCTTGTCGTGAGAATTATCGAGGTGGGGATTCAAGAAATTGTCTTGCTT
>CAZTFN010000030.1:0-19803 GCA_964612905.1 uncultured Flavobacterium sp. | reverse complement strand
GAGTGAAAGGCCACCTTCGTATAAATTTACATCGGCTTCCAAATGCTCAATTTCACAGATATCAGCAATCAAACTCACCACATTAGGCTCTTGAAAAGCGTAGATCAATTCTTCGAGAACCGCATCAAATCGATTCATTTGATAAGCAATGTATTTGTTCTCTCGAATGCTTTTCTTCTCTTCTGTGCGCTCAATTGAAGGAAAAATACTGTGAATCCTTTTCACAAAATCAGTAGGTAACAAATCATCAACCACCACATAACCTATTGGATTCGAAGTAGTTCTAAATTGTTCTTGAAGTGCATTTTTCTTTTGTTGTAAAGAATCTGCAATCCATTCCGAAATTTGTTTTCTAGACTCGCTCAAATGTGTACTTTTAAGTAACGGTTAAATGTATACATTTTTTCAACCCAAACGATGCCTGATTGCATAATTTGTATTTCAGATTGTTTAGAACAAATTTTGTTAGGATTCCTTTTGATTTAAATACTAAACACTAAGCATTTTGCGTTGATATATATTAAAAGAATTAGATTCTTTTCTAACCAACAATCTGCGTTTAAATTCTATTTTTGTCTTTCATGAAAAAAAGGCTGCATCTTATTTCTTTTGACATCCCTTATCCTCCCATTTATGGCGGGGTCATTGATGTTTTCTACAAGATCAAAGCCTTGCATGATTTAGATATTTCAGTGACACTACATTGCTTTCAATATGGCAAACCAGAGCAACAAGAATTGGATGATTATTGTGAAAAAGTACATTACTATAAGAGAAATTCCTATTTCAGTAGTATGCTATCCAACGATTATCCTTTTATTGTAAAAAGTAGAGGAAATGAAGAACTCATTGCCAACCTAAAGAAAGACAACTTGCCCATTCTTTTCGATGGGCTGCATACCACTTATATTTTAAACTTGGCCGATTTTAAGGATCGTCAACTGTATTTAAGGGCTCATAATGTTGAACATCATTTTTACAAAGGTCTGGCAAAGAGCGAATCCAATTTTTTTAGGCGTAACTTCTTTCATCAAGAAGCGAAAAAATTAAAGAAATACGAAAAGATTCTAAATGTAATGGACGGTATCTTCTCTATTTCACCATTAGAACAAGAATACTTTTTGAAAAAATATGGTGAAAAATGTGAATATGTACCAGCATTTCACGATACCAACATACATACAACATTGTCAAAAAGAGGTGACTTCATTTTGTATCATGGCAATATCTTAGTTTCTGAGAATGTAAATGCCGCAATGTTCTTAATTGATACTTATAAGGACTCAGAATATCAGTTGGTGATTGCCAGCAGCTATTTTAACGATGAAGTGAGCAAGGAAATCTTAAAGTATGACAATATTGTTTTCCACAGTTTGGTCAAGGAAAATGACTTGGATCGATTGTTTCAAAATGCACACATCAACGTATTACCTACCTTTCAAAACACAGGCATTAAGTTAAAGCTTTTGAATACCTTATACCAAGGAAAATTTGTAATTGCCAATGATTTCATGGTTGATGGCACAGGACTGGAATCTCTTTGTGAAAAAGCCAACACCAAAGAAGAGTTCCTTCAAAAAACAAAGGAGTTATTCGATCAAGAATTCAATCAAGAAATCCGCAGCAAACGAGAAAAAGTGCTCGCCAATTTTAGCCCAAACGTAGGTGCTCAAAAAATGATTGATATAATTTTTAAGAAGTAGCCATTTCAAACAATTCGCCACCTTCACATTTGATGGTTTTGTGTTTGAACTTTACAATCAGAGCGTAATCATGCGTAGCCATCAAAACACTTCTTCCATTTTTATGAATCTGTTCTAACAACTCCATCACTTCAATAGAGGTTTTCGGATCAAGATTCCCTGTAGGCTCGTCTGCTAAAATAATCTCAGGGTCATTTAGCAAAGCTCGTGCGATGGCAACACGCTGTTGTTCTCCTCCACTTAATTCAAAAGGTTTCTTGTAATATTGAGTCTTCATCCCAACGTGTTCCAATACCTCTTCAATTTTCTGTTTGATCTCATCTTTATCTTTCCAACCTGTGGCTTTTAACACAAAAGCAAGATTGTCAAAAACAGTTCGATCATTCAAAAGTTTAAAGTCTTGGAAGACAATTCCAATCTTTCTACGCAAAAAAGGAATCTCTTTTTCTTTCAATTTTTTGAGATCAAAGCCAGCAACTTCCCCCAGTCCACGTTGCAATTTCAAATCGCCGTAGAGGGTTTTCATAAGACTACTTTTTCCACTCCCTGTTTTCCCAATGAGGTAGAACCAATCGCCTTTCTCAATCTTCAGGTTTACCTTAGAAAGCACCAAACTATCTCGTTGATAGATGTCTGCATTTTCTAGGTATAAAATTGTCTCCGCCATGAAATTCTTGCTTTCTACAAACGTACATAATTTTATTGACAGAAATCGTGAGAATTCGCCTTGGAATCACTAGGATTCCAAAATGCAATTCCTATTTTTGAGATAGAATTTTTATTCAGAATCCAACAAAAGCAGAAAAGTTGCGTTATCTGTTATAATAGCAAAAGACTCCCAAATGAATCCTCAATTTTTTCATAGAAGACTAACCACCTTGTTTTTTACTATTCTATCGCTCTCAGTTTTTGCACAGCAATCAGAAATCGATATCAATTTATTGGCAGACTATAATCATGCCGTAAAACTCTTCAATAGCAAGGCATATGCAGCCGCTCAGAAGACTTTTATGGATGTTTCTGAAAACGCTGAAGATCGAATGCGATTGAAAGCCGATGCCGATTACTACGATGCCATGTGTGCCATTCGACTCAATCAAACTGATGCCGATAAAAAAGTATTGAGTTTTGTTGACAATCACCCTAACAGTAATAAAAAAGACAAGGCATACTTCAATGTTGGAAACTACTACTTTGCCAACAAAAGAGCTGCGTACGCTTTAAAGTGGTATTCAAAAGTAAATCAAGACGCACTTTCTGAAGACAACAAGAAAGAATTGAATTTCAAAATGGGTTATGCTTTTTTAGCGACAAGAAATTTGACCTTCGCCAAGAATAAATTCGTCACACTTATCAACGATCCAAAGTACGGGAATGACTCTCGTTATTATTTTGGGTACATCGCGTACAAGCAAGAAGACTATGAGATTGCTGAAAAGACGTTGGAAGAAATTGCCGATGAGCAAGCCTATAAAAGTGAAGTGACGTACTACCTATTGGATATTAGTTTCAAAGCGGGACGTTTTGAAAAATGTATTGAAGTAGGTAAAAAGTTATTGGAAAAAGCAAAACCGAAAGATCAATCTGAAATCTCAAAGATTGTAGGTGAAAGTCATTTCAACCTAAAACAATACGAAGAGTCCATCCCTTACCTGAAAGCTTATCGAGGTAAGAAAGGAAAATGGAACAATACCGATTATTATCAGTTAGGATATGCGTATTTCAAACAAAACGATTTTGAAAATGCGGTTAACAATTTCAATAAGATTATTGACGAGAAAAACAATGTTTCGCAAAAAGCGTATTACAACTTAGGTGAATGTTATCTCTACCTAGAGAAAAAGTCCGAAGCGTTGAACGCATTTAAGAGTGCTAGTGAAATGAACTTCGACTTAAAGGTAAAAGAAGATGCTGCTTTGAACTATGCCAAGTTGAGCTACGAAGAAGGAAATCCGTACAGAAGTGTTGCTGAGATCTTACAAGACTTCTTGAAGACCTATCCTAAAAACCCAAGTTATAACGAGATCAATGGATTGGTAGTTACTTCTTATTTATATCAGCAAGATTATCAAGGAGCTTTGGATTATTTGGCCAAAAGTAAGAGCAAACAAAATGAGGAACTCACCTATGAGGTTTCCTATTACAGAGGTATTCAATTGTTTAATGAAAACAAGTTGGAAGCATCCTTACCTTATTTGTTAGACGGAATCAAATCTTCTGAAAACGCCATCAAAGCTAAGTCGCAATATTGGAATGGTGAAGCTAATTATCGATTGGGGAATTTCCAAGTAGCCTTGGACCGTTTCTTAGACTTTAGAACCAATCCAACCGCTAAGGACACCGAAGAATATGCCTATATCGATTATAATATTGGATATAGTCACTTCAAGCTAAAGAACTACGGAAGTTCTGTAAGATCATTCCAATTGTTTGTACAATCGCAGAATGAAGATTTGAGTATGACGGATGATGCGATCATTCGAGCAGGTGATTGTTATTTTGCAGATAGTAACTATAAAAATGCCATCGAATCCTACAGGATTGTTGCAGAGCAGATTGGTGCTGGAGCTGATTATGCACAGTATCAAATAGGAATGAGTTATGGTTTCCTAAAAGACAACGAAAATAAGGTTGCCAAGCTTCAAGAGCTATTGACCAACTTCGAATCGTCCAACTTTAGAGACGATGCTTTGTTCCAGTTAGGGAATACCTATGCTGCCATGAAAGACAATCAAAATGCACACGAAGCATATAAGCGTCTTTTTAAATATCACCCAAAAAGTTCTTACAATCCAAGAGCACTTTTACGAGATGGTTTATTGTACTATAACGACAATGAGAACCAAAAGGCACTTCAAAACTACAAAGACATTGTTGCCAAGTTTCCCAATTCAGAAGAAGCAAAAGAAGCTGTAACCAATGCAAGACGTGTATACGTAGATATCGGAGAGGTAGATGAATATGCAAAATGGGTGCAGGGAATTGATTTTGCCAATGTTCCGAATGCAGAATTGGATAATGATACCTATGAATCTGCAGAGAACAAGTACATCGAAAATGATATTCCTGAGGCAATCATTCGATTTAAAAAATACATTGAAGCATTTCCAAATGGATTGAGTGCTTTGAAAGCGAATTTCTACCTGGCTCAACTCTTGGTCAAAAGTGGATCAAAAGAGGAGGCAGTTCCCAATTTCCAATATGTAGTGGATCAGCCTCAAAGTGAATATAGCGAAGAGGCCTTAAATAAACTCACGCAAATCCTCCTAGAAAAAGAAGACTGGACCACAGCCATTCCATTGTTAGAACGATTAGAGCAAGAAGCAAATCTTGATCAGAACATTGTATATGCACAGAGCAACCTAATGAAAGGATACTATCAGGCTGGTGAATATGAAAAAGCGGTGAACTATGCTGAGAAGATTCTATTCAAGGACAAAATTGATTCCAATGTAGAATACGACGCGAAAATCATCATTGCACGCTCTGCCTTCCAAACGGAAGATTTTCCCAAAGCCGAAGAGTTTTATCGAGAGGTGGAACGGAACGCCAGGGGTGAGTTAAAAGCCGAAGCACTCTATTATAGTGCCTACTTCTTAAACAAACAAAAGCTGTATGCAGATTCTAATAAAGTGATTCAAACCATTACATCAGACTATTCTGCTTATAAATATTGGGGAGCCAAAAGTTTCATTATCATGGCGAAAAACTATTATGCCTTGGAAAACAATGATCCTTATCAAGCCACCTATATCTTAGAAAATATCATCAAGAACTTTACGCAATACGACGACATTGTGAATGATGCTAAAAATGAATTGAAAAAGATCAAACTCAACGAAGCCAAAACCAATAATTCAGTAACTACTCCTAAAAATTAGACAGATGAAAAAGAGTATTGTATTATTTTTTATGTTGGCTTCTGTGGTTGTAGTAGCGCAACGAAAATCAAAGAAAGAAAAGGCAAAAGATACTATCAAGCCTGAGGTAATCACGGTAATTACATCGTATACACCTACCATTGCTGATGCCTTTAAAATCAAAAAAACACCAAAAATCGTTTTAAGTGATAAAACGAAAAAGCAAAAACTGAGCTATTCTATTTTTTCAGCTCCCGTAGCATCCACATTCGTTCCGAAAAGTGGTGTAGTGAAGGGAATTGATGTAGGTAAAAAAGAACGCCTATTCGATAATTATGTAGCTGCAGGTTATGGTAATTTCAACACGCCTTTTGTGGAAGCCTTCTTGCATCAGAATCGAAAATTTGAAGACGATTTTGGAATATACTTAAAGTACATTTCCTCTGAAAATGGAGTGGAAAGCACACCTTTAAACAATGGATATACAAACATCACCGTGGGTGCTTACTATATGCAAGAAGCTCGATATTTCACTTGGAAACTCGGCGGAAACTTAAAACAGAACACTTACAATTGGTACGGTTTACCAGATATTAGTTTTGATACAGAAACCATCGCTAGTATTGCTGAAAAACAAACCTATGGCCTCTATGAATTAGAAGGGGAACTTATGTTTGAAGACTCATATATTGATGACATCAAAGCTTCTTTGAGTATGTTTGACGATAAGTTTGGAAGTCAGGAAATCCGATTCGCTCTGAGGCCCAATTTCCAATTCCCACTGACTAGGATCAGTAGAAATTTAAACGATTTGGATCTAAAGACAGAAATCGAATATTTAGGCGGTGAGTTTGAACAGACCTACGATACAGACGATAACATCGCTTACAGTTTTCTGAATGTTGGATTGAATCCAACCTACCGTTTTGAGTGGAAAGATTTCAATATCAAGCTGGGAACAAAACTCTTCTTATCCTTAGATACAGAAAATAGTTTGACCAACTTCTTAGTCTATCCTGATGTTCAAATTACCTATCCATTGGTATCGAAACTTGTAAATGTATATGCAGGAGCAGGTGGTGATTTGCATATGAATTCCTTTCAAAGTTTGAGTGAGGACAATCCATTTGTTTCTCCAACCTTACTAGTGACCACTACCAATGAGCAATACAATCTATTCGGAGGAATCAATGGAAAATTCTCATCGGATGTGAGTTTTGATATTCGAGCTAGCTACAAAAACGAAGAAGACAAACCTCTATTTGTGCGCAATACGTCCCTTTCGAACGGAACCTTTAATGCGTTCAGAGATCCTTTACTCGGATTCCGATATGGAAACTCATTTTCTGTACTCTATGACGATGTAACTACCTTATCCATATTTGGAGAGTTGGAAGTAGATGTCACCAAACGTTTGGTGATTGGTGGAAATGCACAATTCAATTCGTTTACTACAAATCAAAGAGAAGCCTGGAACCTTCCACAATTGGAAGGCGGAATCTTTGGGAAATACAAGAACGATAAATGGTATGCGAGTGCCAATATCTTCTTCGTAGGTGAACGAGAAGATTTATTGGTAGGTACGTTCCCACTGGGAACTAGCAGTACAAGAACACTAGACGCTTTTACGGATGTAAATCTAAATGGTGGATATCACTTTAATGACTTCGTTTCAGTATTTGTGAAGTTGAACAATGTTCTCAATAACAATTATGAACGTTTTGCAAGCTTCCAAGTGCAAGGATTCCAAGTATTAGGTGGCGTGACTTATAAGTTTGATTTTTAATTCGTGATTCACTTTCAAGCGATGTCATTCTGTACGACATGATGATCATATTCACATCCAAATCAACTAAATATTCCTAAATTAGTTCCGTAAGGAATTTTCTATGCTCACCATGCTTTCGTATTACATCACGGCCATTGTCTGTATCATTACAGCCTTTGTCATTCAACGTGTGTACCTAAAAGAAAAACTGAAAGACCCCGCCTCTGTTTCGGTAAGCGGAATTAAATGGTTTGCCTTGGCCATCTTTTCTTGGGGTTTTGGGGCTTTTATCAATATTCTGCTAATCTCCTTATTCAATATTGAATCTAACGACAAGATCATTATTAGCTTGGGAGTATTCATTAGTTTGATCAATTCCCTGTTTATTTTGATGTCGATTCCTTCTATTGAACATAACCAAGAAAGAAACCTCGTCATTCGAATCATTGAACGGTTTACCAACAAAGAAGTCTTTATGATTTTTGGGGGAATCTTAGCCATGATTGCTTCAGTTTTTGCCATCTCCTACTCTACCAATTATCAAGAAGATGCGAGTAACAATGTGATTTGGTTGATTGACATTCCCATTTCTTTAGTGGTTGCCTTTGCACTATTGCAAGAGTTGAACAAAGCATTCAAAAGTCGTGGAATGCGCTTCATGTATTTACCCACGTTTGCTTTGTTTGTGCTGATCATCATTGCCGTCACACATCGAATTTTCCCAATCGAGCAAGCTAAAGAGTGGATGAATATTGAGACATGGAACCTCTTAGGTGTGGTCACCGGACTTTCATTCAAGTTCTTGTTCATCTTGTTATTCACTATCCTATTATACAGCTGGAAGTTACTGGCGGAAAAAGAAGAACAACAAACAGAGTTCGTCAAATTGAAAGCACAAAACGAGCAACTCAACAAAGAGCAAGAATCTCTCATCATTGCCAATGAGAGTCACTTGGACACCATCAAACGATTGAAAATCGAAATCTCTGAACAGCGAAAGCAATACGATCAATTGAAGAAAGATTCTACGGTTGAATTGTCAGATCGACAAAAGGAAGTTCTCGGAAATTTGGGTGTATGCGGAACTCAAAAATCCTATACCGAAATCGCCGAAGCCATGAACATCAG
The DNA here is from genome assembly GCA_964612905.1 of uncultured Flavobacterium sp. Classification (GTDB taxonomy): domain Bacteria; phylum Bacteroidota; class Bacteroidia; order Flavobacteriales; family Flavobacteriaceae; genus Polaribacter. The sequence goes on along the minus strand of CAZTFN010000030.1, from coordinate 11,344 downwards.
TGTAGATGGATTCCAAACTCACATTTACCAAATCAAAAAAGCATTGAACATCTCAGGTTCTGGTGGAAAAGAACAACTCATTCAATATGCCAAAGACAATGATTTGTTGTCTTATGCGAGTATTACAAATAATTAGCCACTTCCCTTTAAGGTGATTTCGACTACGCTCAATCACCACACTTAATCATATACTTAACCACTTGCCCTTCAATTTTCATCAATGTGTAACCTTTTGGTTTCAAACGACTGTGGTCAACTTAGCATCGTTGAACATAAAGTCAAAAATCGATGAAATCACTTGCTGCAATTCCAACCTTTTTTCAAGAAACAAATCCATCTGTAGATCAACAAATCAATGAATCCTTTCGTGGAGCGACCAGTTGGTTTACAGACGCTATTTTGTATGAAATCCCCTTTACCAGTTCCATTCCTATTCCTTGGGTATTGATTGTTTTGGTAGGTGGTGCCTTATACTTCTCCTTCTATTTCAAAGGCATCAACTTCAAAGGATTCTTTACGGCAATCAATGTCGTTAGAGGAAAATACGATCACTTAGAAAAGTCAGAAGGTCAAGAGACCACGGCTGAAGGTAACGGAGAAGTTTCCCATTTTCAAGCGCTCACTGCTGCACTTTCGGCGACGGTTGGATTGGGAAATATTGCGGGAGTAGCCATTGCATTGTCCATTGGTGGCGCAGGTGCTACCTTCTGGATGATCATTGTTGGACTGTTGGGAATGGCATCCAAATTTGTAGAATGTACACTGGGTGTGAAATACCGCGAAATTGCCAGCGATGGAACCGTTTTTGGAGGTCCTATGTATTATCTCAAAAAGGGATTGAGAGAACTCGGTTTAGGTAAAATAGGAAAAGTACTGTCCATTCTATTTGCGATCATGTGTGTGGGTGGTTCTTTTGGGGGCGGAAACATGTTTCAGGTGAATCAAGCCTTTAAACTCTTCGAATATGTAACTGGTGGCGAACAAAGTTTTATTTACGGGAAAGGATGGTTATTTGGTTTGGTCATGGCCATCTTTGCGGGAATTGTCATCATCGGTGGTATCAAAAAAATCGCCAAGGTTACGGACAAAGTAGTTCCAATAATGGTTGTGGTGTATGTGTTGGCAGTCATCACAGTTTTGGTGACCAACTATACCCAGATTCCGAGTGCCCTTAGAGAAATTATTCAAGGTGCCTTCAATCCAGAAGGAATTGCAGGTGGAATCATCGGAGTTATGGTCCAAGGCTTTCGACGTGGTGCGTTCTCCAACGAAGCAGGAATTGGATCTTCCTCTATTGCTCATTCAGCTGTAAAAACCAACTATGCAGCCAGTGAAGGCTTGGTTGCTCTACTAGAACCTTTTATTGACACGGTGGTGGTTTGCACAATGACGGCTTTGGCATTGATCATCACAGGGCAAATTACGGCTGGAAATCCAGTGAGTTTTGAGCAAGGTGCCATTCTCACCTCCAAAGCTTTGGAAAGTGGCATTTCTTGGTTTCCATATGTATTAACCGTTGCTGTGATTTTATTCGCATTCTCCTCCATGATATCCTGGTCCTATTATGGGTATCAGTCCTGGTCCTACTTATTCGGAAGAGAGAAAAGAACAGGAAATATCTACAAGGTCATCTTTTGCATTTTCACCGTCATTGGGGCCGCGGCTACCTTAAATGCTGTGATTGATTTCTCAGATGCCATGGTCTTTGCCATGATGGTTCCCAATATGATTGGGTTGGTATTGTTAGCACCAAAGGTATTTAAGGAATTGAGACGATACAAAACAGCGATTCAAAATAAGTTAGGTTAAGCCCAAAAGACAATTGATAAAAACTAACGGCAAAGGGTAATCTGTTGATTCTTCAAACGATCTCCAACAGATTAAAACAGTCTCCAAAACTTTCCGTATTTTTAGGTTCTCAACGATTCAAATATTACAAATGAAAAAACTGATGCTATTGGTTTGTGCAGGACTCATCTTTTCTTGCCAAAACCAATCAAGTTCCCCTGTAGATTCAAACGTGTTATCCATAGAAGAGAAAATTGATTCTACCAACATCAAACACTTTTTTAACACCGCACTCACCGAAGGTCAGTCCTATGAATGGCTGCGTGATTTGACTCAAAATATCGGCGGAAGATTGTCAGGTTCTCCCGAAGCACAACAGGCTGTGGAATGGGGAGAAGAACTTATGAAAGAAGTGGGTCTGGATTCTGTTTGGTTGCAACCTGTGATGGTTCCGCATTGGGTTCGCGGTGAAAAAGAAACCGCACATTACACGGTCAATGGAAAGAAAACTGACGTAGCCATTTGTGCCCTTGGATTTTCCATTGCCACGCCAAAAAACGGAGTCACTGCAGAAGTGATTGAGGTGAAAAGCTTGGACGAAGCTGAACAGTTGGGTGACCAACTCAAAGGTAAAATTGTCTTCTTCAATCGACCTTTTGAAAATAGACTCATCAATACATTTCGTGCTTACGGAGGTTGTGTAGGTCAGCGTGTTTTTGGTGCTGCTGTAGCTGCTAAATATGATGCGGCTGGTGTAATTGTGAGATCGATGACCAACGGAATTGATGATTATCCGCATACAGGAACCATGAGCTATCGAGATCTTCCAGAAGAAAAACACATTCCTGCGGCGGCTATTAGCACCAAGGCTGCGGAAAGCTTGAGCGCCGATTTAAAAACCAATCCCAATTTAAAATTCTATTTCAAACAGAGCTGTGAGAACTTGCCAGATGCGCCATCCTTCAATGTGGTGGGACAAATCAACGGTTCTGAAAATCCAGAGAAAGTGATCGTGGTTGGTGGACATTTAGATTCTTGGGATTTGGGCGAAGGAGCTCATGACGATGGAACGGGAATTGTGCAGTCTTTAGAAGTAGCTTATCTATTCAAAAAGAACAATATCAAACCAAAGAATAGCTTGCGTGTGGTCTTCTTCATGAACGAAGAAAATGGAACTCGAGGCGCCAAAGAATATGCTCGCTTGGCGAAAGTGAACAAAGAAATCCACGTGGGCGGAATGGAATCTGATGCTGGAGGACATACACCAAGAGGATTTTCCATTGATGCGAATGAATCCAATACGGACTTGGTAAAAAGCTGGAAGAAATTATTATCTCCATACGGTTTGCATGATTTGGTGAAGGGTGGAAGCGGTGCCGATATCTCGCCCTTAAAAGACGATGCTGTGACCTTAGTAGGTTATCGTCCCGATAGTCAACGCTATTTTGATTATCACCACACCTCTATCGATACTTTCGATAAGGTGAATAAACGCGAGTTGGAACTAGGAAGCGCTTCTATGAGTAGCTTGATTTATTTGATGGATAAGTACCTGTACAACAACGATCCATTAAAACCCTAGTATGGACATTTTTGTAACCATTTTGCGATTTGTATTTGCAGCATTCTTTGCCTATGCAGGAATCATGCACTTCGTAAAACCAAAATTTTTCTATCGATTCATTCCCAAACCCTTTCCAAAGGAACTGTCCAATTATGGCACTGGAGTGATTGAGTTTGTACTAGGAATCGGATTGCTATTCCCAACTTATATTCAAGAAGCTGCTTTGGGAATCATCATTTTATTGATGCTATTACTTCCCATTCACATCTGGGATCTCAGTCGAGAAAAGCCAGCTATTGGTTCAAAGAAACTCGCTATTATCCGAATTCCCATTCAATTTTTATTGATTTATTTCGCTTATTTAATCTATCTACAACAAGCCTTAATCATTGCTTAAACCATGAAAAAACTATTTTACTTCATCATATCGAGCTTTCTATTCATTTCTTGTCAGCAAGAGAAGGTAGATCTCATCGTGACCAATGCTAACATCTATACGGTGGATGAGGCTTTCAGCAAAGCTGAGGCGTTTGCCGTTAAAGATGGTAAGTTTGTCGCTGTGGGAACCGCTGCAGAAATCACGAACAAATATACTTCCGATGAAACTTTAGATGCCAAAGGTCAAACTTTAGTTCCTGGACTGATTGATGCACATTGCCACTTCTTCCGTTTTGGATTGCAACAACAAAAAATCAGTTTGGAAGGAACGGAGAGTTATGACGATGTCATTCAAAAAATCTCAGATTTCATCGACGAAAGAGGTGTTGATTATGTGACTGGTCGTGGCTGGGATCAGAACGATTGGCCTGTGAAAGAATTCCCGACCAAAGCGAAGCTAGACAAGTTATTTCCAAAGACTCCAATTGCTGTGAGACGTGTGGATGGACACGCTTTATTAGTAAATGAAGCCGCTTTAAACTATTCAGGATTGTCAGAAACCAAGTTCCCTAAAGAAGTGGTGGGAGGAGAATTCATTACAGATGATAATGGACGATTGACTGGAGTGTTGATTGACAGAGCCATGGATTATATCAAAATGCCCAATACCACAACCAAAGAAGCTATTGGAGGATTGCTTGCTGCAGAAAAAATCAACTTTAGTTATGGATTGACAACGGTTGATGACGCTGGATTGGCTAGAAAGGAAATTGAGTTGATTGATAGCTTACAACAAGCTGGCGATCTAAAAATCCGCGTTTATGCGATGGTTTCTACAACTCAAGAACATTTGGATTATTACATCAAGAAAGGAATCTACAAAACCGATCGTTTGAATGTTCGTTCCTTCAAAGTATATGGCGATGGAGCCCTAGGATCTCGCGGAGCTGCTATGAAAGCACCATATAGCGATCGTAAAGGTCATTTTGGTGCCTTGATTTACCCAGCAGAACGATATCGAGAAATCGCCAAGCAAATTGCTGCATCCGACTATCAAATGAACACACATGCTATTGGTGACTCAGCGAACTACTGGGTATTAAAAGTATACGAAGAAGCCCTAAAAGAAGTCAATGCCAAAGACAGACGTTGGAGAAATGAACATTCACAAATTGTGGATGGGAATGATTTCAGTCTGTTTAACAATGTGTTTCCATCAGTTCAGCCAACACATGCAACCTCAGATATGTATTGGGCAGAAGATCGTGTTGGAATGTTCAGAATCAAAGGTGGATATGCATACAAGAAATTATTAGACACCTATGGAATGGTAGCTTTAGGAACCGATTATCCAGTGGAAAAAGTGAATCCGTTTTTAACCTTTTATGCCGCTGTAGAGAGAAAAGATACTTCAGGATATCCGAAAGGCGGGTATCAAATGGAAAATGCATTGACTCGAGAAGAAACCTTGAAAGGAATGACTATTTGGGCAGCTTATTCAAACTTCGAAGAAAACGAAAAAGGAAGTATTGAAGTTGGGAAGTTTGCTGATTTCGTTATTTTGGATCAAAACATCATGGAAGTGGAAGGAAGTAAAATTCCAGATACCAAAGCTGTGACAACTTACTTAAATGGTGAAAAGGTTTATTAAGAAGTAAAATCATGAAGCTAGGAAAAAGTATACGAATTTACCTAAAAGAAGGTACGGTTACTGGAATTAAGTTTGCTGAATTGGTGAACCAAACTATTCAGGCGTTATCGTGTCCAAGAAATAAGCTATCAACCTTAAACGAATCTTTTGAAAAAGAAATAAATACCCAAGGAGTTTACTTTTTAATAGGTCAAAATGAGAATAGTTTAAAATCAGAGGTCTACATTGGAGAGTCGGAAAATGTATGGGATAGATTGAAAAGCCATGATCTCAAAAAGGAGTTCTGGAGTGATGTAATTATTTTTACCAGCAAAGATGAAAACCTAACCAAATCTCACATTAAGTATCTGGAAAGCAGAATTGTAGAAACAAGCAAAATGGCGGATCGCTACAAAGTTCTTAACGGTAATAATCCTACCGCCTCGTCTTTACCTTTACCCGATAAAGATGCTATGGAAGAGTTTCTATCAAATATCAAATTGATAACTGGAACCTTAGGTCATAAATTTTTAGAAGATCAATTTTCCACCTTGAATACTCTTAAAGAAAAGTTTCAATCAAATGAAGAAACAGAATCAGACTCAAATGATAAATCGAATACGGAGTACAAACTTTTCTTAAATGTAAAAGGAATAAAGGCTAGTGCAATTCAAACAGACGAAGGTTTGGTTGTTCTACAAGATTCTGAGGTTGCCACTAACCCAACTAAAAATTATGGTTATGGAGCCTTAAGAGGAAAGCTGATTAACGATGGGATAATACAGGAAGTTTATATGGATAAGTTAATGTTTGTCAAGAATCATTTGTTTACGAGTGCTTCGGCAGCGGCGGCGGTTATTCTTGGATATTCAGTTAATGGACGAACATCTTGGAAGGATAAACATGGACTTACAATTAAAGAAATAGAAAAAAGAAAAATATCTAAATCATAAAAAAGCGAGCTAAATAGCTCGCTTTTTTATATTCAAAGTTGTTCTTACTAATTGACTTCATTCAGTAAAACTTCTACTGCTTTTTTCAATTGATCGTCTTCACCTCTTGCTCCCCAACCCGGTGCATTCTTCACCAAGTAATCTGGAACAGCTGGTGCTTCATTTTCCATATTCTTTCCTGAGGCTTTTACATACCAAGCTCTGAATGGCATTCTCACGAATCCTTTTGCCAATCCATAACCTCCTGTGGAAATTACCGCTCCAAAGGTCGGTTGTCCAACTAGTTTTCCTAAACCTAAGTTTTTGTAGGCATGCGAGAAAATCTCAGCATTCGAATAACTATTCTCATTACACAAAGCAATGCTTGGCTTGGTATTTACAGACAAGATTGCACGCTCATTGAACGGGTAATTTCCTGAGAATTTCTTGTTTTCTTTTTGTAGGCTTTTCGCCGCTCCTCTTGGAATGGTATAGGCATGTTGGTCCACATTCAAGACAGCCATCAATCGGTCTGTGGTCCAACCTCCACCGTTGTAACGAACATCAATTACAATTCCTTTCTTTCCATATCCGCTGGCCTTTAACTCACGCTCAAAACGCTCAAAACTTGGCTGACTCATTCCTTGGATATGAATGTATCCTAACTGACCGTTTGAATATTTATCCACCAAGGCCTTTCTAGATTCAACCCAAGACTCGTATTGCAATCTTCGTAAGCTTCCTGAAGTTCTTACCACCACTTCGTCACCGTTTGATAAGGTTAATAATACTTCGTCGCCTCGTGTATTCTTTAGTAAACTATAGAAGTTTGTATTTGAACTCACTTTCTGACCATTGACAGAAGTAATCACATCACCAGCCTTTAAATCGACTTTGGATTTGTTCGCTACTGAGTTCTTCAACACATATTCTACTCGTGCTCCATTGGATGTATTTTTTACTTCCAATCCTAACAACCCAATATTATCACTGTTGGTTCTTTCTGGAGTTCCTGCGCGATATCCCATGTGACTTGCATTCAATTGACCTAATAGTAAGTTGAAAACAAAGCTATAGTCCTGCTCCGTGCTCGCTCTTAATGCCAATGGCTTGTATTTTTTGATCAATGCATTCCAATTGTATCCGTGGAAGTTTGGATCATAGAATCCCATGGTTAAGACACGTGTTCCTTCTTCGAAAACTTGCTCATTCATTGCTTTAAAGTCTTCGCTATACTTCGCCGTATGTGGTAAAGAAGTTACTTTATCACTCTTAGGGTTCAACTCTTTTAAAGCACCGCGAGAGGTGAAATAGAACTTTCCATTGATATCGGCAAAACCACCCACTCTAGATGTTCCTCGAATGGCTTTTGGCTTGGTTCCATCGGTTTTTACTTTGTAGAAACTCCTACTATTGGTTGCAGGATCTGTGGCAGAGTAGTAAATAAATTTACTATCTGGGCTGAAGACTCCGCCGAATTCATCATCTGGTAAACGTGTGATACGAACCAATCTGTCGTAAATTCGATCCTTATCAATCTTCACTTCTACTTTCTTTTTGCCCTTTCCTTTCCCTTTCTTTTCTTCTTTGACAGGATAGTAATCTCCGTCTTCTCTGTCAGGTCTTGAACGTTCCCAGTCTTCTTTTTGCAGCCAGATCATCCAAACATCATAGTCGATTCCACCACGGTTTCCACTTCTATTGGAAGTAAAGGCAATCTTTTTTCCATCTGGACTCCAAACTGGTGAGAAGTCACTTCTTGGATGCATGGAAATATTAATCTTATCTTTTGGATTGTCTACAGACTGAATAAAAATCTCACTGTCAAAATCTAAGTCTTGCTGAGAGTATGCTAAGTACTTGCTATCTGGACTCCAGCTCACCCCGTTAGCTCCTGCCCAACCTGAGGAGAAGGTTTGAGGTTTTTCAATTTTTCCTTCTTTGATATCAGCAACCATCAAAGTACCTCTACCCACTCTGTAAGACACTTTCTTATGATCTGGCGAAACGATTAAATCATAAACATCTTCCTTGCTCTTCGTCAATTTCTTAGTTTCAATCTTCAAACTTCTTTCCATTCCTACCAAAGTATCTTTTGACCTAGAAAGGTAGATTTCATTGTGTCCGTCTCTGTCGGAAATAAAGATCACTTCTTTGTCGCTGATCCATTGTGGATCACGATCTCTAAATGGGTGATTGCTCACATTGTTAGAGCGTTTCTTCTCTTTGTTATTTTGCTTTACAAAGATCTCACCTCCGATTTCCATGGCAATTAATTTCCCGTTCGGAGAAACATCGAAGGAACGGATTCCACCGCTTGTCGTTGTTGTTTTCTCTTCTTCAAAACGGTAGTCTGTATTTAGATTCAATGATAACTTTCTAGTCGCTCCATTTCTGATTTGATATACATCAAATGCCGTTGAGAATACAATCGTTCCATTGTCACTTACAGAGTACCAAACCACACCATCTTTTCTTTGATTGGTGATTTTTTCAGGAGCTCCTTGTGCAGATCCATTGCCCCCAATTCTTTGCTTGTAGATATTATAACGTCCACTTTCTGCTCCAACATAATAAAGGTTTCCTGCTGAATCCCAGTGTGGAGAATGATCGTTTCTTTTTGTATCAGTAATCTGAACATATTGATCAGTTGACTCATTGTACAACCAGATATCGCGCTGCGCAGAACCTTCATAGTCTTCACGAGAAATTCTACAAGCTCCTTTGACATACGCTACAAATTGTCCGTTTGGCGATACAGTTGCCATACTTCCTAAAGCGGTAATCAAACGCTCAGGCGTTCCACCGTTGGCGTTTACTTCATAGATTTGAGCGTCCCACTCAGGTCCTTTTAAAACTCTGTTGGTGGTGAATACGATCTCATTTGACTTGGTCCAATCTGAAGGTGTGTCTCCAGTTGGATAGTAGGTAATTTGTTTTGGAGCTCCACCATTACTAGAAACAGTAAAAATATTGTTGACTCCTTTACGATTGGAACTAAAAGCAATTTGTGTTCCGTTTGTATTCCAAATCGGATTGCTTTCAAATCCTTGATGCAAGGTCAATCGTTTGGTTTGTTGTGTGCTGAAGTTGTAGGTCCAAATATCACCTTGATAGGAAAAAGCCATTTCAGATGCATCTGGACTAATGCTTGGCATTCGGATCAAAGAGTTTTGAGCCACTAGAAATCCTGTAGCGAAAAACGCTAAAATAAAGAGGAATTTTTTTGACATGATTGTTTGTTTAGAATAAGGTTCAGCAAGTTAGAACATTAATCAATCACCTCATATGACTTTAAGAGTTTCTTAACAGTCTCGTTTTAATTCAAAACAGAATCGACGAAGTCACTGATTTTTTCAACACCATTTTGCTCTAAGAACCTAATGAATGCTGATCCAATAATGGCTCCATTTCCATATTCACAAGCTTTTGAGAAGGTTTGGTGATTGGAGATTCCAAATCCGACAATCAAGTTGCTTTGCAGGTTCATGGATTGGATTCTTTCGAAATAATCGATTTGCTGTTGAGAGATTTCACCTTTGGCTCCAGTAATGGAACTTGAGGCCACCATATAGATAAAACTCTTTGTGTATGAATCTATTTTTCTGATGCGCTCTTCCGAGGTTAATGGTGTAATCAAGAATACATTGTTGATTCCGTATTTATCAAACAGTTCTTGGTAATGGTTTTCATATTCAACCATGGGTAGATCTGGCAGAATCAACGTATCGATTCCGCATTCTACGACTTTCTGACAGAACTTATCTTCGCCATATTTCAGCATTTGATTTAGATAACCCATCAATACCAAAGGCGTTGTATTGCTTTCTTTAATGTGCATCAATTGATCAAAAACAATGTCCAGATTGATTCCGTTCTTCAGTGCTTTCTGGCTGCTATCTTGAATCGTTGGACCGTCAGCCAAAGGATCTGAATAAGGCAATCCAACTTCAATAAAATCAACACCAGCTTCACTCAATCCTTGAATTACTCTGGTGGTATCATTCAACTCTGGGAATCCAGAGGTGAAATAGATTGACAATACATTTGACGATTTCTGTTCTAATAATTTTGAAACTGAACTCATAGCTTACTCCTCCAAATGTTTAATATAGGTTTCTAAATCTTTGTCTCCTCTTCCTGATAAATTGATCACCACAACTTGATCTTTATCGAAAACCAACTTAGGCAATACTGCCAAGGCATGTGCGGTTTCTAAGGCTGGAATGATTCCTTCAATTTTAGTCAATTCATAAGCTGCCTCCAAGGCTTCTTGATCGGTCGCATTCATGAATTTGGCTCTTTTGGTATCGTATAAGAATGCGTGCAAAGGTCCCACTCCAGGGTAATCCAATCCAGCTGAAATAGAATATGGCTCCATGATCTGACCGTATTCATCTTGCATTAAGATGGTCTTGCTTCCGTGAATAATTCCCACTTCGCCCAACTGTGACGTTGCAGCACTTTCACCAGAATTCACTCCTAACCCAGCAGCTTCCACTGCGATCAATTCCACCTCTTCTTGGTCCATATAATGATAAAAAGCTCCAGCGGCATTACTACCTCCTCCCACACAAGCAATGATGGTATCAGGGTTTTCTTTACCCGTCTTTTCTTTCAACTGCCACTTCATCTCTTCTGAAATCACAGCTTGCAATCGAGCTACCATATCTGGATGTGGATGTGGACCTACCACGGAACCGATCAAATAGAAGGTATGTGGATTCTGGATCCAATAACGAATGGCTTCATTAGTGGCATCTTTTAAGGTTTTACTTCCACTTGTTGCGGGAACAACTTTGGCTCCCAACATTTTCATTCGAGCCACATTAGGTGCCTGACGTTTGATATCGGTCTCTCCCATGAATACCGTGCAATCCAATCCCATTAAGGCACAAACAGTGGCCGTTGCCACTCCATGCTGACCCGCTCCAGTCTCTGCAATGATCTGAGTTTTGCCCAGCTTTTTCGCAATCAAGATCTGACCAATGGTATTGTTCACTTTGTGCGCACCCGTGTGATTCAAATCTTCACGTTTCAAATAAATATGAG
>CAZTFN010000029.1:0-22348 GCA_964612905.1 uncultured Flavobacterium sp. | reverse complement strand
TGGAGGAATGCGATTCTTAACATCTCAGACCATTGTCACCAATATCATTCCTGAACTCGACTTTACCAGTGTTCCGTTTGATGTTGATTCAAAATATAACTTATTCAACCTTCGAAATAAAGTACTGAGAACGGATGAAATAACCGATCCAAATAAAGTTCCTTTTGAGCTTGCTCCTTTAGAAAAAGGAATGTCACCAGGAGCTTTACTACTCTATGCGGTTGAAAGCATTGTGCCAAATGCACCCTATTTGACTGATGAGGAATGGGACGATGTAAAGAAGAACTTCAAAGTAAATGGTCTCAACCTTTATCAACATGGCTTTTGGAACCTACTTCAACTGGTTTTATCTGAGGAAGGTTATCAATATGTCTATTCTGGACAAGGATACAATACAATTCCAAGCAACTGGAACGCTGCAGACGCCATTGAATGGATCTTAGAAGACTTTGGTGCTGACGTAAGTTACAGATACCTAAAAGAAGGATATCAGGAGCTTCCAAAGCGATTACAAACAAGATCAGAAGAAGGAGGAATTGAGTTTGTAAAGAATATGAAACTCTTACGATGGGAAAAAGATGCTGAGGATCAAAAGATTATCAAGCTCACTTTTGAAAATACAAAGGATAAAAAAGAAGAAACCATCTATGCAAAAAAGCTTGTCTTGGCCACTCCTAGAAAATCTCTAGAGTTGATAGACATGCCTCAAATTAAGGACATGCCAGAAATGGAGCCTTTTTATAATGAATTGGTCCCATCTGTTGAACCACAACCTATGTTTAAATTCTTCTTGGGTTATAAGTATCCTTGGTGGAGAACAATGGGTATGTCTTCCGGTAGAACTATTACGGACAATCCATTACGTCAGATTTATTATTGGGGAGCAAACTATCAGAAATTCTTCGATGAAGCACCCGAGAAAACGGGTGGAGCCAAAAATGACCCACAAAACTCAGTGTTGATGGTCTATTTAGATGGTAGAGATGTTTCTTTTTGGCAACCTCTATTTGAATTGATTGATTTGCACAAGAAAATGTTGGATGTAAAATCCGAAGATGATTTTGATGTGTTGAAAGTACAGTCCTTGGATTTAAGCAACCTTATGGAAGAAATCACCAATAGTTTGGCCCTTCCAGAAGCAGAGCTGTTGGAAATGAACGACACAAGATTGAAAAATAGCATTACAGAACATCTGTTAGAGTCTGAAGTTGGTAGAAAGTTCTATCGAATCAAACAAAAGAAAGATGCTATTGATAATGTGATCAACACCATTTCTACCCTATTGATGAGAGCACATGGAATTGGTTTCATTCCTGATCCGTATACATTTGCTTATGCCGATTGGACTGCCGATCCTTTTGGAGGCGCCTACAACCTGTGGAAACCTGGTTTCAAATCATGGGAAGTAACCAAGAAAATGATCAAACCAATCAAAGGCTCTGAGGTATATGTGATTGGTGAAGCATATTCATTAAAGCAAGGCTGGGTGGAAGGAGCTTTCGAAACTGCAGAACAAATGCTAGAAACTTATTTTGGACTAGACAAACCAACGTGGTTACCCAATACTAAATCCTACAAGATTGAGTAAGATAAAAATATTTGTAAGCTACAGCCATCGAGATACGGAATACATTGGTAAAGAAGGACTCCTTGGTTTTTTGAAAGGACTTGAATCCAATGGTGATGTAGAACTCTGGGTCGATGAAAAACTCTCTGGAGGAGATGATTGGGATGAAATTCTTAAAAGAGAAGTTCAAAATTGTGATATCGGATTGGTATTTGTAAGTCAAGCTTTCCTTGACTCTCATTATTGCACCAATGTGGAGTTGAGTACCTTCTTAGATCGCTGTAGAACCGATGGAATGAAAATGTTTCCTGTCATTCTTTCTCCTTGCGAATGGGAATTGCATCCTTGGCTTTCTAAATATCAGGGATTGCCTACGAACGGTGAAACCATTGAAGAACATTATACGGAACCTGGTAAGCGAAAACGCCTATATTTAAAAATACGAAAAGAGCTTCGTACACTTATAGAACAGGTTCGTGAGGAACGTGTTGCCCGTGTCAATAAGAAGCAAGACTTGCCTGAAGTGAATTCAGAAAAGCGAAATGTGACCTTACTTCATATGAGACTTTCTGTAGATCTTCAGAAATATAATATGGACGCAGAAGATCAGATTGAGTTCTTGCATGAGGCAACACCACTCGTCAAGGAAAGATACATTAGCGAAGTAGAACTGCTCGAGGGATTTGTGATTTCCATGTCTGGTACTGGACAGCTTTCCGCCTGTTTTGGCTATCCGAATGCCACCGAAATGGACAGTGTCAAAGCCATTAAAGCTGCATTAGCTATTATTGAAGACATTGAAGACATCAATGATCAGTTAGAACGAGAATGGGATGCAAGACTCACCATTAAAGGTGGAATTCACAGTGGATTGATGATTGGTAGAACCGGTGCCGATACTCAGAAAGAATTAGAACATGGACCCACAAGTTCTGTAGCAGCAATGGTGATGCGTGCCGCGCCTGAGAATTCTGTTCTGGTAAGTGAATCTACATACCGACTGGTCAAAGGATTCTTCAAACTAGAAGCTCATCAAGATGTTTTAAACGACGATTCACGAGAATTGATTAAATGCTGGAATGTATTGGAAGACAAAGGATTGATCTCACGTTTCGAAGCCAATTTAAACAAAGGACTAACACCCATCGTTGGACGAGATGATGAAATCAATTTGATCATGGATCGATGGAATATGAGAGGGTCCTTCATTCTCATAAACGCAGAAGCTGGTGTAGGAAAGTCCAGATTGTTACAAGAAATTAAAGATCGAGTAGCATTGGAAGACAGTCAAATCTTAAATTGTCAGTTTTCTCCATTTCATAAGAACACCCCACTCTTTGGGTTTATCAAAGCTTTTGAAGAATGGATCGGTGTCACGGATGATCAAACAGATGCAGAAAAGATTGAAATCATCAAGAAGGAAGTTTCTTCTGTTTCATGGGCCAATGATGAAGTCATTGCCATTTTGGCTGGTACATTGTCTGTACGAACAAATGAATATTTATTGCCACTAGATAAAAGCCCGAAAGCCATCAAAGAAGAGGCTTTTGAAATCTGTTTTACACTATTGGCGGAAAGTTCAGCGAAAACTCCACTCCTATTAGTCTTGGAAGATTTACACTGGATGGATCCTTCAACCTTAGAGTGGTTGGATATGATTCTCTATGAAATCCCTTCCAACAATATGTTGGTCATTGGAACGACTCGACCAGAATTCAACACGCCCATTGAATGGGGCAAAGAACCTTTCTTCTATCCGTTAAAGTTAGATCGACTCTCTAGATCACAAATAGCAGAAATGATTTCTGAAATCACGGATGGAAAGTCATTACCACTGAAACTATTCGATGAGATTTGTAAAAAGACGGAAGGATATCCCTTGTTTGTGGAAGATTTAACTTCCATGGTGATGGAATCCAGCATAGTCATAGAAAGTGATGGTCAACTCGTTCTAGCGAAGCCTGTGGAAACTTTGAGTATTCCTGATACCTTGCAAGAATCCTTGATGGCACGTATGAACAACTTAGAAGGTGGACGACTGCTTGCACAGATTGGATCGGTTATTGGACGTGAGTTCTCATTGCGTTTAATATCGGCTGTCGCTCCTATTGAAGCCGATAAAGTCAAAGGTGTATTAAATCGATTGGTTCAGGCTGGAATTATGTACAAAAGAGGCCTATTGTCGAAAGCTTCTTACATTTTTAAGCATGCACTCATTCAAGACGCTTTGTATGAATCCCTTTTAAGAAGAAAGAGAAAGGTATATCATAAAAAGATAGCAGATGCTATAGAAAATCAGTTTCCTGAAATCGTAAAACGACAACCAGAGTTATTGACCATTCATTATAGCAATGCCAATAATTACGAAAAAGCAGTTCAATACGGTTTGATTGCGTGTCAACGATCTGCCAATAATATGGCACACATAGAAACATCAAACCTTGCCATCAGTACTTTAAAAGATGTTCAAAAACTTCCTGAGTCCAAAGAAAGAAATCAAATAGAAAAAGAGATTCATCTATTGCATGGCCCTGCCCTACTTGCGGTTCGCGGATGGTCATCACCAGAAATCGGTGAAGCTTATACCAAAGCAAAAGAATTGTCAAGTGCAGAAGACGATTTGGAAGGATTGGCTAAAATCACCAGAGGCTTGTGGGCCTATTATATGGTATCATCACAGCTTGATGCTTCTGTTAAGATAGCTAATGAATTGCAAAGTTTGGCAGAAGAATATGAATCTGACGACATTCAAATAGAAGCTCATACAGCATATTGCGATAGTTATTTTTGGCAGGCAAAATACCAATTGTCACAAGATCATGCCGAAAAAGGACTGGACTTATATGATTTAGATACGCATCATACCGCCCATTCATTGGCCTATGGAGAAGATCCATCTGGGGTGATGCTTTGTTACTCAGGTATTACAAACTATTTGTTAGGAAATGATGAACAGGCAACAGAGATCGCTAATTACGTTATAGAAAATCATGAATCCTATTCACACTTATTTAGTAGAGGCTTTCTAATGAATGGAGTTGCTTGGCATTATATGCATCAATTCAAAGCCGAAGAAACACTTCTTTGGGGTGAAAAACTCAAAAAATTATCTATTGAAGAAGAGTTCCCTCCTTGGCTTGCCTTAGCCAAAACACATGTTGGATGGGCAAAAGCAATTCTTGAAGATGTAGACGAAGGTGTACAGGAATTGATAGAAGGGATCAACGAATGGAATTCAAGTGGACTCGTAGTTACTACAGGTTTTGGTTATGCTATGGTTTGTCATGCCTATTCCGAGTCCAAACGATATGACGAGGTTTTAAAATATGCGCAAATCGGAATTGACCATTTGGAAAGTGTAGAAGAAAAACACTATTATTCTGAAGTGCTGAGGTACAAGGCAGAAGTATTAGCAATCAATGGTGATACAGATGCGGCGAATGATTTATATGATCAATCAATGAAAGTTGCCACAGAACAAGGATCTATTGTCTTAATGCAACGTGCTGAAAACAGCCGAAAAGAGTTTCTTTCTTAATAGAATAAGGACTTCATTTTTATTTTAACATTTCTTTTTGATAGCTAATTGAATTATTATTCATAATTTTGAAACGTTCATTTCAAATAAAATGCCAAGAGTAGAAATATTTAATCGTGATGAAGTCCTAGAGAAAGTGGTAGCACTTTTTCATAGTAAGGGCTATAACGCCACATCCATGCAAGATTTGGTGAATGTCACAGGATTGAATCGTTCTAGCTTTTACAATTCTTTTGGAAGTAAGAAAGAGTTGTATCAAGAAAGTTTGCGTTTTTACAAACAGAAAGCGAATAAGTATGTACAAAAAGCGTTGATACATACTTCGGAGCCTCTAGATGCTATTCGTAAAATTTTTGCCACCAACCCAGAAGACTCGAATAATGGATGTTTATTAGGAAACTGCACCACTGAAATGGCCAATCAGGATCAAGAGATCAAAGGTTTCCTTCAAAACAATCAGCATACTATGCAAGAACTCTTTGAGGAGCTTGTAGCAAGAGGACAATCATCGGGTTCAATCAACACAAAAAAGTCAGCCAAAGAGTACGCTGCTTATTTGTTTACAGCATTGCAAGGATTGCGAGTAACAGGAATCTTATTGAATGAACAACAAGAGTTTGAAAGTATTGTAAATACGATGCTTTCTGTATTAGATTGAATTTTTTTAACCAATTTTGGAACGATCGTTTCAAATAAAACAAAAAACAATGAGCAAATTAAAGAACAAAGTAGCTGTCATAACTGGTGCGAATAGTGGAATAGGATTATCAACTGCAAAAGTATTCTTACAAGAAGGAGCCAAAGTTGTGATTTCAGGTCGTAGAGCTGAAGCATTGGCAGAAGCAACCAAAGATTTAGAAGGTGATTATATCACCGTAGTCGCTGATGTATCCAAAGACGAAGACAACAAAAGATTAATCGCTGAATCGGTGGCCAAATATGGGAAAATCGACATCCTATTCTTAAATGCTGGTGTCGCTCCGCTCTCTCCTACTACAGAGATTACAACAGAACATTACAATCATGTTTTTGATATCAACGTAAAAGGACCTATGATCGCTGTAAAAGAAGCCTTGCCGCATATCAATGATGGTGGAAGTATTTTATTCACCAATTCTATTGTTCATCAAAAAGGATTTGAAGGTTTTGGAGTCTATGCAGCCAGTAAAGGTGCTCTAAGAGCCTACTCAAGGGTATTGACTAGTGAAGTCAAAGACAGAGGGATTCGAGTGAACTCCATTGCTCCTGGACCGATTGCAACGCCTATCTATGATAAAATGGGATTACCACAGGATGTTGTGGAAGGAATGGGACAAAGTTTCGCTGAGTTGAATCCGCTAGGTCGATTCGGAAATCCAGAAGAAATTGCAAATACTGCCTTATTCCTAGCATCAGATGATGCTTCTTACATCAACGGAATTGAAATTGAAGTAGATGGAGGAATGAGTCAGATTTAATTGATTTTTTTCATACTAGAAAGAAAGAGCCTAAAAAAGGCTCTTTTCTTTTTTACTTTTGTATTATGAACATCATATTATACAGGTCGAAAATGAAAGTAATCATTACTACTGAGGTTAATGAAAATGGTCACTTAATTATTGGTGAAACTGATATGAGCTCCTCTGCAAACGATTCCTTTGGTTCGGATATTGAAACCGACCTTTATATCAAAAAGAGACAAAAAGTAATCCTTATGAAGAAGATTAGCGGAATATTTAACCGAATTTCCAGTGATGAAGCCTTATTAAATTGGTTGAAGAAAAAATACGACGGGATTGATGCAATTGGGAAAATAGAGCAATTGTTGAAATCAAAGGGTATTGACTATGAAAAGTCAAGATGGCCTTAAGCTCGAAATAAGACATAAGAATAAATCCTGCCCTACTATTTGACTCTTTATCAATCTATTAATTGTTATGAATTCAATAGTTTTGTAAATATGAAAAAGAACCACTTTATCTACGCTGACCTTTCCACCTACGATCTAAAAACTGCTATGAAGTTCTACACCACTGTGTTCGACTGGGAATACTACAATTCTGGAGAAGACTACTGGATTGCACTTGCGAACAATAAAGAAGCCACAGGGTTGTACGAAACTCCACAGAAGTTTCAGGAAATGAACATGCCTTCCTTTTGGATGTCCTATATTCAGGTCAATAGTGTTGAGGAAACTGTAGACTTAGCAAGAGCCTTAGGAGGAATTGTTGAGTTGGTAGATCTAGAAGCCAGCATTGGTAAGATTGCATTGATACGTGATCCTTT
The DNA here is from genome assembly GCA_964612905.1 of uncultured Flavobacterium sp. Classification (GTDB taxonomy): domain Bacteria; phylum Bacteroidota; class Bacteroidia; order Flavobacteriales; family Flavobacteriaceae; genus Polaribacter. The sequence goes on along the minus strand of CAZTFN010000029.1, from coordinate 14,978 downwards.
AGGTGCAGGTTTTACGGTTTACGAAGGCGATCGATTGAATGTAAGAACAAAGGATACACTCAATACCCTAGTTTGGAATGAACTGTTCATTTCCGATCTCTCCAAAGTAAAAGACTTTTACGAAGGTATTTTTCAATGGACCATTGATGTGAACAACGCAACCTATCAACACTTCATCTATGATACTTCAGGAGATCAGGTTGGTGCCATTTCGGAAGTTTCGGATATCATCAGAGGTAAATATCAATATTGGGGCGTGTATTTTGCAGTGAATGATATTCAAGAAGCAAAACAAAAAGCTTTGGACAATGGCGGCTCAGTTGTTTATGAAGATGAAAACATGACGATTATCGCGGATTCTTACGGTGCATTCTTTCATTTGGTAGCATAAGCCTTTCATTCTTTTTTATTGCATATTCATTTGTCTAATCAATGACTTTATTCTAATAGGTAATTCTACCTGAATTTCATGTTGCTATTTTTAAACATCGTCTTTTTTTTTATGTTTAGTGTCCCTAGAGTAACGAAATCAGTAGCAACCAGCACAATGTACTTTTTCAACGTGCGAAAACAAATGAATACAATGACTTAATCACCGTCTCAATGTCCTTTGTTGACATACCATTCTTACGATCTAATCCACATCAATTGATCAAAATTGAATACAAAAGTTCATCAAAACTTTTGCTCAAATAGCTTAACACTTATTTCAGGCGATACCCGAAAAGCCAAGGTAATTCCAAATTTAGAGTAGGGGAATTAAAACAATATGACATGCGAATAATTGGAAACCTTCAGTTGTTTGAAGGAGATAATTCTGGTTCAGTAGTGGTCCAAAACACTACATCAAATACTATCGTAGCCACCATGAATACTGATACTAATGGCTGGTTTGAAATATTAGATTTACCCGATCATACAGAACTAAAATTTTATGGCTTTTCAGGGAAAGAGATTTCTCAAGAAGATGCAGTTGCTTCTATTTCGAGCGGCTTTGATGGTTATGTAGGGCTGTTTCAAATGAATGATAATCCTGGTTTGGGGATTTATTTAAATGCTGCTTCTACGCTGATGAGCCTTCATTATGATCAAAACAAAGCACTAACTGCCAAAGAACTATCTGAAAAAACGAAGAACTATTTATTTAGTGAAGCCTTTGCCGAATTTGCTCCCGGTTATACAGCTGATTTTATCACATGTTTAGCGCCGAAACCAGTTTTTGATCAAAGGAAATTTATCACTCAAGCCAAAGCACATGGCTCCATTTTAAGTTATACGAAGAGTTTAATAACAAATAATAATGTAACCGACGTAACAACTTCAGAAACTTTTCCATTTGCAAATGATGTTGAAGAGAACAGTGATCATAATGAGAATCACGCAATCCTTGACACATCCAATTCTACTGCCCCTACCATCCCAACAGCTCCAGGATGCAGTTGGGGTAATAATGATGTGAATTGGGGGCCAATCCTCGGTTTGCAAGGAAACCTAAGTAACACTATGGAAAATTTTACCAACATGGCTGATGCCATGGCTTATATGTCTACACAATCATCAAGCTCTTCCGATACAGTTGCAGATATTGGTGCGGGTGAAACCTTAGGATCAATAGGTTCATGGGCAGCAGGAGGTGCGAGTAAAGCTGCTACATCTTATATTTTTGGTCATGCTTTAAGCATGGCTATGGACTGGATTTTTAATAAGAAAAGTGCTACGACAAGAATCATAGATCGGTTGAAAGATATTCAGGGTGCACTTTCAAATATTAGCACACAACTCAATGGTATTATTTCGCTTCAATATAAGGAAATGAAGGACTTATCTGAGATTATGTCAGGAATTGATAATAGCATTCTCACCACAATTTCAGGAAATCTAACTGCTCCAGTGTCTGAGGTTCAATCCGCATATCAAACCCTATACAATCATTTACATACAAAAAATGGTCATCCACCAAGTACGATAAAAAGACTGGCAGAAGGTTTTGAGGGAACTGGACAATATGCCTTGAATACAAACGTAAATGCCATCAACGATGTATTTACAAAAAGCTACAATGTATCTTCAGGTTCCTCTACATATCCCGCGGCCCTTTTAAGCTGCATAACCGATGGACATATCCTTTTAAGCAATGAAAATTGCTACGGATTTGTTCAAAAACTGTACGCCCATTACGCCGTATTACAAGCTCAAGGGACGATGATGTATATAGCAGGGCATAACTACTTAATGAATGAAAGCAATTTTTCTGTATTGCCTGCTACTCCATCAGCCAAATCAATAGCAAAGGTTCAAGAAGACAATCTCGCTGTTGAATTGAAAATCAGCTCTACAGGTATTAACTACTATAATGAGACCATACTCGGAGGTACTAGCAGCCCTGTAATGAAAGATCAAATAACCTTATTCAGACAAACATTTTCACCTTACTTTAATATTCTTCTTGGTTATGTAAGTGATACTTTGAGCACAGATATGTGTATTGGTTTTATTCCACAGGTAGCCAATCAATCTGCAACATTGTTCTATCACCAACCAACAAATCTCATCATTTATGGTTTTGTGAGTGCCAAAGTACGAAGATGGTATTCTGGCGAAATAGAAAATTCTTTAGGCACCATCCCGTCATCTTTAACTTCATGGGTCTACCCCTCAACAGCTCAATACAATTCAATTTTGGCTGGCTTCCCTGCAACAGGTCAAACACTAACCTGTGAATATCTGAGTGCACATGGAATCGTATTCTCACCTGATTCTTCACCAGAAGGTCTAGCTGCCTTATGGACGAATGAGATACAAAATTTTGCTGGACAAGGTTTTAATACTCATATTCCAATAAGATACGGTCGCTCTACTCCTCCAATGCCATCAATAGAATCTTTGCCTATTATGGCCACTGGAGCACCAGTAAACCCAGATAGTTTCACACGGACTACAGGAGGGGAATTCGGTATGTGGGAGTTCGTAATTGGAGGTCCTTCACCTTTTGGAAAAGGTTATCAAAACGGTCAAGTTGCTAATACGATTGGGGCGACATCTCCCTTTAGTATTACGGGAGGTTATAACATACATCAACCGCCTAACTATTTGTATAATATAGAGTTATTTTTGCCTGTAAGAGGTCTTCCCGTTACCCCTGGAGCCAAACCTGTAACAACATACGACCCTCCAGCAAGTTAGAATAATCAAAGAATCAAAGCCTCTGAATTTCAGGGGCTTTTTCCTGTAATCTGTCTTCATGCTTGAGTGATTCCTTAATTTTAGTATTTTTAGGAACGTTTAGTCGTGCTATGTCCCCAATGTAGCGAAGTTATCCTTAAATGTTGAGTATTTACAGGTATAGACTTCGGTGAAGAATTTAATTCTTACATCTTATGAATTTAGACATCGATCTTAAAAATGCTATCTGTGAGCAGAAACTGATTGTTTTTGTAGGAGCTGGACTTTCTTACAATCTAGTCAATTCCCATGGCAAGTCACTAAAAGGTTGGAAAAACCTAGTGGAAGAAATTTTACACTTCTTAAAAGATGAAGGCCATGACAAGGCTGAAAGGCTATTGCATATTGTTAATGATTATGATCCAATCACCATTTTAAATCTTGTAGAACTCAACAATGCTTTCCCAAAAACAAAAATTTATGATTTCCTCAAAGATTTCTTAGATATCGAGAATGATCAGAACGATTTTACCATCCATCGAAAAATAGCCAAACTGGCAAACAAGGTGATCACAACCAATTATGATACATCATTCGAATCATCTCTGGCGATTTCAAGAAAATACGTCGCCTACAAAGGGAAGAATTACGAACTGACCAAACATAAAGACGTACATTCTCGATTGCTCTTCAAGCTTCATGGTTGTTATTTAGATAGTGATTCCATGGTCTTGTTTCCATCAAACTACGAGAATCTCTACAATAATGATAGTAAAGATGCTGAGCATTCACTGTTGGTGTTGAGAAATATTGTCATGAACAACTCCCTCCTATTTATTGGAACGGGAATGGGAGATTATCAGATCAATAGTATTTTTAAGGAGATCAAAAATCTTCAAGGAGAATACAATCAGAAACACTTCATCATTACCAATCAGACCTTGGATAGCTCTCTAGATTTCCTCACTCCGATCAAAATCAATAGCTATGATGAAATAGATAGCATTATCGATGAACTACTTCGTCATAAATCGAATTGCAAAGAAAATGATTCGGACAAGATCAAAGAGTTGGAAGACGAATTGCAAAAATCTCAAGATCGCATCAAAGAACTAGAGCAAAAGAAAGAATCTAATTTACAAGACCTTTTAGAGGAAGAAGCCTTGAAATATTTTTCCAGAGGTTTAGAATTGAGTATCAATGGTGAATACGAGCAATCTATTTCAGAATACGAGCGCAGTACTCAGCTAAAGGTTGGTTTCTATCAGGCATTTTATAATTGGGGAACTCAATTGGGAAGTTTGGCAAGAACCAAAAAAGGTGAAGAAGCAGATCAACTTTTTCGTCAAGCCTTTGACAAATATGAAAAGGCTATTGAAATAAATCCTGAGCTGGACAATGCATTTTATAATTGGGGGACGGACTCAGGATTTTTAGCAAGACTCAAAGAAGGTGAAGAAGCGGATCGACTGTTTTATCAGGCTTTTGAAAAGTATGAAAAGGCCACTCAAATCAATGCTAGTAAAGAAGATGCCTTTTACAATTGGGGAACCGATGCAGGTTTTTTAGCGAGATCAAAACAAGGCGAAGAAGCAGAAAAATTGTTTCGAATTGCATTTGAACAGTACGAAAAAGTAACCTTAATTAATCCACGATATGAAAATGCTTTTTACAATTGGGGAACTGATGCAGGTTTTTTAGCAAGATCAAAACAAGGTGAAGAAGCTGAAAGATTGTTCCATCAAGCATTTGAGAAGTATGAAAAAGCCACTCTCATCAATCCAAATAAAGAAGACGCGTTCTACAATTGGGGTGCAGATTTAGGTGTTTTGGCAAAATCTAAAAAAGGAGAAGAAGCCCATGAATTATTTAGTCTGTCCTTCGAAAAATATGAAAAAGCCACTCAAATCAATCCACAATATGAAAATGCCTTTTACAATTGGGGAACCGATTTAGGGAATTTAGCCAGAACTAAAGAAGGTTACGAGTCGGAGAAACTTCTTCTTCAGGCTTTTGAAAAGTATGAAAAGACTTTACAAATTAATCCACAATATGAAAATGCCCTGTATAATTGGGGAACAGACACAGGGTATTTAGCTCGCAGCAAAGAGGGTCTAGAGGCTGAGAAGTTGCTCTATAGATCTTTTGAACTGTATGAAAAAACAGTTCAGATAAACCCACAATATGAAATGGCTTTTTATAACTGGGGTACCAACCTTGGAAGTTTGGCAAGAAAAAAGCAGAGCGATGAAGCCCAAAGCTTATTTCGAGAAGCTTTTGTGAAATATGAAAAAGCGATACTAATCAATGAGAACTACGACAGAGCCTATTTTAACTGGGGAACGGATTTAGGAGCATTGGCAAGAATCCTATCAAGTGATCAAGCAGAACAATTATTCAATCAAGCATTTGAGAAGTACCAAAAGGTGACCGATATAAATAATCAAGATGCACAAGTTTTTTACAACTGGGGAACGGATCTTGGGGCATTAGCGCGGATCAAACCTGCGGACGCTGCTGAAAAATTGTTACAACAGGCCTTTGATAAATATGAAAAGGCAATTCAAATGAACGCTAATTATGAACAAGCTCATTATAATTGGGGAACGGATTTAGGCTATTTAGCAAGATCAGTATCCGAGAAAGGAGAATACGATGAAGCCAGCGTATTATTCTATCAAGCTTTTGAAAAGTATAAAACTCTGATCCTAATTAATCCTCAATATGTGAAAGCCTATCGGAATTGGGCCAGTGATCTTGCTTATTTATCCCGAAGTAAAGATCAAAAGGAAGCAGAAGAATTATTAGAACTTTCATTTAAAATTTATGATAAACTCAGTGAAATCAGGCCCAACGATACAAAAGCCCATTATTTCTGGGGGACTGAACTAGTGTATTTGGCCGGAATTAAAGAGGGCAAAGATGCCGAACAACTATTATATCAGGCATTTGAAAAATTTGAGAAAGTTATCGAAATCGATCCTCGACATGAAGATGCTTTGTTTAGTTGGGCATCCACGCTAGGATATCTTGCTGGGATGAAGCAAGGTGATGATTCTATTCCATTATTTGACCAAGCTTTCGAAATGTATAAAAAAGTAATCCAGTTGAATCCTCAATATGAAAATGCTCATTACTATTGGGGACTTGATTTGGGTGCCTTGGCCAGAAAAACAAAGGACACTCACAAAGCCCAGGAATTTTTCGAACAAGCCTTTGAAAAATATCAGACCGTTGCAAAACTCAATTCTGAACACCCGAATGTTTATTTCAGTTGGGGTACAGATTTAGGTGATTTGGCTAGAACAAAGGAAGGAGTTGAAGCAGCAAAACTATTTGCTTTGGCCATAGAAAAACTAAGACGAAATGCAGAGCTTGGAGGCAACCGATACAACCTTGCATGTTTTTACGCATTGACCAATCAAAAAACTAATGCTCTTAAAGAGCTCGAAGTGAGTTTGAAAAATGGAGAAGTGAACACACAGTATGTTCTAGAGGATGAAGACTGGAAAGAATTCCAAGCGGATCCTGATTTCTTAAAAGTTATTGATCAATTTAAAGAATAGACTCTCCATTCAAATTGGTGGTGAGAATATCACTAAACAAATCAAAGAAGGGACGTAAAGCCTGAAAACTTGCGTCTACTTCATTGATGAAGTTTTTGTCTAACACCTCTTTATCGGTGAAGCTTCTCGTAGCAATGAACCCCTTTTTACGCAAAAGGTCTACATCTGGATGGTCTTTATCAAAACCTCTTGGAGCTGTTTTTAATTCACTGAAACTATCAAATTTCCCTCCAAAATACTTCACATAAGTTGGATCATTCAATATATCCTTGATCTCAGATGCGTCTAGTTCTATTTCTTTTCGAATTCTGAATAAATCATCTTTGTTAGGTTCCCAGAATCCACCCGCTAAGAAACTCTCTCCTGGGCGAATACGTAAATAGTATCCACCACGCAAGTGTTTTCCTAAACGTGAAAAAGAGCCTGCAAAATGTGCCTTGTACGGAGTTTTGTCTTTGGAGAATCGCACATCTCTATAGATTCTAAAAATCTTCATCTTTTCAATTTCATCGTGTACATTCAAACGATCTTGAATGGCTCCATAGAATGCTTTGGCATTATCTTGGGCATCCTTAAACCGAGGTTTGTGTTCTGCAAACCAATCACGATTGTTATTTTTTTTAAGATCCTTTAAATACTGAAAGCTTGATTTCTCGAATTGCATAGGTAGTTTTGTTTAATCTAGTGAAATTACGAAAATTGAATCACAATTGATTCGTATTTTTGAGCTTCTATGAACCTCACCCAACTTCGCTTCTTAGGATATCAAAACACACCTTTCTTATGGGAGGATGGACTTCTTGGTATCCAACAGTTTCGTTCTAATCACAAACCATTTAGCATAAAAGAGCGTGTTGATGACACCATACGATTGGGCAACTATGTAGAACGCTTGGTATCTTATGAATTCTCACAAGATCAATCGATCCATATTTTGAAAGAGAATACCCAGATCATTTCCAATAAAACGACTTTGGGGGAAATTGACTGTTTACTATTACAAGATAACCAACCGTTACATCTAGAAATTGCCTACAAATTCTACCTTTATGATGCGTCAGTGGGTATAACATTTCTAGATTGTTGGATTGGTCCCAATCGTAGAGATAGTTTGGTCTTAAAACTCAACAAGATCGAAAAAAAGCAGTTTCCACTACTCTATTCTGAAGCCTGTCAGCATTTGTTAGAGTGCCTTGATTTGAATATTGATGTCATTCAACAAAGAAGCTTTTTTAAAGCTCAGTTATTTATTCCCTATCAATCAACTATTGATTTCATTGAATTGAATAAAGATTGTGTTCAAGGCTTTTATATCAATCTTTCTGAACTTTCTTCATTTAAAGATTGTAAATTCTACATTCCTAAAAAACTCGATTGGTTGATTGAACCACATTCTCAAGTGGATTGGATGAACTATCAAAAAGTACAAGAACGCATCAAAGAGTTTCATGAAAAGAAATCAACACCTTTGTGTTGGATTAAGTATCCTAATGGAGAAATAGAGAAACTTTTTGTTGTTTGGTGGTGATGCTAATATCTTGTTAAAATTCATTTTGAATGATTTAAAATCGTATACGATATACTATATTTGATCCATGATTCAGAAAATAAACTTTAGAGATCAAGTCAGAAAGCTCATCTTACAAAAGATGAGAAGTGGACAATTAAAGGCTGGCGATTCCTTATCATTAGCGGCTTTAGCACGAGAATTGGATGTAAGCGTTACTCCCATTCGTGAAGCTCTTACTCAATTACAAACATCACAAATCATCCAATCGATTCCAAACAGAGGATTTATCATTCCAGAACTCAATTCAACGGAAGCTAAAGATCTGTATGAACTTGTAGCCACTTTAGAATCCTTTATTGTTCAACATTCCTCTTATTCCAAACAAGATATTCAGAAGTTGAAATCGCTTCAAAATGTATTTATGAAGAGTACCAATGGTATTGATCGTATCAATGCAGACTTCGACTTCCATGATTGTCTTACTTCAAAATATTCAAACGCCTATATGAGTAAGATTTTATTGGATACGAAAACTCGGATCTTTTTCTATGAAATGGATTTTATGAATCAATCTGAATTCAATCTAGATTCGGAAGATCATCATCAAATCATTATTCAACATTTAGAAAACAATGATTTAAAAAGTGCTTCTGAAATGATTGTGAACAACTGGATGCTCATTCTAAATTATATTTCCTAATGAAACCTTATTTCCTTTTATTGCTTGCAAGTTTGTTTATCATTTCTTGTCAGAACACTTCAAAAACAGATCATATTTCAGATCACCCTATCAATTTACCAGAGCTTTTTCTTCCCGGGATTGTGAGTTCTGAGCATATGGAATTCAGCATGGCCATCTCCCCTATTGATGCCAAGACCGTTTTCTTTACCAGGCGCGTTGGAACCGACAAGCAAAAGATTTATCAGACGGTTTATCAAAATGGTCAATGGTCCATACCCAAAATTGCTCCATTTTCAACAAATCGTGACGAATCACCTCACTATTCAGCAGATGGGCGCAGTCTTTACTTTGGAAGCGAAAGATCCATACCCAATAGACCTAACAAAGGAAGTTTCGATATGAACGTCTGGAAAACCACTTTAAATAATGATCAATGGTCAAATCCAATTCCACTGCCTCCAGTCATCAATAAAGTTCAGGTAGAAGGTGAAGAATGGCCGATTGCCAATTTGAGTGATTGGGTTACCAATGATGATCAAACATTTTATACAGGAACTTGGAAACGTGGAGAAAAAGGGATTGATTTATTCAAAGCAACCTTTAAAAACGGAATATATACTGCTTTAGAAAAACTACCTAAAGAAATCTGTCGAGAAGACAAATGGGAGTATGCTCCAATGATTTCTCCAGATGGTCAATATCTATTCTTTCAAGTATACAATAGAGAAGACGGCAAAGGAGGTGATGATGTATTTGTTAGTAAAAAGGGAACAGATGGACAATGGTTACCTTCTGTTAATTTAGGAGATTTGATTAATACGAATATGAACGAATGTCCTTCAGCCATGACTTCTGACGGGAAATATTTCTTCTTCACACGTGATAAAAAAGAAAATCCAGAACAGTATGATGGCATCCCAAGCATCTATATTGTTGAAACCAGTGCCTTAAAATTAGAAACTTTGTTCTAAGCCATGAAGTATCTTCTTGCTTTTTTCTTTCTATTGATTTCTCTTGGTTTAGCAGCACAGAATACCTCTTTACTTTCTCAGAAGTATTCAGGAAAAGGAATTCAAATCTTAGAAGTTGGCTCTATTTCAACGAATATGGGTGAATACAGTCCATTTTTTGACATTAATTACAATGAGCTCTATTTCATGCGTCGAACTCCAGGTAAATTTAATTATACCATTTATCAATCAAAACTGACTGAAACAGGATGGTCGGTCCCAAAGGTTGAATCCTTTTCAGGAAAGTATAGAGACGCCGCACCATACATCTCCCCAGATGGAATGATGATGTTGTTTGATTCTAAAAGACCGTCTCGAAAATTAGCCGCTAACTCCATCAATATTTGGTATTCCAAAAGAGTTGAAAATCAATGGACCACACCAAAACTATTGGAGGTTGCCTCCATTAACTCAAAAGATAAATCTCCTGAAGGTTTGGATGAATATGGGCCAGCCATTGATCAAAAAGGTATTATCTACTTTTATTCCTTCAGAAATCCCTATCGAGGCGGTATGCATTACAAAACGAATGGGCCAAATTATAACAAACTAGAAATAAACAGAGATCTTCCTGATCCATCTTACAAAACCTTCGTTTCTTATTCTTATATCTCACCAAATGGAAGATTCGCTCTGTTGGAAGGGCGTGCACAACAAGGTTCTAGTACAGACATTTATTATTCTTGCAAAAATGAAAGTGGTCAATGGTATGAAGCCATACCTCTTTCCAAGATCAACAGTATTTATGGAGATGGGGTTCCTTCTTTAACCGCCGATGGTAAATTTCTTTTGTTTGCAAGCAACAGACCTTCAAAAAACAAGAAAGCTTCCAATGCCAATCTGTATATTGTGGAAACCAAAGAACTCTTTGGTAAATGTCAAAAGAGTTTGAATAACTAATTCACATCATCCGTTCCAAAGGAGTCAATTGGTTGTAAGCCTCAATTGATTTATCTTTGTTTGGCATGAATTTTATCAAACTTACGTATCCTTTTGACCCTTCTATCAAGCACCACTTAATCATTGCTTTAGGACTAGCTGTATGGATATTTGCCTTCTTATATTTTACGGAGCCTTTAGACGTGAGTGAGTTTGGAGATCGTGAGAAGCTTATTTATCTACCGATTTATGGACTCATAGGAGGAGTTTGCTATAGTTTATTCATTCCCTTTCAAGTTTGGCTCTACAGACGCTTCAAAGAACAATGGTCCATCGGTTTGGAGTTTGGATATCTGTTAACGTTCATTCTAATTTCAGCAACCTTTGCTAGACTCTACTACTTGTATATTGTTGTGGCTGGCGAACCCAATCCGTATAGTTTAGGATATTATATCACGAATATTTTATTGCCAACCATCGCAATTGTATTACCGATTTTGATTGTAGGTCGATTTGCCTTTGGGAAATACAAAGAGAAGCGGTTGGAACAAGCCAAAATAGAAATCAAAGGAGAAGGTACCTATGATGGATTGAAGCTGTTGTTGAACGATTTGATTTGCATTCAATCCTCAGATAATTATATTGAAGTCTATTATTATTCCGGCAAAGAATTGAAGAAGTCTTTGATTCGAAACAAGCTTTCTGTGATTGCCGATGAGTTTCCTGAATTGCTTCGGGTACATCGATCTTATATCATCAATCCTTACCATTTTCAGCAATGGAAAACCGAAAAAGGAAAGCTATTTGCAGAGCTCTCCTCCTCTATTTCCACCCCTGTATCCAACACTTACAAAAACGAGGTGAAAACGGTTTTGAATTCCGCCACAAATAGCTAGTATTTCGCCCCAACAGCCCATTAATATTGAGTTTATTGTTTTTCTGATTGTAGTTTTGACTCAGAAAGTTTCACCTAAAAAATCTATAATCATGAACACAAAAATTAAATTATTTGTTACCGTTTTATTCTTAACGATCTATTCATTCGGACAAGAAAAGGAACAAGAAGTTTTACTTATGGGAACCATGCATACGGTTCCAAAAATTGTGAAGAAGAGTTATAAACCTATGCTTCGATATGCGAAGAAATACAATCCACAAGCCATCTATGTTGAAAGCCCTATGGCGAATGATGATCAAAGTTGGGAGTATTTGAAAAAAGGATGGTCCAAAGGATATCAAAAATTCTACAAGTTGTCCGATTCATTGCAACAGTCCTTTGATTTCGATGTTGAGAAATTCAATCAAATCTTGAGCAAAGATCATAAAGAAATGAGTCAAGAAGAATTGACCTATTTGATCAACAGTTTCATTTACCAAAGAGACAATGGAAATTATGAATACTATAGCTATATCAAAAAGCATGGAATTCATGGAGCTAAAAAGCCAACTCGACATGAAGATGGAGATCTTACCTATAAATTAGCCTTAAAGCAAGGTCATAAGTTGGTCTTCAATATGGATGATCAACAAACCAATGGCGAATACCACAAAGCTTGGAAAAAATGTGCTAAAGAAGGAAAAAGCAATGGAAATAATGCTGCCAATCAGAAGCTGTATAAGAAAGATTATAACTCAGCGGTAATTCCAGCCATCTTTAGAGGTTTAGGAAAGCACACCAATCAAAGAAAAAGTGTGAATAGATTGCACACTATGAGTTCTTTTAACTATGTGGTACAAGATACAGAGGGATGTCAAGAAGGAAGACGTTTCTGGAACGAGCGTAATGAGAGAATGGCAGACAATATTGCGACACAGATTATCAAATCTAATAACGAAAGAAACATTGTGATTGTTGGAGCTGCTCATATCGTTGGTTTGGAAAAAGCTTTGAAAGAAAAGTATCCAAACCTAAAGGTGAAACTCGCGTATGAGTAACACTGAAGTTTAGCTCACAATGAACCCTCCATAGCCTTGGCGACGGAGGGTTTCAATTTTACCACGTTTAATTAACTCTCTTCTGACTTTACTTTGTCGCTATTATCTACATACGCAGCGTCGCGTACGTTCTTTTGTACTGTAATTGCTCCGAATAAACTCAATACGAATGCAATTCCATAAAATCCTTTTTCACTTAGCAATAATTCCGCGTTCCAGAGTCCGATGACTAAAAGTAAAATAGAGATGATGGTGGTAAACCAACTAATGCCGTAATAAATGGCCGTTACTTGTATATTTTCTAACTTATCTCTCACTGCTTTCTGCACTGAAATAGACGAGAACAATCCGAATAAGAGAACAGTGAAATAATATCCTTTCTCATTGAGTTCCATGTCTGAATTCCACAATCCTACACAGAAAGAAATGGCACCAATGGCCAATACTGCCCAGGAGGCTCCAACAAATGCTGAAGTTGGTTTTTGATCATACACTTTTGGTTGCTTCTTTTTAGACCTTGTCTTTAAAGCTTCCTTTCCTGATACTGTTGTTTGATAGTTCATGATTTAATAAATTAATTTCTAATGATTTCTTTAATTAAAAAAGCTTCCAAGTGTTACCAAGGCGCACAAAACAAGTGCAACACAGCTCAACAAATGCAACCAGTTTTTTTCTCGGAAATTGAAAAAACTGACAAAGGAATTGAAGGTTAAGAATAGCATTCCAATGAGCATGGGTATGGTGAACAATTCTCTGAACACTCCAATAAGAACGGCATCTAGTTTTTGTACATGTAAAACGTACAACATCGAAAAGTAAAAAACGACCAATAAATTCATTGTCGTAATTTTCTTATTGGTAAAAACTTTTTTCATCGTTATCATTTTTGATTACGAGACAAAAGTGGGAAGGAATCAAATTTTGAGAAATACAAACTTTCATAAAAACTGACGATATATTATTTGACATATTGATTCATAATTCAATATTTATTGTAATTTTATATATTATTACTGACGATTTAATGACAGGTTTGAACAACATAATTCATTCGTTTTCTTTAGAAGAACAACAGCAGTTTGTTCAATTTCTTCAAAAAAGAAACAAAAGAAACGATACCAAAAACATACAGCTCTTTCAGCTTTTACTGGCGGATGAATTGAGTTCTGATGAGATTTCTACGGCGATTTACAAGAAGGTCAACAGAGATGCTCTATATGCTTTGAGAAAACGATTGTATCAATCTGTAATCGACTTCACCTCTAACCATGTCATGGAAGATGAAGTTTCCATTGATATGCAAATTGCCAAATACCTTCTTGCAGCACGTAGTTTTCTCTCCAAAGGCCATTACATAACAGCTTATAAAGTTTTAGATAAAGCAGAAAAGAGTGCTCAAGAACATCAACTCTTTACCATGCTAAATGAAATCTATCATACCAAAATTCAATATGCATACCATAATGATGCTCTGGATTTAAATCTTTTGATAGAGAAGTTTAAAAAGAATCAGGAGTTGTATGAGTTGGATGAAGAAATGAACATTGCCTATGCCAAGATAAGAAAGGCTATTAGAGAAGTCACCCGCAAAGGAAGCATCATTGATTTTCAAGAATTGGTCGTCGACATTTTTGAAGAACACAATATCAACATGAATGAAACGCTCTCTTTCAAGTCGTTATACCAATTGATCACGATCGCCAGCATTTCAGCATTCGCAACCAAGGATTATTATGAAATAGAGTCCTTTCTTCTATCGACCTATAAACTGATTAAAGATCACAAATCAAAAGATCGCCAGTTACTGTATCATATCCACGTTGTTTTTGCGATTGCCAACACACTCTTTCGCAACAAGAAGTTCCAGATATCTCAGGATTATCTTGAACTAATGCATGATTTGATGCTATCCAAGCGAAAGAAACACTACAATCGATTTCGATTGAAATACAATTTACTCCGAGCATTGAATGACAACTACTCAGGAAATCAAGAACAGGCGATTGAAATTTTAGAAATGTTCATTCAAAAAAGTCATCCTGATTTGAGCTCTCTTCTTGACATTTACCTCAGTTTAATTATGTGCTATTTTCAAAAAGGTGATTTTAAAAAGGCCATGCAGCTCTTTGCGAAGTTCTATCATACAGACAAATGGTATATTCAGAAAGGCGGACAAGAATGGACCATGAAGAAAAGTTTGATGCTTTTTCTATCGCTTCGGCGGTCCACTTCTC
>CAZTFN010000028.1:0-22613 GCA_964612905.1 uncultured Flavobacterium sp. | reverse complement strand
GTCTGTATCTTCACCTTGAAAGGAGTAAAAATCTGTGATGTCTCCTGTTCCGCCTGCGACAGCTGGAGCATCAATGTGATCTGCTGCAATGACAGCCGCAACTAGCAGTAGGATCATCAAATAAAATCCAAAGGGTGTTTTTCGTTTTCTCATTGTGTGAACTTTTAGTTTAATTATTTTGGGTTCTCATCACTACATACGAGAGAAAGCACAGGACGGTTTTAAAAAATTGAAAAAACTTTCATTAATTTTCACAAACCCTTATAAATACTGGGTAAATCGGAAGGATAAAATTTCAACTTCTCCAGAAATAATCGTAGTATTGTAACAAACACCAAAGCACTTGGAACCCACTGAAAAGAAAAAATATTCATTCAGACACCGACTTCATGAAGTAATTTATGAGGCGGATACTCCATCCGGTAAACTCTTTGACGTCGTTCTTCTCATTGCAATTCTTGCGAGTATCCTATTTGTAATGTTGGAAAGTGTTTCTAGTATCAATGAGAAATACGGAGCATGGTTGAATATTGCTGAATGGGTCATCACAATCCTTTTCTCTATTGAATACATCCTACGAATCGTTGCGGTTAAAAAGCCTTTGAAATATATTTTTAGTTTTTACGGGGTCATTGATTTGCTGTCTACCATTCCTAAGTATGTCTCGCTGTTTGTTGTTGGATCCCACAATCTAGCTGCATTGCGAGCTTTACGGTTGTTGAGGGTTTTCAGAATTCTAAAATTGGCACGATACATTGGTGAGTCCAATCGATTGCTCATCGCTTTAAGAGCTAGTAGAGCTAAAATATCTGTATTCCTATTTTTCGTAGTCATTCTTTGTATCATCTTAGGTACGATCATGTATATGATAGAAGGCGCTGAAAACGGATTTACAAGCATTCCAAGAAGTGTGTATTGGGCCATTGTAACCCTAACGACAGTTGGATATGGAGACATCGCTCCAGGAACCCCTCTAGGGCAATTGATTGCAAGCGTTATTATGATTCTCGGTTATTCTATCATTGCCATTCCAACCGGAATTGTGAGTTCTGAATTGACTCGAACAGAAATTCATACCAATACACAAGCTTGTCCAAATTGTATGGCGGAAGGTCATAAAGATGGTGCAGAATTTTGCTATAATTGCGGTCACAAACTCAACGAGTAAATGCCCGCCCAAAACAAAACATTAATTACTGTCATTGGTCCTACTGCGATTGGAAAGACATCCTTGAGCATTGCCCTTGCCCAACATTTTCAAACGGAGATCATCTCTTGTGATTCCAGACAGTTCTACAAGGAAATGCGCATTGGAACTGCGGTTCCAGAGCCCGAAGAGTTAGCGGCAGCTCCACATCATTTCATTCAGAATCGAAGCATTTTTGAAGATTATAATGTAGGTGATTTTGAACAAGATGCTTTACAAATCCTAGAAAAGCTCTTTCAAACATACGATGTGGTCATAATGGTTGGTGGAAGTGGTTTGTATGTTGATGCTGTATTGAAAGGTTTTGATCATTTTCCAAAGATTGATCCGAAAGTACGAGAGGAACTCAATGAACGATTGCTCAATGAGGGACTAGAAAGTCTTCAAAATCAATTGAAAGAATTGGATCCTGAAACCTACAATGACATTGCTTTGGACAACCCACAGCGTGTTTCAAGAGCTTTAGAGGTTTGTATTGGAACAGGTCAGCCCTACTCCAGTTTTAAAACCAATTCTAAAAAGAAGCGAAACTTCAAATCTATTAAAGTAGGATTGAATGGTGATCGAGAAAAGATTTATGAGCGCATCAATTTGCGCGTAGATTTAATGATTCAACAAGGCTTGCTTGATGAAGCAAAAGCTTTGTATCCGCACAAGGAGTTAAACGCACTTCAAACTGTGGGTTATAGAGAACTCTTTTCTTCTTTTGACGGAGAAATCACCCAAGACTTTGCTATTGAAGAAATCAAAAAAAATACACGAAGATTTGCCAAGCGTCAATTGACATGGTTTCGAAAGGATGAAGAGATTTTATGGTTTGATTTTCAGAGTGATAGAGATGAAATCATTAAAAGCATCACAGCAAAACTTTAACTCTTTTTATCATAATTAAATTTTCCTAAGTCCGCGGCTTTTTTATCTTTGCGGCAAATAATCAAGAACATGAAACTAAGAATATTAGCAGTAGCACTTTTCTTTACGAGTATTTTGGCTACTGGACAAACTAAAGTAGGATCTGTAAACTCAGAATTGATCGTAGGAATCATGCCTGAAATGAAGAATGTAGTGGCAGATTTAGGTAAATATGCTGCAAAATTGGATTCTTCTTACCAAGACAAAGTAAAAGAATACGAAGACAAAGTAGCTGCTTTTCAAAAGTTAGGGAATGTATCTGACAACTTTAAAAAGGTGAAGTTAGATGAAATTACTGCCTTAGAGCAAGGTCTTCAGAAATCACAACAAAATGGAAACCAATTGATCCAATTGAAAAGAAATGAGTTATTACGTCCACTTTATAAGAAAATTAGTGACGCGATTACTTCAATTGCAAAAGCGGAAGGATATACTCAAATCTTAACAACTTCAGGAAATGAGTTTGCTTATGTAGATGAGAAGTTTGATATCACTCAAAAAGTGATGGATAAATTGGGTGTAAAACTACCAGCAAAACCAGCACCAAAGAAATAAGCTTGACAAAAGCATAAAGATAGAAAGAGAGGCATGTTCCTCTCTTTTTTTTGTTTAGATCAATCCTTTGGATTTAAACTCTAAATACTTGTTGATTACGTTTACAGATAGGTTCTGCGGCTTGGTCAAAATGGAATAAATCCCATTCTTTTCTAGATCTTTTACAATCAATCGCTTCTCGTACGCAAATTTCATCGCAATTGTCTTCTCGTAGATGCTCTGAAGGTCTTCTACGTTCTCATTAATCACTTCATCCAACTCTGTATTCTCGAAGAATACTACCAATAGTAGGTGACTTTTTGAAATTCCCTTGAGGTACGGTAATTGTCGCTTTAACGCAGAGATATGCTCAAAATTCGTATACAAGATTAGTAAGCTACGTTGATTGATCTTTCTTTTGATCATTCCATACAAATAACCAAAATCGGAATCTAAGTAATCCGTATCAATCTTGTACAATACCTCATTGATTACAGAGAGATTCGATTTTTTACTACTTGCTGGCACCAAGTTTTCTACCTTCTTAGAAAAGGTGAGCATTCCAGCTTTGTCATTCTTCAGCAAGGCAATATTTGAAAATGCCAAGGTTGAATTGATGGCGTAGTCCAATAGTTTCAATCCATTGAAGGGCATCTTCATAACCCTTCCAACATCAATCAGGGAGTAAATCGGCTGTGATTTCTCATCTTGATACTGATTCACCATCAATGCTCCTTTCTTGGCTGTTGCTTTCCAGTTGATGGTACGGATGTCATCGCCATTCACATAATTTTTGATTTGCTCAAACTCCATGGTATGACCGATTCTACGAATCTTTTTCAATCCGAATTCTGTCAATCTGTTATTGATCGCCAAGAATTCAAACTTCCGCATTTGAATGTAAGAAGGATATACGGCAGTTTCTCTCGCTTGGTCAAATCTGTATCGTCTTGAAACAATTCTTAATGTAGTTGATGCAAATACATTGAGCGCCCCAAATTGATACACACCTCTTTCTTTTGGGGTTACATCATATTTTAACTTGGTGATTTCATTTGGTTTTAAAGCAGTCTCCATCAAGAAGTCACGTACTTGAAACTGTTTTGGAAGCTCGTCAACAATCTTCAAGACAACCGGAAAGGTATAATTGGTTTCTAACTCGATTTCCACAGGATTCGGATCAGAATTAGAGAGTTGATCTCTTAACATTCTCGTTCCTTTGATTCCATCTTTCGATTGGAATAACAAGGTAATGTCAACCACAAACAACACACCTAAAATCAATGCTCCAATGAGTGCAATGGTGAAGAATATATCTACCCAATGAGAGATAAGAAAGCACAATGAAACGATGGCTATATAATAATAGAATCGCTCATGAACATACAATGATTTCAGGAATTGAAGCATATTATCTTGGGACTTCCACGGATTGGATGATCATTTCTATAACTTTATCGCTGCTCATTCCTTCCATTTCTCTTTCTGGAGTGAGAATGATACGATGTCTTAACACAGGGAATACACTTTTCTTCACATCTTCTGGAATCACAAAGTCTCTTCCAGAGATCGCTGCAAATGCCTTAGACGCCACCAGAATTGCCAAACTAGCTCTTGGTGAAGCTCCTAAATACAAATGTGGATGATTTCTTGTACTTGTAACAATCTCTGCAATGTATTTCACAAGCTTCTCTTCTACCAGTACGTCGAATATTTTCGCCTCGTACTCTAACAACTCTTTTTCAGAGATTACAGATTCAATGACTTGATCTGGTTGCTTTCCTTTGCGTTCATCAAAGGTTTGAATGATTTTGATTTCTTCTTCCAAATTTGGATATCCAACATTGATCTTGAAGAAGAAACGGTCCAATTGGGCTTCTGGTAAAGCATAGGTTCCCTCCTGCTCAATTGGGTTCTGTGTTGCCAAAACCATGAATGGAGGTTTCATTTTGTATTGGTGACCATCAATGGTGATCTGTCGTTCTTCCATCACCTCAAACAAAGCTGCCTGAGTCTTTGCTGGTGCTCTGTTGATCTCATCAATCAAGACCAAGTTTGAAAAGATAGGTCCAGATTTGAATTCAAATTCTGAAGTTTTCATGTTTAACACAGAGGTTCCTAGCACATCGGAAGGCATTAAATCTGGCGTGAACTGAATCCTATTGAATTCGGTTTGGATGGTCTTGGAAATCAATTTTGCTGTCACTGTTTTTGCCACACCAGGAACCCCTTCAATTAAGACATGTCCTCTTGACAAAAGTGAAACAATGAGAAGCTCTATAAAATCTTCTTGACCAATTACCACCTTGCCTAGCTCCTCTTTGATCTTTTGAACGGCCGTTCTCAATCCTGAAAGGTCAATTCTACTTTCAAAAGGTTGTTCTGCGGATTGGTTTTCGTTTTCTAAATTTTCCATTGGATAAAAATTATATTGTTAACGTTGAGCTTTGAACTCATCTATTATTCTATTCAGTGTTTCCAATTCTCCCTTGGTGACAATGTTTTTCGCCTCTATTGCTTGGATGAACTTAAACAATGCTCGGACGGATTCTATAGAGTTTCCACTGCGAGCAGCAAGGTCATGATAAAAAGAGTCGTCAATCTTCACAGTAGAGATGTTCAATTGGGTTCTTATGTAATCCATAAAATAGGTAATCACTTGATTGCTGATTCCCTTATGGTCCTTCTTTTCGAAATACATTCCCGCCAAGGTTCTTGAAAATGCCAGTGTTTGATTTCGAAGTGGCGTAATAATCGGTATGTATCGTTGTGTTCGCTTCCCTTGAAAAATTACGAAGAGCGCAATACCTATCAATGCAATATAATAGGCCCATTTCAAGCTTGGAGAGCTTAGCACATAATACATAGGAGATGTGATTCTTGATTTCCCTGTTTTGTAGTATGTATCCCAAAGAATCGGTTTGTCTTCATCAATATAAGACAAAGCAGAGGCTACATATTTATGTCGTTCATCCTTTAGCATATTGAAATTTGTAAATGCAAACGGAAAAAGATGGAAGTAGAAATTACCTTTTCCATGTTTTCTGCGAATGAAATTTACCTCTTCTCTATCGATGCTGTTATCTGATGTTAGCAATCGAATGGTTCCCAAAACTTCTGTATTCAGCGTATCAATCTCTGAAAAACCAAGTTTTGAAAAATTATCATTGAACTCTTGTGGAATAGTATCTAAGTTGGGATTCGAGATTTGCAATTCGAGAGAACGAAAGAATCCACGCGTAGTCACGGCTTCTGTTTCCAAATTTAAAGTATCCACATCTGCTCCTTGTGTTGAAATGAACACATCATTCCCTCTCTCTACAAACTCCATCAAGAGATTAAACTCTTCTTCTCCAAAGTTAATGACATCATTCACAAAGAAATACGTGCCCGATACATTTGGGTCTTTCAGTTTCATGTAGGGTGAAAGCTGAACGTCTTTTACTTCTGTATCTGGGAACAGTTTGGGCATCTCTTCGCGCAACACATACGTTCCATAAGGAAGTTTATGTTCTGCAACGAACGATGGCATCCAGTTAATAGGTTTTTTTTGAGTAACGCTCACTACAATGATCCATGTCAAAACAAGGAAGGTGATGAAATAATATATTTTCAGTCGTTTACTCAAGTTTCCCGTCTATTAATTTGTTGAACAATGTATTTGCTTTGTCAAATTCAGTTTGATTGATGTCAAAATTTCCGTACCAAACAAAGTCATACCAATAGGTACTTTCTTCAAAGTCTGTTTGTATCTTTTTGTCTTTAAGTTCTCGTATGTAATCTTCGTTAGTTTTTTCTTGCTGCCACTCGATCATTTTTTTATCAGACAATCGTTTTAAAATGATCAAATAAGAAAATCGAACTGCCAGTCTAAAATCATTGTCTTCCAAAGCTTTCTTCAGTAATGCTCTCAGATTGGTTCTTTTGATTAATTCCTCGTCATCACTATAGTTAATTGATGAAGGATCAGATTCTTTCCCAGAAGAACGTGATCTTATACCTACCCAATTTTGAATGATCAAAACCAGAATAATGATTAGTATAATCCAAGGCAATAGTCTAAGTACAAAAGATAAAAAGCTTAAAGCTGGGGCGATATCATCAAATAAAAAACTTAAAATATCTTTAATAATATCTTTCAACCAATTCCAAAATAGTTCAAGCCAAGTGGGCTCTTGCTCTATCGATTCATAATCAAAATCGTCAGACTGTCTGTATTCTTCTAGGTTTGCTTCATCAAAGGATTTTTGATCAACAAAAGAAGAATCAATCTGAACTTGCAGTGAATCTTGAACAGGCGCAGCAGCTATGAACTCGTCATGAGCAAATAGCGAGAAACTGTGCAAGCACACATATATGACTATGAGGAAACGCTTCAAATTTAATTTCCTAAGCTATCGATCATATCCATAGAACCGGAAGCATTCTTTTGTTCGTTGATATCGTAATAAATGAATACAGTAGCCACAACACTAACGATGTACATCAAAAATCTAAAGAAGTAAGAAATAGCCAATAAAATCAAGTAAATAGGATCAGAAAAAATCTCAAACACCGCCGTTGGATCTTCATTACCCACGTCAATTCCCATTTTCACCAATTGGTAAATGGTCGCAGGTACATCTGTCAAAGCTCCTAGTACTCCAATGATTAATTGGATCACCAATATGATTCCAAAAGTTTCCCACCAGTGCCCTTTGATAAAATCGAAAGAATAGCTGATAGAGTCACCCACACTTCTCTTTTCGAAAATCAACAAGCATGTTGTTAGTGCAATTGGTACAGATAAGTAGATTCCTGGGATGATACATAGAATTAGTCCAATTCCTACAATCAAACCATTCAAAAAGAACAATCCAACATAGGACCAAAAATTATCTTTTGTTGACATACTTACGTCCTCAAAATTGACTACTCCTTTATTCTCAATATAAGATCTAATGTAAGAGAGTCCTGATACGGTTACGATCGCATAGGCCACCAAATAAGCAATTAAGAATGCAATAAAAGAAATAAAGAACATTCCAAAATCTTGAATTTCAGGTTCAGGCCCATAAGCATCATAAGAAGCATAGGCAAAACCTTCGAAGAAACTGGAGAAGGATGAGGTATAAAAAATGATGGCAATAATGGCAATCAGAATAGGAATGATTGCAGCTTTCATAATGGTAATAAAGAAAGGCTTCCATTCCAATCGAAAGAACTTAAATGTATCTGTGATAATGGCTCCCAGATCTCTCTCTTTCTTAAACTGTACGAAATTAGGATCGTTCATAGGTCAGGTTAGTTTTATATAGTTTTCTTGGATAATATACATAGTAAAATAGGATCAATGCTAAGGAACTAAGGATGATTAAAATTGCCAACCAATCAGGCATTTCTGTATGTCTGGTGACAAACCCTTCTAAAAATCCAGCAACGATAAAAAATGGTACTGTACTCAGCATAATTTTCAATCCGTTGATAAAACTCCTTTTGAATGATTCCAATCTTGAATAGGTTTTAGGAAACATCAGGCCATTTCCAGCAACCATTCCTGCGCATGAAGCAATAATGATCACAGAGATTTCAATGGTTCCATGAATCCATATGGTTCGGGATGATTCCCACATCAAATCGTGTGCATAGAAAAAATAGGTAAATGATCCCAACATGATTCCGTTCTGCATCATCACCCACAAAGTTCCCACAGAGAATAACATTCCCAATAAAAAAGCGAATCCTGCAACTCTAATATTGTTAAAGGTGATATAGGAACTCATCCCTATTTCATTGGCTTGCTTGTATACAGCCATGGGGTCGCCTTTCTCAATATTACTCAAGGTCATGTTTACATATTGATCGCCTAAAATCACGCGAACAAAATCGATGTTTTCTGAGGCGGAATAAACTCCAACAATGGTAAAGAAAAGAAATACAACAAAAGAAATAAGCAGTTGTTTTTGATATTGATAAAACATCAATGGAAACTCTCTGGTAAAAAAGCTTAAGATTCTATAACCACTCTCTTTTTTACTCTTGTAAATTTTTAAGTGGGCAGAGGTCGCTAACGTATTCAGATAAAATACCGTATTGCTATTGGGATAAAAGGTTTGAGCATAGCTCAAATCGTCCGTGATCTCAATGTATAAGTCCGATAGTTTGTCAGGAGAAATTTCCTGCTGTTTGTCAAGAACACTTTCGAAAAGCTTCCACTTCTCATTATTCTTTTTTACAAATAAAGCTTCCCTCATAAAGTGTCTTCAACTCTTTTCCCGTCTTTCAGCTAGAACTACTAAAAATGTGGTAGATTCTTTTTAACTTCGCAATTCTTTGTTCTATGCTATGTCAACAAATTTAAATTAAAAATGGACAATTTTCAAATAGAAACTGCCCAAAATATAACCATTCAACAGAATGCGGCTCATGTAACAACCAGAATAGGTTCCTATTTAATTGATAGTTTAATTATCACCTTTTACAATGTCCTTGCCTATATTCTTTTTATAGCGATGGAATATGAGATCAATATGGATAATTTGGGGATTTTGATTATTCTCTTGCTGCCTGCAATGTTTTACTCATTGGGTTTTGAGATTTTATTGAATGGTCAAACACCAGGGAAAATGGTGAACAAAATTCGGGTAGTAAAATTGGATGGTAGCAAACCTACTTTTGGAAGCTATGTGATCCGATGGTTTTTGCGATTGGTTGATATTACACTCTTCAGCGGTTCTATTGCTGTGATTACCATTTTATTTAATGGAAAAGGTCAGCGATTGGGTGATATTGCTGCGGGTACTACAGTGATCAGTGAAAAGAAAAGGGTCCGTATTGAAGATACGGTGATTAGCAGCATCAAAGATGATCACAAACCGATGTTTCCTCAAGTCACTGTATTGACAGATGCAGAAATGCAAACAATCAGGAATGTCTATCGTGATGCGAGAAATAAACGCAAGCATCAAGTCATTATAAAGCTGAGTGAGAAAGTTAAAACGATGACCAATATCAGTTCAACCCTTCAACCGATAGAATTCCTTGATATTGTTATCAAAGATTACTACTATTATACAATGATGAACTAAGACTTCTATTTCCACTGAAACAAATAGGACCACGAATACCACTAATGCACACAAATCACCCTGCGAAGGCAGGTTTTAGTGATCATAGAATCACGTCAGGCGGGAAAGAGGTTGCCAATTCGTGAATTCGTGGTAAAAGAGGTTGTATGTGGTCTCTTATCTCCTACTGTAGTTTGGAGCTTCTTTTGTAATGGTTACATCGTGCGGGTGACTTTCGTGAATTCCACTTGACGTAATCTTTACAAAACGTCCAGATTCTTGAAGTGTTGCAATGTCTTTTGCTCCACAGTATCCCATTCCGGCACGCAAACCTCCGATAAACTGATGAATACTCTCAAAGAGTTCGCCTTTGTAAGGCACTCGACCTACAATTCCTTCTGGTACTAGCTTTTTGATATCGTCCTCTACATCTTGGAAATAACGATCTTTAGAACCTTTCTTCATAGCTTCTACAGACCCCATTCCACGATATGATTTAAACTTACGTCCTTCGTAAATAATGGTTTCTCCTGGAGACTCTTTGGTTCCTGCTAACAAAGAACCTAACATTACACTGTCAGCTCCTGCAGCAATAGCTTTCGGAATATCACCTGTATATCTGATTCCTCCATCAGCAATGACTGGAACACCTGAACCTTTAATTGCAGCTGCAACTTCTAGTACCGCAGAAAATTGAGGAAAACCTACTCCTGCAACCACACGAGTGGTACAAATAGACCCTGGTCCAATTCCTACTTTTACAGCATCGGCTCCAGCCTCTACAAGGTATTTAGCCGCTTCTGGCGTTGCGATGTTTCCAACCACTACTTCCAATTCAGGGAATGCTTTCTTTACTTGCTTTAAAACGGTTACCACACCTTTAGTATGTCCGTGAGCTGTATCAATAATCACAGCATCTACTCCGGCAGATACTAAGGCTCCTGCTCTATCTACGGCATCATGCGTAACACCTAAAGCAGCAGCAACACGTAAACGTCCATATTTATCTTTATTCGCCGTTGGTTTTTGCGTGAGTTTGGTAATATCTCTAAAAGTGATCAATCCGATGAGTTTGTTATCAGAATTCACCACAGGTAATTTTTCAATTTTGTTTTCTTGCAAGATTACCTCTGCATCTGTCAATGAAGTTCCTTCTGCAACGGTCACAAGATTTTTAGAAGTCATTACTTCCAAAATAGATCGGTCATTGTTCTTTTCAAAACGCAAATCACGATTGGTGACAATACCAACCAACTTTCCTTCAGTATCTACAATTGGAATTCCTCCAATCTTGTGTTCACGCATAGCGTTCTTTGCATCTTGTACAATGGCTGTTTGTGGTAAGGTAATCGGATCGATGATCATTCCACTTTCCGCACGTTTTACCTTTCTTACCTCTTGAGCTTGTTGCTCAATGGTCATATTTTTATGCAAAACACCAATACCACCTTCTCGCGCCATGGCAATTGCCATCGCAGATTCAGTAACCGTATCCATGGCTGCAGAAACTACGGGAACGTTAATGGTAATGTTTCGGGTAAATTTTGTTTGAATACTTACTTCTCTTGGAAGAACTTCGGAGTAAGCTGGAACGAGTAGTACGTCATCGTATGTTAAACCTTCTCCTACAAACTTGGAATCGTGAGCGATCATAATGCAATCAACTTAAAAATTAATTGCAGCCAAATTTACGATTTATTATTTGTATTTTCAGGAAAAATTTTAAGGATGGAAACTTACGCAAATGCACTGCTGTATGCGATCCCTTTTTTTACCTTTTTGGTGCTGTTTGAAGTTGCCTATGGACATTTTGCAAAAAAGCAAACTTATCTGGTTTTAGACACCATTTCTAGCCTTAGTTCTGGACTCACCAACATTATCAAAGACTCTTTGGGATTGGTAATAATGATTGTTTCCTATCCATTCTTATTAGATAACTTAGCTCTGTTTTCAATAGGAAACACAACATTTGTTTACATTTTAGCTTTTATTGCGATTGACTTTGCGAGCTATTGGAACCATCGTTTGTCACATCATATCAACTTTTTTTGGAATCAGCATGTGATTCATCATAGTAGTGAAGAATTTAATCTAGCTTGTGCGCTGCGTCAGTCCATTTCTAATTTCTTAGGATATTTTGGTTTGCTATTGATTCCCGCTGCATTGATTGGGATTCCTAAAGAAGTCATCGGATTGTTATTGCCCATTCATTTGTTTGCTCAGTTTTGGTATCACACTCGACATATTGGAAAATTGGGTTGGTTGGAATACATCATTGTAACACCCTCGCAGCACCGAGTGCATCATGCGATCAATGACATATACATCGATAAGAACTTAGCAGCCATCTTTTGCGTTTGGGACAGAGCCTTTGGAACCTTTCAAGAAGAATTGGATGAAGTTCCTCCTGTTTATGGAGTGCTAAAACCTGCAAAGACATGGAATCCTATCTTAATCAATTTTCAGCATTTATGGCGATTGATGAAAGATGCTTGGAGAACCAACAATTGGTTGGATAAACTCCGAATTTGGTTCATGCCTACAGGATGGCGGCCTGAAGATGTCAAAGAAAAATATCCGATTCAAATTATTGAAGATCCCTATTCCTATGAAAAATATGCTGCTAGAGATTCAAAGTTCCTAGGTGCTGTTTCCATTTTCCATTTCGCAATACATCTATCACTAATCTTATTTATGTTCTTCAACTACAGCGAAATTGGTCTGAATAACTTACTGCTTTGTGGAGCCATTATCTTCTTGGGAATCTTCTCTTATACCTCTTTAATGGACGGTCACAAATATGCAATGATGTTTGAGGTACTCAGAACCTCTTTAGGGTTGTTTGTGATTATTACAACCTGGGATTGGTTTGGGTTGAATGGGTATGTATCGTTTTGAAGCATCATTGTGGCTTCTTATTTCATAGCGAGCACTATGATGAGTGTTTATTTTCTCTATTTGGAAAAACAAACAGTCGGAAGTGAGTAAAACCTTTGCATAAACGAAGTGCTCAAATACTTTCTTCATAAAAAAAGCCTCATTCAAAATTGAATAAGGCTCTATAATATTTTGTTGTGATAACTGTTCACTGATAATTGATCACCGTCAACTGAGACTACTAACTGATTTTATCATATCGACTTCGCCAAGCGTATTCGCTAAAGTTCTTTCCTGATGCTGCTCCATACATAAAGATCATTCCTAACACTCCTTTTACAAAGAACAACCACAGCATGAACAAGTGACCCATGGTGGCACTTTCATCGTAGATAATGCCTTTGGTAAGCATAGTTAAAATAAAACTTACGATGAATAAAGAAACACCTAAGTTTTCAACGTTCTTGATACTCCAGTATTTGATTCTGCGCAATGGATGCAAATCGGTTCCCCATTTGTGAATTAAGTAATAATAACCGTTCCCCATTGGAGCGAACAATAAAGGATCATCTGCTTTGTCCAAGGTAAAGAGTTTGGAAGGAGCAATGATTTTAAATCCGTCTAAAACTGTATCGTGAGTTCTCTCCAGATTCTGAATCTTCTCTACTACTTCTTGAGGATAGGAACCTTTGAAATACTTCGTATCTAAGAAACGGAGTCTGTAATCGATACAAATCTTTCGAATCTGAGAGATATGAAAAATAGCATCTGTATCTACTTTATCAATATCAAAATTATTGATCTCTCTGTCGATAGGTGATTTGGAAAGTCTTTGTAAGATTGTGGTCTCTTCGCTATGGTCATTTAGCACAGAATAGGCCCACCCTATTATATCTTCTGAATTGACAACTTTCTTTCGTTCTTTGATCAGTCTATTCTGAATGTCAATCGGTTCAAACATCATCTTCAATTTTTAGGTACGCTAAAAATACAACATAACCAGCATACAATCAAAGTGTTTTTCATAAGCATCTTATTTAAAATCTTTCTACATAACATTTTGGAAATCAAAACTTCACGAAATATTATTTTTATTTATTCTAAATAAGCTTTGAAGATTCATAGTTGTGCACTACTTTTGTCCTCGATTTAAACAATTATTTAAAATTAATCTAAATAAAATGAAGAAGGTTTCTGCACTCCTAGCAATCCTATTTACGCTGACTATCTCAGCTCAAACTGAACAAAAAAAAGATACTTCTCTAAATTCACTACAAAAGTTGGACGAAATCATATTGAAAACCAATGTGATCTTTGGAAATAAGTACGTAGCGCAAAACAGAACAGGTTCAGCCTATTATATTTCCCCTAAAGAATTGAAAAAGTTCAGCTTTACAGATGTCAATAGGGCCTTGAGAACAGTTCCTGGAGTCAATGTATATGAAGAAGATGGATTTGGATTAAGACCCAATATTAGTTTACGTGGTACATCTCCAGAAAGAAGTGCAAAAATTACCGTGATGGAAGATGGTATTTTGATCGCTCCAGCACCCTACAGTGCCTCTTCTGCTTACTACTTCCCTACCATAGCTAGAATGCAAGCTGTTGAAGTCTTGAAAGGAAGCAGTCAGGTTCAGTTTGGTCCATTTACCACAGGTGGAGCCATTAATATGATCTCAAATCAAATTCCTGAAAGCTTTGCCGGAAATGTAAGAGCGAGCTATGGAAGTTTTAATTCTTCTCAATTGCATGCCTTACTCGGTGACAATCAGGGGAACTTTGGTTACTCCATCGAGTTTTTAAATTACGGTTCAGATGGATTCAAAGATTTGTTCAATGGAAAAGATACAGGCTTCGATAAAAACGACTTCGTTGGAAAGTTTCGAGTGGATATTTTCCCTCATTTGAAAGCGAAGCAAACCTTAGAGTTAAAGCTTCAGTATTCTGATGAGGAATCTAATGAAACCTATTTAGGACTGTCAGATGCTGATTTTGCTTCAAATCCATTTAGTCGATATGCTGGATCTGCCAACGACTTAATGAAAGCCATTCATAGACAAGTAGTTTTAACACATACAATTGATTTCTCAAAGAACTTTAGAATTACGACCAACCTTTACAATAACTACTTCAGAAGAAACTGGTATAAGGCCGATTTCATTACATTCAATGGAACAAGAGAATCTATTGGAACTGTTTTTGGCGATCAAACCACCTATGCTGATTATATTTCTTTTGTACGCGGAGATATCGAATCTGATGGCGATGACACAGTGAACCTAAGAGCGAACAACCGTGTTTACAAAGCAAGAGGTGTGCAAACAAAACTAGATTATCACTGGTATGAAGGTGATGTATTTCATGATATTGAGGTAGGACTGCGTTATCATTATGACGAAGAAGACCGTTTTCAATGGATCGATGATTATGCCCTTAACAATGGTGAATTGTCTTTGCAAAATGCAGGAGTTCTTGGATCGAATGCCAACAGAATTAGCAGTGCAAGAGCATTCGCGGGATTTGCAACGTACCGATTAAAAATAAACAACTGGACGTTTACACCAGGGATTCGATATGAGAACATTGATCTTCGTAGAGAGAACTTTGGAGGAAGCGATCCATCAAGAACAGGCGTGAACCTTTCTACGAGAGAAAACCAAGTAGACGTTTTCATTCCAGGAGTTGGTGCAAATTACAAGGTGAACAATAATGTATCCATCTTCGGTGGTGTGCACAAGGGATTCTCTCCTCCAGGAAATCAGCCCGATCAAAAACCTGAAGAAAGCATAAACTACGAATTGGGAACACGCTTCAGTATTGGTAGTTTACGCGGAGAGTTGATTGGTTTCTATAATGACTATAGCAACTTGTTAGGCAGCGATTTAGCAGCAACCGGTGGTACAGGAAGCTTGGATCAGTTTAACGCAGGAGAAGTAACGATTAACGGATTTGAATTGTTGGTCAACTATGATTTCACCAATGAAAATAGCAAATTTAGATTGCCATTCACCTTTGCTTACACGTTTACCAATACCGAATTCCAAAACAGCTTTGGTAGCGACGACGATCTTTGGGGAGAAGTAATGGCTGGCGATGAATTGCCTTACATTTCTAAACATCAATTCAATATTGGATTGTCGTTAGAACATGAGAAGTTCGAGTTGAACTTAAATGGAAGATTTAGCGGACAGTTTAGAACGCAAGCAGGAACTGGTGAGATTCCAGCCAATGAATTGGTAGATTCTAACTTCATCATTGATTTCTCTGGAAAATATCACATTTTACCAGAACTAAGTATCACAGGAAACATTATCAATTTATTGGATGAAACTTATGCAGCGGCTCGAGTTCCAGCAGGATTACGTCCTGGACATCCTTTCGGAGCCTATGCAGGATTGCAATATCGTTTTTAATTTAGCTGAGTAGAATTTAGTTACAAGCGGGAAGCTCTTGATTGAGTTTCTCGCTTTGTTTTTTTAGATAATCGATGGTTCCTTTACGAACGTCGAAAGGCATTTCATCTTCTTTAGGAACGTAGACATTGAGTACACCTTTTGCTTCTGCTGTTAAAAAAGGAATGTCTAATCCAAGTAGTAGGTAATCACTGATTGCTACTAGGTAGTTTTTCGTATCGAGAATGGATTTTCCTTGTACTTTCCATACTTCTCCATCTTTCTCGGCATCGTGACGTTGTAAATACGCACCTGAGCCTGCAGCATTTTCGCCAAACTCTAATACTTCTTTTAACAGTTTTCCTGTCATTGTCACCTTCATCGTTTTTCCTCCGTAGGGTAATACTCTGAAAATATCCACACTATTGATATCTCCAATTAGATCGTCATCAATTCGAATCGCTCCCCCATTGATCAACGCACAATCTACTTTGTTGTTATAGGAGTACGACATTGAAGTTGCCACAATTCCACCCAAATTTGTCTGTACGGAACGAATCGGAGTGTCTTTTCCGATTAAAGGCACTTCTGAATTGTAAATGACACAATACGGATCGTCTACCACTTTGGAGATTTCTTTATCCATGATGTCTTTCCATTTATTGACGACTGCCTCAACATTTGGGTTGAAGGCCACAGTTGTATCGATATATTTCAACAGTGACTCTACAGAGGTTTCTTTCGTCTTCTTATCAAAATTGATCGTATGGATATAGGCGGATTTCGCGTTGGCGTCTGCCTTCTTAATAGAAACGTTTCCGACCATTTCGTCCTTCTTTGTATGTTCATGTCCACCCATGATCAAGGGAAGATCAGGAAGTAAAGCTGCGATTTCTCTGTCTTCAGCAATGGTCACATGCGTAAGTCCTAATATTACATCAACCTCGTCTTTGATTTTGTTGTATTCATCAACAATAGCCTTCTTAGCATCAGAATAGTAGACAAAATCTTTAGGATTGGAGTTAATGCAGGTACTGATGAATCCCACTTTAATTATCGTTCCGTCTTTGTCCGAGATTTCTCGAATATAAGAACCTACTACCCTCTGCTCTACCCCATTCGAGGATTGCGTAAAAGAAAGCGTATCATTTTCTTTGACATGAAAGACGTTCGCCGAAATCCAAGGAAAGGTACTTTCATTCAAACGTTTTTCTAGTTCATGCTCTTTCACATCAAACTCGTGATTCCCAAAAGCAGCCAAATCAAGATTCATTGCATTCATAACATCCACCATTTGTCGACCACTGACCTTCTTCCCTTCATATTTCATGGTTCCAATCAATGAAGGGTTCAAGAAATCACCAGCAATTACCAGCATGGTATTCTCATCTTTTGCTAAGAGTTCTTGATGCACAGTTTCAACTCTTGCCATTCCCCCGTATTGTCCATTTTGAATGGGCGCTATTTCATACACATCATTGATCTGTAGTACGGTAAAAGAAATCTTTCCATCGTCTTTAGAGCAAGAAGCAATGAGTACAACAAAGAAAAAAGCGAAAAGTAGTTTGAATGGTTTCATGAGTCTTTGGTTTCTCACAAATCTACGTGCAAAAGTTTAGTATTCAATGCGTATATACTCCTAATTGACCCCAATGAAAAAAAATTTATAGGAATTAGTATCTTTACAAGAACTAAAAA
Organism: uncultured Flavobacterium sp.; assembly: GCA_964612905.1. GTDB lineage: Bacteria > Bacteroidota > Bacteroidia > Flavobacteriales > Flavobacteriaceae > Polaribacter. Next base: position 4,947 of record CAZTFN010000028.1, on the reverse strand, counting down.
ATCTAAATATCATGAAGAAGTTGCTATACCTCTCCTCCATCCTTTTCTTATTCACTCAATGTTCAGACAATAACATCAACACCTTGCTTGTTGATGGATCAACTTTTGTGAGAACCAATTACATTCTGGAAATCCCTGTTGACCCGAACAATGACGGTGTTTATACCAATGATATCTTAACGGAGTTTGATTGTAGTTCAGCAATCTTAAGTTTTGAAACTGGTGAGACTGTTTCAAACCCTACTTTTAATGGATTTGGATTGCACGTGAATGATGATGGAAACGGAAACTTATCACAATCTATCAGTTGTGGAATTGGAGATGGATTGAACCCTTCCTACCGACAAGTAGACTCAGAAGTGTTTTTAATGTACGGTGATGAGATTGAACTCACGGGGGAATTGTCCAACGACGGAACCAAGATTGAGTTCAGAGTTCCCAGATCCAAATTAATCGGTCTGTCACTTTCTGGAGATGATATCTTAAATGAAAACGGAACGGTGACCGATTATTCAGGTGATGCTGTGATTATCTACACAAGACAGTAGGTTTCTAATTAAATACTTGCAAAGCTTGATTGTAAGCAGATTCAAAACTCATTGGGCGGATTCCCGTCTCGGCTTTTTGCGCTGTGAAGTACGATACTAGCTTTTCGGTAGGCATGTTTCCTGTAAGCTCATCTTTGGCCATTGGGCAGCCACCATAGCCTTTGATAGCTCCATCAAAACGTCGGCAACCTGCTTTGTAAGCTGCATCTACTTTTTCATGCCATGAATCGGGTGTGGTGTGTAAATGTGCACCAAATTCGATATCTGGATACTTTGAAATGAGATTGGAAAATAAATAGTCAATCGCATCGGGAGTTGAACTACCAATGGTATCGGAAAGCGACAAAATTTTCACCCCCATTTCAGACAATTTTTCCGTCCACTCCCCTACGATATCTACGTTCCAAGGATCACCATAAGGATTTCCGAATCCCATAGACAAATAAGCCACTACTTCTTTGTTGGTTCTTTGCGCAATGGACAAAATCTCTTGCAAGGTTTCTATGGATTGCGCAATGGTTTTGTGGGTATTCCGCATTTGAAAATTTTCCGATATCGAAAATGGATAACCGAGGTAACGGATTTCCTCAAACTGAGCCGCGTCATTTGCCCCACGAACATTGGCAATAATGGCCAATAATTTACTATCTGTTTTAGACAAGTCGAGCTTCGCCAAAACGTCAGCAGTATCTCTCATTTGCGAAATGGCTTTTGGTGACACAAAGCTTCCAAAGTCAACCGTATCAAAGCCTACACGCAATAATGAATTGATGTATTGTGCTTTGGCTTCAGTAGGAATAAAATGGCTTTTGATCCCTTGCATGGCATCGCGAGGGCATTCAATAATCTTGACTTGGTTCATTGGTTCAAATATATGGAATCTGTATTTGTAAAAAAATCGTCGGAATTGTCCAATTGAACTTTCATCAATCGTCTTTTATGCACAACATAAAAAACAAAACTTATGAAAACGCTCATTAAAATTGGAGTATTTATCCTAGCAATTACCATGTTCTCCTGCACAAATTCTTTAGATAAAATACAGGAAAAGAACAAACAAATGGCTGAACAGCTATTTATGCATTTCAATAATCATGATTGGGAAGCTATGTCAAAGATGTATGCTAAAAATGCGCTATTCAAAGACCCTTCTTTTGGCAACGAACCCGTTACACAAACACAAGATCAAATTGTAAAAAAGTATTCAGAACTCAACCAGATGTTCCCAAATATAAAGGACGAGGTGATGCATATCTATCCATCTGGTAAAAATGTGATTGTCGTAGAGTTTGTTTCTACAGGGGACTCTGAAGATGGATTTCATCTATCGCTACCAATCAGCAGCATTCTAACCATTGAAAATGGAAAGTTTGTAAAGGACTATAACTATTATGATAATTTTTAAAGGTCCATTGCAAATGTTGGGTGTTACGTGATAATTGATAATTGATAATTGAAGTTGTAAATATATTTACCTTCTAACTTCAATCTATGCCTTCGATGGTTCGACACGCTCACCACAGGCAGTTCAGGCACCGAAATTAACCTTTGAAATATTACATGTCTTAAACACTGGACCCTGAGCGAATGCGAAGGGCGAAGCTCTGAAACTTTGAACCTTTGCCACTTTGAAACTCTGAAACTTTGCAACTATAAAGCTAACTAGAAATAAACCCGAAACACCAAATTAGGCGTAATTCCCAAACCAACATTGGATAATTCCTGGAGCTCTGCGTTTCCTGCTGCATTTTCATCTTCACGAAAAGCACGGTCAATTTCATTATCGCGATTGTAGATGTTGATCACAGAAACTCCCAATCGTCCTCTGACACTGTTTTCAGCATCTAAATGAAAATCATAAAAAGCACTTAAATCCAATTTGTGATAATCACCCAATCGATTTGCATTTTGTTGTCCGAAGGTAATCTCATTGTCTTGATTTAAAAAAGCATTGGTAAAAGGCCTCCCTGTGGCAAACTGCCAACCTAAAGAAAATTGATAAGCCTTGTATTTGTAGGATCCCGACCAAGAAAACACATGTCGCTGGTCAAAATTACCTGGGAAAGTTCCATTCTGTAAATCTGGAAATTCGAAGTCATTCTGACTATAAGAATACGACAACCAAGTTCGAAAAGTATTGATCTTCTTCTTGATCAAAACATCAATTCCTCTGACCGTACTGTTTCCTTCGTAATACTCTTCTTCGGCAGTTGCCGATTGGAAACCTCGGGTCAAAGAAGTTAATCCTGTGATTCTTTTATAATAGCCTTCAACATCTAGTTTCCAGCCGTTTTCATTCAAAAAGAAACCGAAAGTAAACTGTTTATTATTCAAGATGGGTGTTCCTTCTTCTTGATCAAACGACACCCAAAGCGTATTTCCAAACCCTAACTGATTGAAGTCAAATAGAACCACTTGACTAATAGCTTGATTCTTTATTTCTGCTGAAGCCTTTAGTTTGAAGGCATCACTAATGGTATAATCCGCATACAATCTCGGTTCAAAGAACAACCTATCTGCTGCTGGATAACCACTAATTCTTGCTCCACTTCGAACAAAGAGGTCATCAATTTGGAACTGACCTTCTGAATAGATATTATGACCGAATAGATATCCTTGAAAATCCAAGTTTTCTGGTTCATCTACCGTACCAAAACTCAATAAATAACTTACATCATAATTGACGAATTCGTACCCAAAGAATGCAGTAATGTCCTCGCTAAACTTATATCCAGCTTGAATCTGAGCCCCCAAATCCTTCACCGTATTCAGATTGGATGTGATATCTCCTCCACCAAAATTTAAGATCTCTTCAAAAGAGTATTGCGACTCGTAATTTGAATATCGAAGCGTAGCATCTAAGTTCCAATTTCCTTTAGGTTTGTATTCCCAGTTGGCACTCACTCCACTATTGGTCAAATCCAAACGGTCTCGCGTTCCTTCATTCTCAAAGTCGACGTTCGCGAAGTTCAAGGTATTGTCCACTAACAAACTACTAATCGAGATCTTATTGAATTCATCAGGAGTAAATATCAGCTTTGCATTGACATCCAAGAAGGTAAATTCATCATCGATCACTTCTAACTCCTCCTCTATTACCTGATTGTTCACCACCTCAATAATGGTATTTTGAAATACTTTATCACTGAATGCATTGAACGTAGGCAGATTAATAAGGTCATTGATGGATCTTCGTGCAGATAACACCAAACCAATTTTATCTTCTAGCAAAGGAGCTTTAATATAAGCATCAGCATGCAAGAAATTTGAACCTGCTCCTCCTGAGAGCTTTTTAGGAACTTCGTCCAGAGAGTTGATATCAATCACACCAGCAATTCGATCTCCGAACTGAGCCTTTGTTCCACTCCGAAAAACATTCACATCTTCCACAATGTATGGATTGAAAGGTGAAATCATTCCGAACATATGACCTTGATGATAAACTTTGATTCCATCATATAAAATCAAGTTCTGATCCGGAGTTCCACCACGAATATGCAAGTTGGAAGCTGACTCCGTTGGACTTGAAATCCCTGGTAATAATTGCAATCCCTGCAAGACATCTGGGTCCGTAAGTCCTGGTAAAACGCCCAATCGATTTGGGTTCATGGTCACAGAGCCATCTTTTTTGTTCTGATCAAATCCAGCAGTTAAATACTCTGTTACTAGGACTACTTCCTCCAAAGCATTGGCATCAAAGGCAAGATCAAAAGAAGACTTAATCACCACGTTTTCGGTTCCTATAAAAATGAATTCGAGGTTCATTTCTTCAGAAATGGCATTCAAAAAAGTCTTCAGCTCAGTGGTATTATTGTAGGAAAAGTTTTGTCCTTCAATCAAATTACTTTTATAAGAAAACCGAATATCAAATCGATCTTCTAAATCCGCAATGATCTGGGATAAAGGTGTATTGTTAAAGCGAAATTGCTGCTCTTGTGCATTTAATAAGAATACAGACAACAATAGGAAGCACAGAAAGATTTTTCTCATTCAGGTATCTTGGATGTTGGCTCTCGATACCTTCCTGTAAAATGGTCAATCGAGATCTAATACTTTGATATTATAACGTTTCCATCGGCATCCATCGTATATGGAATCTCCATTGCCAAGAAAACCGTTTGTACGGCTAATTTAGCATCTTTATGCGAAAATCTTCCTGTAAACAAAGCAGGTTTGATAAATTCTTTTCCAGAGATGGTGATATCAAATTGTCTTTCAAGATCGTCAATCACTAAGTCGATGGACATTTCGTTGAAAGAACTTTCCTGATGGATCCAACTAGGTTCTGTTGCTTGAATGGTATATTCTTTTCGATCGTTGTCGTTCTGTAGGAAAGACATTCCCCGTGTAAGTGTGATGGAATCATTTGACTTAGTCACTACTAATACTTTCCCTTCAA
>CAZTFN010000027.1:19684-22666 GCA_964612905.1 uncultured Flavobacterium sp. | reverse complement strand
TGATATCGATATCTATACTGCCGCTTACGTCCAATAGCTCAAACGTACCATTATTGCCCACATCGATATCGTAGAAACTAGGAAAAACAGCAGGGAAACGTATGGAATTACTATTGGTAACTCCTGTATTGGTGGTGTTGAATTCTAGAATGAGCTCTGCTTGTCCTCGCAGAATTTGAGGACAGAGTGTAATTAACAATACAGTTAATAAAAAGGCATTAAGACTTTGTTTCATTTGTTCCTTGTTTTCATGTTCAAGGGGTAAAAAATTATATTAGTTTGCTGTTTTTTTAAATAGTTATAACATTTGTTTTATCTCTCTAGAACCCACTTCCAGGATCCGTAGGTGAAGCTGCCTGTGCTTTTTTGGGATTCAATAGCATATAGGTTCCTAGTGCTGTTAGTGCCGCATACTTTCCATAATCTCCAATCTTTTGTATTGCTTCTTTGCGTGAAATGCTATCTCTGTTTGTGTTTTTTTTGTGTGTCTTCATTGTATAAAAGGGGTTTAATCGATGACTACTTTTTGATTCCTTTCTCCTTGTTTTGTGATGAGTCTCACAACGTATAGTCCTCTTTTTAATCCTTTTAATGATATGGTGTTGAAACCATTTCCTGTAAATGATGTTTTAATGAGCTGTTGACCAAGGATGTTGTATACCTCTACCTTTGCTTGTTCTTCACGAACTCCCACAATGTTTAACCTTTTATTGTCAGATGTATAGATATTGATACGATTCAGACCAATGTCATTTATACCCAATACCTCAGATTTTGTATGCAGATAAAAACGTCCGATACCATTGAGATCAGAAGTTAAGGTGGTTGTAAAAACAGATATGTCATCTAACAAGGAATAAGTATCATTATCCTTGTCTTCTATATACACATTGATTCCAGCAGGTAGGTTTAAAGATTCTGCTGAAATGGTGATCTCTGCTCCAGCATCGGCATTGATTCCTATTGGAATGATGGTGTTTTCAAAATCAGTATTTGGCAGTGATTGTACTTGATAGTGTTTTCCCTGACTATCCGATACCAGATGTGTATAGATGGCAAAAGAAGAGGTAGCTCCTTCAAACAACTCTCCCTCTGCTCCGATATCAAACCCGGTTGTTGCATTGCTGGTATATAAAAGTCTGCTATAATTGCTGTTGCCATTACTTTCAATGGTGAGTCTGATGCTTGTTTGGGAATTTCTCAGGAAAGTATCTGTCGGATGATGACTCTGATTGGACTCATCAAAGGTAAATGTACCGCCCTCAGTATTTGAGCGCACAAAGAACCCTTGAGTGGGTGCAATCATAAAATTATCACTGGCGAGTTTTACTTCATAGGCTCCGTTTATTCCTAAGGTTTGATTCCAAACCCAGAGTGTTTGTGTATCGGAGATTGCTACTTCATTACTTAAAAAGGTATTACTGTCAATATAAGATGTGTAAGGATTTCCTAATAAGTTAAAACGATTCCCTGTGGATTCTAGAACTACCGAAACTCCTGCATTGTCGGTATTGAGAGTTCCTGAAAAGCTTACATCGCCAGTACTGCTTCCTCGTTTGATCGAATAACCTTGTCCGACATTAAAGGTGCCACTGCCTCCACTTTGAAGATAGCTCCAATCGTCATTATCGGTATTGTAGCTGGCAATGCCTCTGTTGGTTCCATTTGCAGCAATGTCATTCGCTATTACATAAGCATCATTGTAGGTTTGCCCAGAAACCGGAGCCGACATCAAATACCAGCCATTGAGATTCCCAGCAACAAAATCTACAGTTCTGTTATAGGTAACATCTCCTGAAAAAGTAGTATTGGCAATTAGTGAAGAGCCCGATGCCATTGTAACAGAATTTACAGAAACTGCCGAACCTGCAGTGGGATAATTGGTCAAGCCTGAAGGAATCACGACATCATTCGAAGCGCCCGGTACAGTATTGATATCCCAATTTCCAGCGGTATCCCAATCACTGTCGATAGAACCTGTCCAAGTTGCTAGTGCGTTGCAGTTTGAACTTTGCTGGGTGTCTCCTGTAAAGGTAAAGACGGTGCCTTGCATGTTGGCTCGTGCTGCAGTTCCAGCGCAGTATTGCAAGCCAGAAGCACCCACAGTAACATTTTGGGTCGTAAAATTTTGAGCATTCCAGCCAATCAAAGTGGCATCCCAATTGGCTACTGAAAACCCGCTATTATCAAACATATTGCTACCACTGATGATGGAACCTAGATCCCAAGAACCCAAATCTTGATCAAATGCTGTGGCAGTATCAAACATGTTTGAAAAACCAGTTCCATTCGCTACATTCCAATTTCCAATATCTTGATTAAAAGCACTGGCATCAGCAAACATGCTTATAAAGTGAGTACCACTACCCACATCCCATCCACCAATATCCTGATTAAAAGCGTTGGCACCACGAAACATGTCTGTAAAACTAGTTCCATTCGCTACATTCCAATTTCCAATATCTTGATTAAAAGCACTGGCATTTAGAAACATCGCAGAAAAATTAGTTCCATTTGCTACATTCCAACCTCCGATGTTCTGATTAAAACTAGTTGCCCCACTAAACATGAACCCAAAAAGTTGGCCGCTACTTACGTCCCATCCACTAACATCGCTATTAAAAGAGGTTGCATTGGCGAACATGCCGGTAAAATGAGTTCCATTGCCTACATCCCAATTGCTAATGTTTCCATTAAAAGCAGTGGCAGTATGAAACATGTATGAAAAATCAGTTCCATTCGCTACATTCCAATTTCCAATATCTTGATTGAAAGCGGTGGTATTAATGAACATGCTTCTAAAATTAGTACCACTACTCACGTCCCATCCACTAATGTCACCATTAAAAAGGTTACAGCCTCCGAAGGCAAATGAAAAACTAGTCACTCCAGAAACATCGGGAGTATCCGTAGCTACTAGGGTCATGTTCGAGCAGCCGTTAAAAGCATTATTCATAGAAGTCCATGTAATGGTAGAACCCC
>CAZTFN010000027.1:0-19584 GCA_964612905.1 uncultured Flavobacterium sp. | reverse complement strand
TTGATGTCTACATCATACAATCCGCCTAAGGCAGGGAAACGTAACGAATTACTATTGGTGACTCCTGCATTGGTGGTGTTATAGCTTAGTATTAGATAGTCAGTGTTTGATGCATTACAGCTTGAATTTTGCTGTGTATCTCCTGTAAAGGTAAAGACGGTGCCTTGCATGTTGGCTCGCGCTGCAGTTCCTGCACAGTATTGCAATCCAGAAGCACCCACCGTAACATTAGGATTGGTGAAGTTCTGTGCATCCCAACCAATCAAAGTGGCATCCCAATTGGCAACTGAAAGCCCACTATTATCAAACATATTGCCCCCGCCAATAAAGTCCATAGTTCCTACATCCCAAGAACCTAAATCTTGATCGAATGCTGTGGCATTTTGAAACATGCCTATAAAAAAGAATCCATTACTTACATTCCAACCACTGACATCTTGATTGAAACTAGTTGCCCCACTAAACATGAACCCAAAAAGTTGGCCATTACTTACGTCCCATCCACTAACATCTCCATTAAAAGAGGTATCATTACGAAACATGTTGGAAAAATTGGTTCCACTACTTACATCCCAACCATTAAGACTTCCATTAAAGAGGCTACACTCTCTAAACGTATTTTCAAAACTAGTTACTCCAGAAACATCGGGAGTATCTGTAGCTACTAGGGTCATATTCGAGCAGCCGTTAAAAGCATTATTCATAGAAGTCCATGTAATGGTAGAACCCCATTGGTCTATGCTGGTGAGTTTGGTGTCATCATTAGTATTACTGAAACTAAGCGTTTCAAAGTTTCCACTACCAGAAATGGCATTTCGTACGGCTATTTGGATGACTCCGTTGGGATACCCAGCACCTCCATTAAAAGCCGCACTGGTGACATCAATATCAATAGATCCCGTTTGATCCAATAGTTCCCAAGAACCGTCGTTGTTGATGTCTACATCATACAATCCGCCTAAGGCAGGGAAACGTAACGAATTACTATCTGTTACTCCTGCATTGGTGGTGTTATAGGTTAATATTAAGCTCTCATTGCTTAAACTAGACCTACTAAAATCGCTTACATCAAAGTTTATTATGAAAGCGTCATGATCTCCTGCGTTGTTAGAGCTATATGAATTTCCTCCAATAATTGGAAAGTCCGAGGCATACGTTTGCCCAACGATGAATAATTCTTCATTATTATGAAGATAGAAGCCTCTTGGGCCTTCTCTTCCAATGGGAGGGTTCCATGAATGTTGCCCAGAATCACCTCCAAAAAATGTGGAGTACAATACATTATTTAGATCACTAGAGAATATGGCAAATGAACCATCATAATCATCATTGTTATGTGTCGGAAACAAAGCATTACCTACAATAGGAAAGTCTTGGCTCTTTGTATTAACACCAACATAAATGTTATTTTGTATATCTATGGCAATACCTGAAGTTTCTTCTTCTGCACTACCGCCAATATAAGTGCTAGCAATGAGGTTTGTTCCGTCATTAGACAAAATACTCACTGTTCCATCAAAATTCCCATTATTAGATTGTTGAAATGTATTAGAGGTCGTAGGGAAATCCGTAGAATTAGAATTGCCTGCAATTATAATATTACCTTGTCCATCTATGATCATACCGTCATTTGAACAAGAGCTATCATCACCACTACCTCCTAAGTAAGTAGAAAATCTTAAAGTACTGGCAGTAGGGTTAAATTTACACACGAATGTATCTCCTAAAAATCCGTTGGTAGAAATACCACCGAAATTTTCCTGATATGCTCCTGCGGTTGTTGGAAAATCTGACGAGCGTGTATGACCTGCCGTAATAATGTCTCCGTTAGCGTCAATAGCTAAATTCGCAAAAGCATTGTCATAATCTGAACCTCCTATATAGGTTGAAAATAGCCTTGTTGTACCATCTGACGATAATCCAAAAATAAATGCATCGAAATCACCCGAATTCGCATTACTGTAAGAGTTGCTATCTGTTGGTAAATTTGAAGACGAGGTTTTACCTGCAACAATTATGTCTCCATTATTGTTAAAATCAAAAACTCCTCTAGTCCAGTCTTCACCGTTGCCTCCAATAAAAGTAGACCAAATTATACTACCACCATCCTTTGATAATTTCGTAACAAACACATCTGATGTACCTCCATTATATGTTGTGTCGTATGCCCCCGCAGTAGTTGGAAAATCGGATGAAGCAGTAATCCCAACTAATACATAATTTCCATCACTCGATTGTCTCAATCTGTAACCATCTTCTCTTAGATTACCGCCCAGATAAGTAGACCAATACATAGTGCTTAAATCGTGAGAAAACTTGGCAACAAAGGCATCACAAATAACGAAATTATTGTTAGGCGTACCAGAAAAAGTAGAGTCGTAAGCCCCTGAAGTTATTGGTAAATCTCCAGAGCCGCCGTATCCTATTACTACTACATTGTTATCATCATCTACTATCATTCTATCAATAACATCTCGATGACTGCCTCCAAAATAAGTGCTATTTAAAATATCTACATCTTGGGCTGGCATATTCATGCTAGAAAAAATTAAAAAAAATGTAAGGGGTATTATTTTTTTCATGGTAATTGTGGGTTAACGTTTAATTATTTATTAATAATGACCTTCTTAAAATGACATCTGGTAACATCCTTCATACAAATTTTAAGAAGGTAAACGCCTGTTTTGATATGGCTTACATCAATGTCAGAAGCAAGATGACTCACCTTAATTAGCTTACCATCTAGAGCAAATAATGATACTTTGTCTATGGTACTTGATACGTTACTTTGAATGTGTAAAATGTCAGAAGTGGGATTGGGATATACTCCTATTTTCTGTTGATCCAAATCGGATGTTGACAAGGTAGATTGATTCTCGAATGCGCCAATATCTAGTGAATTGACTACCTGTTTGTTTGTACTATTATTATGCCTTACATATTCGTATAACAAATCATGATTTGGTAAATGAATAGCAGGGATTGCGTCACCTGCATCAATTAAAGAGGAGTTATTCTGTAAGCTAAAATCTTGGTTGACAAAATCTACAAACAAAGGGTCTGAACCATCTAAATTGTTACCCAGATTGTTTACTGTACCTGATCCACCATGAGAATTCACCCAGTTTGTTTTGATCCAATTGTACTCCAGATATAAAGTACCATCACCATCTACCATGGCCAAAGTGGTTCCGCTACTGGTGCAATAGATGAGATTGTTAAAAGCATGCATGGTTTCATCTGTAGTTGAAAGACGTGCTAAAACCGTATTGGAATTTCTGGTAGAAACAACAGTATTGTTATAGAAATAGAGGTCTCCTTTTCTGTAGTGTGACGTATTGCCTGAATCTCCACCATAATGAATTACTTGAGAGTTGCCTGCACCGTCTGGCTCAATAAGGATGTTCCCATAGGCATAGGTGGTTGAATATGTTGGGTCGTTGTATAAGGTAGATGCTCCAGATTCAACGAGGTCCAGTTGACGATTACCACCTTCAACCCAATTATATCGAACCACTAGCCCTGCAGATCTATCTTTTAGATTGTTTCCCTGTGCTCCAGTTCTTAAAGGTCCAAACCGATTGTATTCGTAGGTTACGCCTAGTGCTTCTGTATAGGTGTTATGCTGAAATCCTGATCCATCATTACCATTATCATAAATGTAATTATTGGCAATCAAAATGTCTTTAGTTTCCCCTCCATTGGCCCCGATAAAGATTCCGTTTCCAGAATCATGTATGATACAATCTCTAATGATGATGTGCTCTCCTTTTTCTACATATATCGCAGCGGCATTTTCAGAATAATAATCTGGATAAACTGAGTCAGCCGTAAAACTATAAGGAGGTCTTGCAGACCTTAGTTCCAAATTTTGAATGGTTATGTAGCTAGGCAAACCATCGGCAGGCACACTGGATCCACCTATTTTGATGAGGCCTCTTACCTGATTCCAATACCTTAAATAGGTTGGAGTAATAGCCCCATTTCCATCAATGATTGGTTTTTCACCATTAGGGCCGCTTACCCCTATAATTTCAATTCTATCTTGTGCTGTTCCTTGTCCATTGATCACCCATTTTTCATAGTAAGGTGTGCTTCTCCAATGGATGTAGATTCGATCACCAGCCTGTAGCGCATCCCAAGGGACTTCAGAAATATTGGCCCGCGTTTGCCCAGGTCCTACATGATAATCAGTTGCATGCGCAAATAAATTGAATGCGAAAAAAAGGATTATTAAAGAGTTGACCCTTAGCATAATTAAAACATTAGTGGTTAATTATGATTCATCAAGATGATTCAATTGGACCTCAAGTTTTAGTGCGAAGGAAGAGAGACCAATTTTGCCTACTTCAATGAATTGTAATTTAAACTCCTTCTACGTTGGAAGGGCTTTACAACACTAAAAGTCATCAAAAAAATTGGGGTAAAATACAAGGGTTAGTTTAACGGATAGCTTAGATTAACAAGTGGTTGTTTTCGATCTTTAAACGAAAATAAAGGAAAGTCATTTTTCTATGAAACCAAAGGCTGCTTATGAGATATCTCTCGCGGGTTGTTTTTGATGTTCAATGATTTTATATGTAATTTTAGTAAAAAGAAAAGAGGTAAATTAATGTTTTACTTAGATCAATTTATGTCAGAGTGTATTATTGAAAGTAAATTGAAATGAGTATCTGAATTTATGAATAAATGAATTTTGTATTCATCGTTTCTCAAATTTCTGTAAAAAGCCTCTGTAACATTCCTTACCTTTATCACTTTCCTCATTCTCAATCAATTTTTCCCAGGCCCTCTTATAGTCATTTTTATCTTGGAAATAATCGTAGGTGATTTTAGAGGAAGTGATCACCACTCCTAAAATAACAACTAAAACATACAATTGCCATTTAATCTTTTCCCCTAGTACAAATTCATATTTGAGCTTGGCGTGAAACTTAGAAAAGAAAGTGTCTAAATATTGTTTGACCCTGTTGATAGATTTACTTACTTCAATTATATACTTTAAGGTTTGTATTTGCTGATCTAAAAGAACTTTGAATTCTTCTAATGTACTATATTTATTGAGTTTATGATATATGGGGTAAAATCATGTAAATAAAATAAAATCCGCTCGGCACCTCAAAAAAAGCACCGATTTGTGGTGCTTTTTTCATTTAACGACAAAAACCGACCATTCGTCGAAGTTTAGGCCCCGTTAAACTAATGCCATAATTATTTCGTATCTTTTTGATGATTTTTGCACCATGAATTGGTTTGAGAACATGAACAAATTGAAGATTTTATTGATTGAGGATGATGAAATTGAGCGTATGAAATTCTCTAGAGTTGTTTCAAAAATGGGAAATCATACCATAGTTGAAGCAGAAAATGGAGAAAAAGCATTGGATATACTCGATGAAATAAGTTCACCTAACCTGATTGTTTTGGATTTAAATATGCCAAAAGTAAATGGGGTAGAGTTCCTCAAAATATTAAAGGAAAAACCTAAGCTACATTACATTCCTATTATTGTTATGTCAACCTCCAACAATCACAACGACATTAAAAAATGTTATGAGATTGGAGCGTCCGGCTACATGATAAAGCCACTCCATTATCAAGATTATCAGAAAAAGATTACCAATCTTATTGGTTATTGGATGCATAATGAGCTAATCTCCGCATAATGAAAGGTATTGTTTTTACTGAATTCCTAGAACTTGTTGAAGGTACTTTCGGTTTGGAAACCGTAGAAGAAATCATTGAAAAGTCAAATTTACCGTCAAAAGGAGCTTACACTTCCATTGGTACCTATGCATTTTCGGAAATGTTGTCATTGGTAACACATCTGAGTGAAAAAACTAATATGACGATAGATCAATTGCTACATGTTTATGGTCTTCATTTCTTTAATGTGATTAAAAGGGACTACATGGCTATTTTAAATACCTATTCAGACCCAATGGAATTTATTTCTTCCATTGAAAGTCATATTCATGTTGAAGTTCGTAAAATCTACCCCGATGCAGAGTTGCCAAGATTTGAGGTAACAGAAAAGAAAGGGAACTCACTTACACTTACATATTTTTCCTCCAGATCCATGTATGCGTTTGGTTTAGGCTTGATGGAAAAAGCCTTCGAACACTACGGAAAAAAAGCGTCTATTTCTTATGAGAAGATCAAAGAAGATGGTTCTGAGGTAAAGTTTGTAATTTTGAAAGATGAGTGATGACAAAACCCATATCTACAAAAAAGCACTAGAAAGAGAACGACTTGCCAGAAAGCAGGCAGAAAAGATTCTTGAACAAAAATCACTAGAACTTTTTGAAAAAACTGAAGAGCTAGCTTCTATTAATGAGAACTTAGCGCAGGTTATTGATGAGCAGACCATTGAGTTCAATGGAATCTTTGATAACATCATGGATTCATACATTCTGATGGATTTGCATGGGAATGTTCTGAAGATGAATGAAACAGCCAAAAAGTTCTTTGGCTATGATATCAAGAAAGAAAAGTTCAATGTAACTGAAATTATCTACGAAGAGGATCATGAATATGCGTATGAATCCTTTTATCAACTCATTGAAGTCGGATTCTTCGAAAACTATCAAGCTAGAATTTATACCAAGACAGGAGAGATTAAATGGGTAGCCATCAATTCAAGAATTATCCGAGATGGAGAAACAGAACCTCGATTTGCTCATGGAATTGTTCGAGATATTACCGAACTGAAGGAACAGCAAGAAGCCTTTAATGCACAAAAACAACAGTTAGATGCAATTGTAGACAATTCTACACTTGGAATTGTACTAACTTTTCGTGGAAAAGTATTGAGATCCAACAAAGCTTTTCAAGATATGATTGGTTATACAGAAGAGGAGTTGATAGGAATGACCGTTAAGGATGTTTCTTTTGAGGATGATTTAGAGGCGTCAATGAAATACTTGAATAAGTTGTTCACAGGAGAAGTAAATGATTTTACAGTTGACAAAAGGTATGTTTCAAAAAACGGGAAAGTTATCTGGGCGAGAACAAATGTTGCCGCAGTTAGAAATAATGATGGAGATATTAAGTATGAAGTAGCCTTCATTGAGGATGTTACAGAAGACAAGCAACGTCAAGAAGCTTTTGAAGCTCAAAAACAACAGATGGACGCCATTGTAGCCAATTCACCCATTGGAATCGCTTTAACCGAACACGGTAAAGTCTTAAGGACCAACCCAGCCTTTCAAAAAATCGTGGGATATACAGAAGAGGAGTTGTCTAAAATGACAGTTATTGATGTTGCTCTAGAATCAGATAAAGAAGAAACTCTGAAAAACGTGAATAAAATGATCAATGGTGAAATTGATGATTTTATCATGAAAAAACAATTTTTAACCAAGGATGACCGAGTTGTTTGGGGAAAAACTCAAGTAGCTGCCGTAAGAGATGAGGAAGGAGAAATTAAGTACGAAGTTTCAATGGTTGAAGACATCACCGAAGAATTGAAACAAGGAGCTTTGCTGGAAGCATTAAATAATTTAATGGCTTCCATTCTTGGGAAAACGAACATGTACGAAATTGCCTGGGAGATTACCAAAAATACGATTGGATTATTGGGGTTTGAAGACTGTATCATTTACCTTTTAGATAAAGACAAAGACGAGCTAAATCAAATTGCTGCTTACGGAGAGAAACTGTCCTCTGAAGACGAGATTGTGAATAAAATGGCCATTCCAGTTGGTAAGGGAATTGTTGGAACTGTAGCGAAAACAGGGATTGCTGAAATCATTTCAGATACCAGTAAAGATCCAAGATACATTGTTGATGATAAAGTGCGACTCTCAGAAATTTCTGTCCCTATTATTGCAGAAGATGAGATTATAGGAGTCATTGATTCTGAGCATAGCAGTAAAGGTTTTTTCACAGAAGACCACTTGAAAACGTTGCAAACAATTGCAAGTCTGGCAGCGACTCAACTAAAAAGTGCTCTAAGCTTACAACTTCGAGAAAAAGCAGAGAGAGAAAAAGAACAAGTTTTGAAGGATCTTCAAAAGAGTAACCAGGAGTTGAATGATTTTGCACATGTTGTTTCCCATGATTTGAAGTCGCCATTAAGAAGCATGAATACGCTTGTAAACTGGATCAAAGAAGACAGTAGTGAATTTGCTTCGGAGGAAATCAACAAGAATTTTGATATGCTCTTAAGGAGAATCGATCGTATGGATTTAATGATCAATGGGATTTTAAATTATGCAAGTATTGATAAAGTAGGTGTCGTTAACAAGAAGATAGAGCTTCAGGTAATTGTGGATGATATTTTAGATAGTATTCATATCCCTGAACACTTCTCTATTACGGTAAACAATAAACTTCCTGTTGTTAGAGGCGATTCCTATAAATATATTCAGCTATTTCAGAACTTAATTAGCAATGCTGTTAAGTATTCTGATAAAGAAAATGGAGTGATTGAGATTGGCTGTGTTTCTAAAGGTAAATTTTGGCAATTCAATGTAACGGATAATGGAATTGGAATTCCAGAAAAATATCAAGAGAAAGTCTTTCAGATATTCCAAGTATTGCAGGAGTCTGATGATTCTACAGGTGTGGGGCTTTCTATTGTTAAGAAGGTTGTCGATTTTTACAATGGAAAAGTCTGGGTTGAGTCCAAAGTGGGAGAGGGAACTACATTTTATTTCACATTACCTAAGTAACTATGGATCAGCCAAATTTAAATTATATCCAAGAACTTTCTGAAGGTGACAAAGAATTTGAAGCCAAGTTGATATCTATCCTGAAAAAAGAATTACCTATCGAATTTGAAGAGTTCCAGAAGAATTTTGAAGAAAAAAACTTTATAAAAACTGCGGAAAACGTCCACAAACTAAAACATAAAATTAGTATATTGGGACTCACAAAAGGTTATGAAGAAGCGGCTTTATTCGAAAATGATTTAAAAGATCATCAAGACACAAAGCGTTACGAATCTTTTGTACAAGTGATAAAATCCATGATGGATTTTTTACGTCCCCGATAAATAATAAAATAACCCCCATAAAACAGGCAAACCATGAATTGCATTATCATAGATGACGATTCAGCAGCCAGACTTATTGTATCGAGGTTGTGTAGTAAACACCCGCAGCTGAATGTCGCGGAAGAGTTTTCTAATGCAATTGAAGCAATTAAGTATTTGAATGCGAATGAGGTGGACGTGATTTTTCTGGACATTCATATGCCCACTTTTTCTGGGTTTGATTTCATCCAGACCTTAAAAAATCCACCCAAAATTATTTTAACCACATCCGATAGGAATTTTGCATTGGAAGCATTTGAGTATCCAAGTGTGGTTGACTATTTGGTGAAACCTATCGAACAAGAAAGATTCGAAAAGGCGATTCAAAAGTTGGAAAGATTTACCATTAAATCAGACACTCCTGTACCTGCAGAATCAAGCGATGAAACCAAAGAACTTTATGTAAATGTAGATCGCAGACTGGTGAAGATTAACTTTTCTGAGATCACGGTTATTGAAGCAAAAGGAGATTACATCCGTATCAAAACAGATGATAAGAGCCATATTGTTCACTCGACTTTAAAGAAGATCGAAGACAAATTACCAGGTGATATTTTCTTGAAGGTACACAGGTCTTACATTATCAATTTGTCTAAGATTATTGATATTGAAGACAATAGCGTGCTTATTAAGCAAGACATCATTCCCGTAAGTAGGTCGAATCGAAGCGAGTTGATGAAAAGGTTGAATCTGCTGTAACCGTTTAACTACAAAAAAAGGCTGTTGAGCCAATTTCACCCTCAACTAAACGATTAAAATCTTCGTGAGGTATTTCTGGCGGTAATTTTACCACTGTGAAAACCAACGAAATCATATTTGTATGCATCTTATTGATGTTTATGAGGTTGCCTGCACAAGAGTTGCAAAGCCTCGTAAAAGAAGGTGAGCTTCTTTTTGAGAAGACGCGCCCTACATTGGTTTTTCCGAAAACATCAACATTTGACTCTAGGCGTCATTTTTACTCAGAATTGGATACGCTAAGAAGTGTCAATTTTTTAGCATCTGAATTGAAAAAGTTCCAATCCAAACAATACCTTCAAGATATTGGTTTGGTGTTTAAAGCAACTGCACGACATAACTTCAGAAATGTATTTGACAATGAAAATAACAACTTTAACATCGGTCAAGTTAGAGCTGAATTAGAATGGAACATCCTAGGGTCTGGATATACCTACAACAGATCCAAATCGCAGCGATTGCAAAATGAACGAACCATATTGCAAAACAATCAACTCAAGGAAGATCGCATCTTAATGAGAAGGCAATTTAGAATTGATTATACCTATGCCATCAATAAAGAGACGATACAACTCTTTGAGAATTTTTTTCAGTTTGAAAATGAGTATTTCGATTTTCTCAACAAATTGTATTTCAAGAAATACATTAAAAGAGAAAAGTTGATCAAAGTTGGACAGCAGATCAACGTATTGAAAAACCAAATAGAAGTCTTAAAGGCCGAGAATGTGATGTTGAAGGACAGTGTTTCAGAAAGATATTTGAATACAAACGCACTTCCCTTTTTAAAGCTTGAGATAGACTCATTATCATATGGGAATAATGAAGAGAACTTATTGTTGCAAAAAGAAAATGTTTATCTCCAACACAAACCAATCAACGACTTGAATTTTTCCTTGTATGTTCAAGAGAGTTTCAATTACTCAAGAGCTGGACATCGATTTTTTCCGTCAGTTGGAGTTCGATTTAGAGCACCGATACGGTTCAATCAGCGAAAAAAGATCATCGACACAAAATTGAAAATCTTAGAAGCTCAGCATATTGACAAATCAGTTGGCAAACAAAATCGAGTGATTACACTGTTGGGAGGTTACAATGAAAAATTAAAAGATGCCCAAAACCAATACAAAGGATGGAAAGTGTTGGAAGAAAGAATCCGAATTCTCTCCATCTTAAAATCTGAATTGGATCACGAGGAAACAGGGGTTTCTCTGTTAGAACTACTTGAAGAAGAATTCAAAGTCTTGGAGAATATGTTACAACTCAAGAGACAATTGTATACATCCTTGTCACACATCTATGAGGTCTTGGAAAGCGAAAATATTCAAAGTATTGCAAGTCCAATTGATTTTAATGAATATGATCAACGAGCAAGATTTTCATTGAGAAACAGCGAAGAGTTTGACTTAGATTTCCAGATTGAAGTACTCAAAGCAAAACAATGTACAGAAGTCGAAGTATTGGAGTCAGATACGCTTATTCAACAAGCACTTCACAAGGCAAATGTCAAATATTACACCGTTACAGAACTTTCAAACCCTGAGATTGCCATCGCAATTCAAAAGGAATTGAATCAAATTATAACACCATGAGAAAGTTTACCTACAAAAAGAATACGGCCGTTATTAGAACGCTCAAAGAGCCTAAAATTAAAAAGAGAAAATGGAATATAGATCGAATCATTTATTTCATTTTGATCATCATCGTATTAACCTGGTTGTTTCGTTTCATCTACAGAAAAACTGCCTGGATTGAAGGGAATGGGCAAGTATTGATGGAAAAGGTAGATGTAAATTTTACCAATGACATTCGTGTCAAAGAGATTTTTATTAATGAAGGAGATACCGTGGTAGTAGGGAAAAACCTATTCAATTATTACCAAGACGACTTTGATAGTGATGCCTCGATTGTTTTAAAAAATATCGATAAAAAAGAACGGTTAAATAATAATCTTCAAGATGTATTGAAAGACATCATGCGTAAACGAGTTCAACTGAAGAACCTTGAGAAGCGACTACAGTTGTTAGAACAACAGGAAGAACAAGTGACTAAATTAATTCTCTTAGATGTTTATACGAAGAACAAACTAGATGAATTGATTTCTCAAAAACTACTGATCAAAAACCAAATCGACCTCTTGAAAAGCGAACTCTATTTTCTCGGATTGCAACGAAAAACCTTAAAAGGTGATGATGGAGTCTATCATTTAGGTGGTGGTGGGAATTTTGGGAATACCTACTTTTCACCCATCAAAGGAGTGGTCGGTCAGATTCTCAAAAATAGTGAGGAGTCTTGTTACAAAACAGAGAATGTGATGACCATTCACAATATTGAGAAAGTCTTTATCAAAGCTTATTTTGATCTTCGAGATTTATCCAAAGTGGAAAAGGGAAGCATTGTACAAGTTGAGTTCCCCGACAAGACCAAATCACAAGGCATCATTAACAAGTTGTACATTTCTACTTACAAGGCACCATCAGAATTTCAAAAGAAGTACGAACCCACCGAAAGAAATATTTTAGCCGAGATCGTCCCACTAGAGAAAGAGCAGATAGCCGAATGGGGAAAGTTTTACAAACTCAACCTTAAAGTAAGACTCGGCAAGCTCTAAGGCAATTGTCTACCAAGACAAATTTCAGACCCCGAAGATGTTAGAAACCTTCGGGGTCCTTTTGTTTATCGAAGTTACGAAGGTTGGAATTTTCGATGAATGGCAGACGAATGGAGACTCAAAAACCATTCGTCGATACTTCTTACCGCTTAACCTTTCAAACAAATACCACTAAGCTAATTAAAGAATCTACAAACGATATCCACACTAATTTAGCTTGTATAATGAGAAAAATAAGAAACCATTCAAAAAATAAGAATATGAGTTTAGCACAACTAAAAACAGTAAGTAACGAAACAGCCAACTTTCCAAAATTGGCTTACAAGAAAGACAAACTATTCAATAAGCTAATCAACAAGCAAGAGAAAGTAGCGGTGGTTGGTTTAGGATATGTAGGATTACCATTAGCCGTTCATATGGCGTCTAAGTTTAAAGTAGTTGGATTTGATATCAATGAAAGTAAGATCATGCAAATCATTCAACACAAAGACCCTTGTAAAGAGTTATCAGAGGAAGAATTCAAAGGGAAGGATATTAGCTATACCTCTAATGATGAAATTTTGAAAGAAGCAAAATTCTACATCGTAGCTGTTCCTTCTCCAATTGATGACATGAAGAAACCAAACTTGACTCCTATCAAAGCGGCTACGGCAACCATAGCCAAGTACTTAAAAAAAGGAGATTGCGTGGTGTTTGAGTCAACGGTATATCCAGGGTGTACGGAGGAGATATGTGTGCCAATTTTAGAGAGAATTTCAAGGTTGAAATTTAATGAAGACTTTACAGTGGGATATTCTCCAGAGAGAATCAACCCAGGAGATAAGAAATACACATTTACTAAAATTAAGAAGATTGTTTCTGGAAGTACGGAAGAAGCTTTAGATCTCATTGCCGATGTATATAGTACTGTTGTAACAGCAGGAGTTCACAAAGCACCAAGTTTAAAAGTTGCAGAGGCAGCAAAAGTAGTGGAGAATATCCAAAGAGATGTAAACATAGGATTGATGAACGAGTTGTCTCAAATCTTCAACGTGTTGGATGTAAATACGAAAGATGTATTGGAAGCTGCAGGAACCAAGTGGAACTTTCATAACTACTTCCCTGGATTGGTAGGAGGTCACTGTATTGGAGTGGATCCTTATTATCTAATTACTCGAGCAAAACAGAAGAAATACACACCAAAGTTATTAGAGCAAGTAAGAGAGATTAACGAAGGAATGATGGGGCACATCGCGTTGCAATTAGAGCGAAGATTGTACGCAAAGAGATTTAGAAAACACAGAGTATCTGTTTTAGTAAAAGGAATTGCGTTCAAAGAGAATGTGAACGACATGAGAAATTCAAAAACTGCAGAATTGTGTGTGGATTTGATGAACAGAGGATATGAAGTGGTAGTACAAGATTACATGGTAGATGCAGAGGAAGTGAAAGAGCACTATGGAATTACTATTAACAATACTCCAGAAGGAGAGTTTGACGCAATCATTTTAGCAGTAGATCATGATGATTACAAACATTTGTCATACTACGATCACATGAAAAATGGAAACAAAGAAACAGTCATCTTTGATGTAAAAGGAGATAAAAAAGACAAGTTCCCTTGTGGAGTTTACATGTCGCTTTAATCCATAATAGAATATTTAAAAAGAGATTCGGTGTTAAATTTAGTTAGACATAACAACAGTTCTAGAAAGATCATCCAAGATGGATATGTGCTCCTCTTGGTCTCTCACGAGAGTGAGCTGAAGAGTGAAGATCTGAGACTCTTGGATGGTTTTGTTCTAGATACCGATTCTCCCGTTTATGCCCAAGAAGTTATCAAGGGATTGAGAACACATTCTGATATTAAAGTAGCGTTGAAACCGATATTCGTTTTAATTGCCTACAAGCTTCCACAATATATCACCATCCATACAGATGGGTTGGTTGAGCTGTCATTAATGAGCTCTTACATTCAACGAATTGCCACCATCAACAAAAGAATCAACTCGGTAGAGGACCCTAAATTGGTCTCTCATGAAGTTTTCATTCAACACAGACTCTTTGCATATTTGTTTTCCAGAAACACACAACTAAAACCTACAAATTCCAGAGAGAGTCTTATTGGATATGAATTCCCTTTCGTATCACTTTATTATAAAAAAGAAGAAGCTGTTAGCCTTTTAACGATGCTTCAAAAAACAACCGAGAAGAACTTACTATCCTTTAAGTTACAGGACTACATTCACTTATGCAAAAGTTGTTCTGGAAACTACTTAAATTTTCGAGAATGTTGTCCAAAATGCAATTCTATAGATATTGAAGCGCACGATATGATTCATCATTTTGTGTGCGCTCATGTTGCACCAGAAAAAGACTTTAAGAAAGAGGATGGATTGGAATGTCCGAAGTGTGATAAAAGTCTACGACATATTGGAATCGACTATGACAAACCGTCTACCATATATTCTTGCAATAGTTGTAGTCACGAGTTTCAAAATCCTGGTATGCTATCCTTATGTATGGATTGCGGAACCGAAAATAAATTAGAAGAATTGGTGCAAAAAACCATTGGAAACTATGCGCTAACTCAGAAAGGTGAACAAATCCTATTGCAAAAGAAATATGCTCAAACCGAAAAAGGGATTCAGCATGCAGAGCATTTGGGAAGCATGAGTGTTCCTCTCTTCAAAATTTTATTAGAGCAAGAGATTAAAAGAGTCAAAGCAACAAGAGGAAATAGCTTTTTTGCGGCGATTCAATTTAAAAACAATCAACTACAGTTATTAAATGCTGAAGCGAAAAAAGGATTGATGAAAGAGATTTCAGGAATCATCAAATCCTACTTAAAAGATACAGATATTTTATCTGCAGAAAGTTTCAATAGCTACTATATTTTGCTACCTGAAACAACAGAAACACAGTTGGAAAGATTAGAAAATATAGATTATAATCTTGCCAAATTGCTTTCAGACAATATCAAAGACGAACAACAACAAATAGATATAACCATCCACAAAGTAAGAGGTGAAGATTTGTTACAAAGCTTCTTTTCATGATGTTTTTGAGTGTCCATAATTTAGTGCCAGAATACCTGAACTATTGGTTTGTGGTTGGTTTGCCAAAGTTCATTCGAGTGTTCTGGTACTTTGCTCTTTTCGAGTTTACCAGATACATCATCATAGATTATGTAATTGCATTTATTTTTTGGCTAACCAAAAGCTCAAGAAAGGAAAAGTTCGCCATTGCCAGACAAAAACTCTTCACCGAAAACCCTTTTGTTTCAGTAATCATTCCCGGGAAAAATGAAGGGAAGCACCTCTTTAAACTCACCAAATCACTGGATGAGCAAACATTCAAGAATTTTGAATTAATCATTGTTGATGATGGTTCTGACGATGATACGCCAATCATCGGTAAAAACCTTGAAGAACTTGGATTGATTGATATGTTTATCAGAAATGAAATGCGAGGAGGAAAAGCTTCTGCGGCGAACCTCGCACTTCGATATAGCAAAGGGAAGTATATCGTGCACTTAGATGCTGATTGCTCTTTTGATAGAGATGCTATAGAAAAAGTACTCATTCCATTTTTTATGGATGATAAAATTGGAGCTGTTGGGGGAAATGTGAAAGTTAGAAACTACAAAGACAGCTTGTGTGCAAAACTACAAGCGATTGAATATTTGAAAACCGTATCCGTAGGAAGAATTGTGACGTCTTACCTAGGAATTTACAAGATCATCTCTGGAGCCTTCGGAGCTTTTAGAAAAGATGTGATTGATAGCATTGGAGGTTGGGATATAGGTCCAGGATTGGATGGAGACATCACCGTGAAGATTCGCAAGTCTGGGTACAAAATCTACTTTCAACCTGAAGCAATCTGCTTGACCAACGCACCCTCAAAATTTAAAGTTTTGACCAAACAAAGACTGCGTTGGGACAAATCCATCATCCGATTCAGAGTAAGAAAACATAAGGATGTATATTTTCCAAATGCCAATTTCAATTGGCTCAACTTTTTATCCTTAGCTGAGAATGTTTTTTACAATGTGATTTTAGACATCCTTTGGTGGATATACATATTGGATATTATTTTCAATTATACAGGTTCGCTGAAGTTTATTATTCCAATGAATTTCACACTTTATTTCGTGATGTCCTATGTGCAAATGTTTAGCATGTACATATTTTCAGAACGAAGAAAAGAAGAGATGTATCTCTGGCCATATGTATCGTTAATGACACTTTACACCGGAACCTATTTACGAATGGTTAGAACCGCTGCGTACTACAAAGAATTCTTTTTCAAACGATCCTATGAAGATGTTTGGAATCCCTATAAATCTTCGATAAAAGCCAAACGAGCAGGATTGTAAGCCACTCATCGAAAGACACTTGTCACTCACCGAAAACCTTAGTAAAATCAAGGCTTTCGCAAGTAATTTTGCCATATAAAAATAAATTAATTAAAGATGTTTTTACAGGTTGTTCCACCACCAAGTTCACCGCCACCACCACCAGGACTTTCCCTCGAAACGGATATCGTTCTCATGGTATTTGGATTGGTGTTTGCCATGTGGATTTTCTGTAGAAAAGAACAAAAACAAAGTACCATGAACACACACAACAAAACCAGAACCAGGAGTAAGAAATGGATCTCACTTCTATTGCTCGTTGGACTTTTTTATGCCTGTCAGGAAAAGTCCTATGTAGACGACGATCTTCAGTCAATTATCGAAGAGGAAAGCATTCCATATTCAATAAATAATGACGCCAATTTATTGTCACAAAGAATTACCTATATCAATAGAACCGCAACCATAAAACCTGTGGTCAGCGGATTGACCGGAAGAACAACTTCAAGAGATATAAATGGAGCCCAAGAATTGTATTTCTGGGAGCACGTTGCAGAAGTGGCACCTTTAGTAATTGATGGAAATACCTTAAGTGCTACGCATATTGCTTTGGCAGATAATAAGGCTTATGTTAGCTACCATCGTCAAGGAAATATTCACAAAGGAGCTGTGGAGATCATCGATCTAAACAACCCTAACTTTCCAGAGATCATTAGTCAAGCTTATTTTCTTAACTCCGATATCAATGCGGTAGCTTCAGATTTTGAAGGAAACAATTCTTCAAGGAAGATATGGTTGGCAATGTCCGATGCCATTCATGGGGCACAAGTGATTCAAATCGAGTCTCAAGGGGGTCAAATCTCAGAAAATTATGCCAGAGTAAACATTTCAAACCAATTAGATGGTTCCGGAGTTTCGGCTTCTGCGAACGGAATTACAGCAACCAATGACTATTTATATGTTACGTCAGGAAAAACATATGGGGGAACCGTAGTTCTGAATAAAGACAATTTACAAGGGTTATCCTCAGAGAGTTATTCGGATGCAAAATATGTGGCTGTTAATGGACGAACCAATAACTCAAAAGTAGTGAGTTTGGTTACAGGAGACGATGCATTCCTTAAAGTGGGAAATGTGGGGGCTGATTTAAATACTACATCCTATGATATCGGAGAGATTTTTCATCAAAATGTGGTTGAGACGTACAGAGGGAAATCAACTATGGAATTTTCGCCAATCAATAACAATGATATCTATGTTGCCAAAGGAAAGGATGGAATTGCTTTGGTGAATACCAACAATGGAAATATCATTTCAGAATCCAAAGGAACCATGCTGGTTGTAGGAAATACAAACGGTGTAACCACAGACATAGATTATGTATATGCTGCCAATGGAGCCGATGGGATTTCAATCTCTCCACACCCAAATGGAAGCGAGAATATAGAGCCAATTTTCTACTGGGACATGGCGGAGGATGACGCTTCTGCAAACTTTATCATTGCCGATGGAGAATGGGTTTTTGTGGCCAAAGGAGGAGGAGGTTTCAAAATCCTTAGAAAGAGAGTGAAAGACGAATATAAAACTATTACCACGTATAATAATAGAGGAAAGCCAGATGGATTGGAAGAAGATAGAGAGGTGTGTAGTACGTTGTTGCCAAACATTTATCAAAATGTATTACCAGAGCGAGAGAATGCTATGGAACTACATCCTGAATTCTTTGAGCACCCTGTAAAAAATCTAACAGTTACAGAAGAAACCGAATTGTATTTGACTTTCATTGATGAGGGAGCAGGGTTTAAAAATGTACTCGGCTACTATACTTATCAAGAAGGAAATGTTCCAACATCCGAAGATCAGTTAGATAAAATTGTCATTTTTCCGAATGCTTCAGCTCAAGGATCTGGAGGAGAACTCATCCGAGGAAATACCATGCGATTGTTGGGGACTTTTGAGCCAGGAACTGTTATTGGGTTCTTTGTGATTGCCAATGGATGGAGAAATGGTCAAATAACAGATGGATTGTATTCGCAGCATACAGACATCGATTACAATATGAGCGGAAGACAGCAAAGCTTAATCTTCTTCGATGCCACCTGTAATACCACGGTGATAGCTTTTGAAGATATTACAGTGCCAAATGGAGACAACGATTTCAATGATGCCATCTTTGAAATCTCTGCCTCCAATCCAGACGCTTTGGATACAAGTTCGTTCATTCAAATAGGTCAGTAAACCATTAGAAACCTGGTGCCAGATTCAAGTTTTGTTTCGATGTAATCGAGGAGTTTTCAAAAAAGAAATACTCCTGAAACAAAGAACACTCTTGAAATGGCGCCTTTTCTGAAAAACAGTGCTAAATCGTTGAAATTCAGTTAAACCATGAAAGACGCAGTTCATCGAAGAAAAAATGCACTTCATCGAAATTCGAATCTAAAAAAGGTAAGAACGAAATACTTTTAACATATGTTAAGAGATTAACAAAAAGCAACAATAACAATGGGGGAAAACAATTACACAATCATTCAGAGCTCTTATAGGCAAAGAGCGCTGTCTCTAGATAAAGTTCCATATCATTTATGGAAAGTGAAGACGAAAGGCTTCAGCTTTTTCCAGAGAGCAATCATTACAACGTTGGTATCCATCTTTACTTTTGGGTACGTTTCACTAATGTACTTCTTCATCACAGAAGGCTTGTAAAATAATAGAGCATGAAGTATTTACAAGTGATGCCAACGGAACAAACAATCCTAGGATTGGATGTAGGACTCGTATTGACATTGTCAATCGTACTAGTAGGGGTTATCTTCCTGTTTGACCGATCAAAAGCTTTTTTAAGTTGGATTGGTAAACGAAAGAGTT
>CAZTFN010000026.1:2845-22683 GCA_964612905.1 uncultured Flavobacterium sp. | reverse complement strand
GATCGAAATGATGTGAGAAGGAAATGTGAATTTTGATCCTCTTTATCAAAATTCACATTTACTTCTCACATCATTTCGATCTTGCCCATTGGACAAGGAGTTGGACCTGAAGCCAATGCTGGTGGTCCACTTCCCCATGTCCAATGGGCAAGATCGAAATGATGTGAGAAGGAAATGTGAATTTTGATAAAGAGGATCTTAACCGTCAGTTTCACACTGAAATCAGCGCCAACGTCCACCACAGTTTGGTGTCCTGTTTCCAGCGCAAATGTGATGTAGATGGTTGCTTCTACTTCTAAAGCGACAGAAATAATCTTTAAGTCAACTTTTCCTTCAATGTTTAGATTTACTCCTAATGTTGTTGTCCACCATTGATAATCAACTCCGTTATCTGTAATGCTTCCTGTTTCTGAAACAAGCATTCCTTGGAAGGATGCCCAGATATATAGTGTGAATGATGCAGAAATAACACCTTTGGGCTTTTCTTTTCCATCTTCTCCTTTTTCTTCAACAGGGTATTCTTTTTCAATACCAAATGAGAGTCCAAGACCAAACATCCAGATCAGTTTGAAACTTTCAGGGAAGGTTCCTGGAACATCGGCACCTCTTAATTTCGCTAGGTATAGACCAATTCCTACAAACACAGGAACTCCATATAAGACGAAGGCTATTTTGGCGTTGTTATCTGAAGGGAATGGCCAACCGACTTCTATTTTCCAATCTCCATTGGTATAAATATTCAATCCGAATGCAGGGAATGTGAAACTAGTTGGGGCTTCTGCATTTGGAATGGTTCTGAAGGCTTTAGGAATGGTAAAATGTACAGAAATGACTCCTAAGCCATCACTAATTTTTCTATAATCCAGTTCTATTTCAAAATCGGACCATTTTTCTAAGAAAGTCCCTTTCTTTTGTTTTCCAATTTTTATCAGTCCACCATAAAAACTTGGGTCTGCCAATAAGACTTGGAAGTTAAATGCTACGAATTGTAGGTCTAAAAAGAAAAGTACGCCTGCTTTTGGATCGTACGAGAAACCTTCTTTACCGACTCCTGATTTGATATCTTTAATGACATCGGCATCGGAATTATAGATGACTCCTTCGAGGGTTTTGATTGCATTCGAAATCACTTGGGTTCCTGTGAAGTCTGAATGGATACTAATTCCATTCATGATCCCTGCTTGAGGGTATACAATTCCAAAATCTACAGGTGCTTTCCTTTCATTCGGATTGCTTAAGAACCAACTTAAATTACTTCCCTGTGGTTTGTTTGGATCTCCGAATAATGTAAGAATTCTTGGCTTTTGTCCATCTGTAAGACCGGGTAATAGATTTATGGATAAAAGAGAGAATTGAATATTCGTTAATGAAAGAACAAATAACAATGGACTTCCTGTACTATCATCTACTGGTAATCTGTTCAGAATTAGCTCTCCATAAACTGTATCAATAATTCCTTGAAGTTTGAAACCACCATTTCCTGCAGAGAATTCTGCTGGCGGAACAAATAGCAAAGACATATCATTGTCACTGGCAGTAGAGCTGCCGACTGATGACCATCCTAGGTATACTGTAGACTGCAAAGCTGTTCCTGATGTGAGCATCCCTAAGTTCCCCATATTTAGATTGAAAACCAACGAGAAATTAGGTGCATTTCCTTGACCTAGTGTAACACTTAAACTAGGGTCGCCAGTAATTTGCTTAGCTCCAATAGAAGACGCACTCAATCCACTTGGTGACCAGTTAAAATCAACCAAGTTTAATGGAAAGGTTGCAACCAAACTACCATCCCTTGGTTGCGTTGAATTGGTATTTAGTTTTAAATTGGTTAAATCGGATACAATTGGATATTGGATTTTGGCCGTTTCAGAAACAATGTTGGTATCCCAGTCGAGTGAATTATTTGTAAAATTCAGTGTGGTAGTGGTTGGATCGGTGATGCTATTGATTGCATACGAGAATAAATCAACTTTGCTTCCATTGGTACTTACATCAGTATTAAAACCAAACTCTCCGTTCAATCGGAATGCTGCTTTGACAACTGTAGTTCCAGAGCCATTATCGGTTGAACTGATGGGTATTAAAGTTGCATCGGTAATCACCACATTATCCAAAACTCTGAATCCATATCCACTATTGTTAAACTCAAAATACCTTGGAATTGTGGAATCAAAAACAATATGCCCAGATTCACCATCTTTCAAGTATACACCGTCAATCAACATGGCGTCGTATTCGGGCTTATCTTTTGGTCCACCTTTCTTTAGACTTACTTTATCACCGTACAATTCTTGAATGGTCATTGCAATTTGTGATTGGAATTGAGCCATCACAGAATTGGTGTACAATACATTCAGCTTCGTTACTTGAAATTTGAAATCCTTTATATTAGGATCCTTATTTATATCTATAGGTTCGTACTCCTTATCATAATAAATAAGAGAGAATAAGGAACTATTATCAATATCTAATGTTGTAGGGTCATCGGTTTTAGATTTTACCTGATTTACTGTGATTCCAAAATGATGGGCTACCAGCTCTCCATCTATACCACCTAAAAGCACTTGGATGTCTGTGGGTAGTGCTTGATAATCTAGTTCACAATTCAATACTAGCATACCCGTCCACTTGGGGTCATTCACTTTATTCAGAAAGTCTTGGAAGTAAAGCTTAGCATTTGGGTCATTATCCACTCTGTTTTGAGCGTCAGTAATTGAGTTCGTAATTTGTTTTGCGACGTCATCTACGGATAGCCCACCTATAAAATCATCCTTATTTGTCCAAGCATTGGTGTTTTTTGCTAAATCAGCAACGGTTTGAGTGGTAGAGAATTTGAAAATCATCACTGTCGCTAACTTATCTCCAGCGGCAGATTTTGTGTCTAGATACTCTCCACTTAAATTTATTTCATAAGTAAACTCCCCTAATTGTAGTTTGTTATCAAAGTTGCCTAAATTTCTTTTGATGTCCTTTACATTCTGATTAGCGACAAGAAAAACCGAGTTATGCATCAAAGATGTACTCAATACTGGACTCACCACAGTGGGTTGTGGTTTGGGTGCTGTACATTGTGTTGGAGCCCCTGCTGTGAATTGCATGAATTGGTCTTCATTTACTGGACTCTTTGCAAGTAAGATTCGTTTTAATGTTCCTGCTGGTGTATTTTCTGGAGTCGTCCCATCATTCAACTCAGCTAACAATCCAATCGGTGATCTTACAAATCCTCCTTTTAAGGGCTCTCCATTGGCTGAATTAAAAAAGATAGGACCATTGCATAAATCTGGACTGATGATGCTCCTACGTTGAGAACTCAATACGTCGTATTCAAATGATGTTAATGTTTTGGCAACAGTATCGTTGATAGGTTGTTGAATCTCTTGATCGGTATAGTATACAGATCCATAAGGAACCATCGGGAAATGTTTCGTGTTTTCGGGGTTCTCTAAACTGGCGAGTCGTACACCTGTAGCCAATGAGAACCCTTCTTCTTGTCCTGGACTGTAGTACACGGAATCAGGAGCTTGCACACAATAACTTTCTTTAATTGGGCCTTTAAAAACCGATGCGCTATTGGGGCCAGGTATTAACTTTAACCAAGATGTAGTGTAAGTGTTTTCAACGGTATCTTTATTGGAAGTACTGCTCGGATGATACTCCGTTGCAAAAGAGCTATTTTGATTTTTAAATTCAAGTATATCACCATCAGCGGTCAATAAAAATTCGGTACCCACTAGACCACACATGATTTTATTAACACCTGCAGTTTTTGGGGTTTCTTCTGAAGATTCAACCCCATAATTCCCTATAGGAACTAGGTATGGAACGGAAGCATTATTGTCGTCTTTATTAGGTCTGTTTCCTATTCCAAAACCAGCAACTCTTAAAAGGTTGGAAGTGTCTGAAGGGTCGGCCAAAGGCTTCATGTAGAGTGTACTACCCGAATTATTTCTTAGAGAATTTGCGGATGGCAATGGAATTTCTGGAGTGAATTTGCTTAGGTCGAAAGCAAATCTGGTACGTGAACCATCCAAAGGATTTAAGGCATCAATAGAGGTGTTTAAAAAAATGGAATTTGAATCACCACTTGAAGGGTTTTGTCCTATGAAAGCTGGATATCTAAAGTTGGGAATATTCTGTGCGTCCTCATTGTATTGAAATCGAATTTCCCCTGAGGGAGGTACATCAAATATAGGAGCATTTTTAGGTTTGAAAATATTGTAAAACGACCCTTTGTCCCATTGACTAGCAAAACTTAAGACTCCTATATTTCCTCCTGTAAGTGGAATGTTGACCTTTTCATCATTGCTCACAATTAGATTATTACTATTTCCATCCCCG
Source organism: uncultured Flavobacterium sp. (assembly GCA_964612905.1). Lineage (GTDB taxonomy): Bacteria > Bacteroidota > Bacteroidia > Flavobacteriales > Flavobacteriaceae > Polaribacter. The sequence continues at coordinate 18,345 of CAZTFN010000026.1, read as the reverse complement.
TTTAGCGTAATAGAATTACTTCCTGAGACAGGAGATTGTAGAGAAAGTATGGGGTTGTCTACAGTGTCGTCTGTGGTAAGGTTGATTCCGCTAGGGAAAACCATATTCAACGTTAGAAAGTTAGCGGTTACCTTATTGGTGCTAGTTGGAGTGCCACCAGAGCCAGAAAAATTAAATGAAAATGAGAAGGCAAAAGTAGCTTCGTCAGCTGAGGATAAACTTTCGATCCATGAAAGCCATATAACACCACTCGTTGGTACTCCCAATGTAGTTTTGATAGAATTTGCTAGTGCATCTTCGTCACTGATGGCGGTGTCTTTTTGTAAAAAAAAGTAATACCCCGTTTGCTTGGCCCAAATTGTAGAAAATTCCAATGTATCTTCAGACGGTTGATCTGCAGATAGATAATAGAGTGTGAGACCTTCATTTGTTGTATCGGTACTTTTATAAATACCTGATTTTGATTGATTGTCGAGTAATTTAAAAGTTAATTGACTCATGACGTGTTGTTCGTTGGTTACGAGATACTGATAAGAAATGAAATAAAGGGCTGAAGACCTGAAAGAGCAATAACAGGTAGATGATTTTATCTACCTGTTATAAATATGTTATAAGATATGGTAACCGACTTAATTCACGTCGAATGTTCCCATTACAACACCAGTGCTTAACATTACTAAAACAAGATTTTGAGTGATATAAATAATTAAATCTTGTTCTAGAGTCACATTTTGATTAATCCCTGGGATTGTTATCGTTGCGCTTTTAAAGCCTGAACTATTGGTAAGAAAGGTAATCATATTACCTTCACCAACATAAAATTGAGGGCTACCGCTTAATTTGTCTAAATCTCTAGGATATGGATCAGAGTTTGCTCCTGGTGTATACATAGATGATTGGGCTGTACTAGATCCAGGGATGGTTCCACCTCCTACTGGTGAAGGAACTCCATTGATACTAAATGAATTCAAAGATTCTTCCCATGAATTGAAAATGTACACGTTGTTGTGAACTGCCATAATAATTGATTTTAAATGGTTAATAAATAATATTTTATACTGAGCTTTCTGCCGTTGCAAGTGTTATACCCGAGGTATCACATAGGATAATTTTATTTAAAAAAATGAATAAAACTAGGTCTGATCCTACATCGGATATCGACGGTACATTCAGATTGAACTGAGGGTTGTTTGTACTTCCATATACGCTTACAGAAAAGAAATTATACCCTGTGTAAATTTGTTTATCAGAACTTGGACTACCAATGGTTATTTGATTATTGAATAAGGGTACAAAATATGGTTTGCTTCCATGATCACCAGTATTCTTATATATCGGGAATAATGTTTTTCCACCATTCAATTGTACGGTAACATTGTCAGGCAAAGTGTTAAACATGTAAAGTAATCCCATGATCTTTAAAAGGTTTGATTGTCTTTCAGAAATTCTCAGAATATTTCTTCGTTAAATTTCTATGTATTTGTCCACACGGACTAACGCTATTATTTCATTCTTTGACTTATTTATTTCATTTTGACTAAAACCCAAGTTTGAAACTTGTTAAAGCTCTTTTTTTAATCATTTTTGCTTTTATATTGAATCTCACTATTCTATATTTATCTATGCAAGTGACCTCCAAAAAGAACGATCATTTGAAATATTTGAAGCCTTTTTTATTATTCATTGTATTGTCAAGCAGCCAAACACTCCTTGCACAATGCTTTCCGGAGTGGTCTCATAAGTCCACTGTAACGATTAATAATACCCTGAATAAGGATACCCTTACAGATTATAATGTTCTGGTAACTTTGAATACAAGGTTGCTCATTAAGTTTAAGGAGATGAAGAAAGATGCGGGTGATATTCGGTTTTCAGATCTCTCTTGTAATGTATTACCACACTATATAGAAAGTGGTGTGAATACAGCCACGACTAAAATCTGGGTAAAAGTTCCTGAAATTCCAGCCAATGAGTCTATTGATATTTGGTTGGCATATGGAAATCCTGCGGCTTTGAATTCGAGTAATGGCGCCAATACCTTTCCATTTTTTGATGATTTTAATATTCCTCCTATCAATTTTAGTTCCTGTGGAGATCCAGCCTTAAATATGCAAAAAGGAAAGCTTACGATGTCTTGGTCCAGCGCTGGTTTAGTTTCCATTATTAGCCAAACTACGTTTCCAGCTTCGGAAGTATATACAGGTGAAATGAAGGTGGCATCAACCAATAGCTCCTACCCTGCTATTGGATGGTACTCTACTAAAGACGGAACTGGTTATTCTCTTTTCGCGAATAATAATTACGCTGCAATTGGAAAATCCAATACTTCTACGGGTTCCCAATACTGCTATCCCATCGATTTCGCAAGTAATAATGCAGAAGCCAGTAATTCAAGAGGAATTTGGTCTATTACATGGATCACAACCCAAGCCATTGTTGGGGAATTCCCTACGATACAATCTCCTATTTACTCTATAGATGGCACCTATAAACATGATCATGAACTGGTCTTGGTTGCAGGAACCGTTGGAAATGGTCCTGGTGAACTCGCTTTAGATTGGGTAAGAGCTAGAAAGTACACCAATCCAGAACCTGTTGTAAGTATCACCAAAAATTGATAGGGAAATCTTAGAATAAATTTATTTCAAGCTTATTTATCTAATGAATCTGCATACTTGGAGGGAGTAACTCCAAATCGTTGTTTGAACATTTTGGCAAACCATGAAAGATTTTTAAAGCCTGTATCATAGGCAATGTTGGTTACACTGTCTGCTTTATGTAATAGTAGTGAAGCCGCTTTGGTTAAACGAATGGTTTGAATAAGCTTTCCAACAGAAGTATTGGTTTGTTTTTTGATTTTTCGATGCAACTGAACCGTACTTAAATTCATCTTTTCGGAGAACTCCTTTACATCAAAATCGCTATTCATATAATTAGAATTCAATACTTCAAAAGCTCTTTTCATAAATTGTGTTTCCAAGGAATCGTTTTGTTGCCTATTGGGTAATTTCTTTTCTTTTCTAACCTCACTTGGATGGTCAATCAACTGATTGAACAAACCTCGCAATCGATAGGTACTGTTTTCAATGACCAATAAATTAGATTTAGCCTTCTGTTGTGTTGTAGCACTTTTAGACTCTTCTAATGAGCTTAGAATCACCGATAAATGTGAACGAAATTCTTCTATCAGATGATCCGAAGTTTTCTGGGGTTGAACATCACTAGGATGAGTATGGACATCAAATTCGTGATTTCCATGCGTATACAATGCCTCCCTATCTCCGTTATCGTTAAAATAGCTTTGAGAAAGGAGGTTCCTATTGTATGCCAAGGATTCCGTTAAAAATCTGAAGTCTAATTCTTCAAAATTGAATTCTGCTGCATTCATCGCCCATACTTTTTCTTCTATCAAATGTTTTTACCATGCATCAGTGGCAGATGACATGTAAAAACACAGTTAAAACTAATCTCGAGGCGATAAATTTCTATGAGTATAATTACGTGATTGTAAAATCATTGAGAAATACCTATTCTCTAATTGATCTTTAAATACAGTGCTTCATGAACTCTTAGGAGACAACAAAATTGATTCAATACTGCACAAAACAGTATTGTTTTTCAAGTTGTTAACTCACTATATTCTGTTTTTTATACAGAAAAGTTGAATTTCTCATGTCGAATTCACCTTAAATAATAACTTCTTATATTTAGAATGTATAACAAGTAATATTTAAACTTATAATAACGATAATATGAATATGCGCTTTTCCAACACTATACTATTTTATTTTTCTTTTATCGTTTTAGTCTTGCTTTCTAGCTGCAATGAAGAGCCAAACGATGAATTAACCTGTACTGACGCAACTGAGTTGACGGATACAGCATTTAATGATTACATAAGTTCAGACATTAATAATCTTCAAGCTAATTGCTTAGCTTATCAGGAGGCATTGCAACAACAATTATCACTTTGTCCTGAGAATGCTGATGAAATTTCAGACCTCATCAATGGTTTAAATGATTGTGATATTAATTCATTCTTCAAAGTTGATTTTGATAATGAAACATTCCTAGCAACTACTGCAGCTGCGCACATTGCCGATGGTAAACTTACCATTACTGGTGAGCATGGGAATGAAAAATTTGAGATTATTCTACATGAAACTCTTGAAGGTACCTACGAGTTAGGAACTACAGACACAAATAATGATATTAATAGTGCTACGTACTATCCTGTTACAACCTCTGGTGAAACATGGACCTCAGTAAGTGATGGTATACAAAGCATGGGCAACATTACAATTTCTGAAATAGACTACAACAACTTGAAGATTTCTGGAACCTTTAATTTTACAGGTGTGAACAATGGGGCAACGAAAGAGTTTACGAATGGAATTTTTATAAAAATACCATTAACAAAAGAAGATGACTTTTTTGCGCTTGTAGATGGTGTAGAGTTTGTGGATCAACAAGTTCTTCCTTACGTCAATGAAAATGCAGAATGGGTAGGTTTTGTGGTATTCAATGGTGATAATACCAAAGTTATGGATTTTACATTTCATGAAAATACTCCTCCAGGCAGTTATAGTTTTTCAATGATTCCTACTTTACCAAGAGCAGGATACACTGGTAATCCAGAATACTACTATCATGCTAATGGTACAGTTACAATTATTGCGCATAATAAGCTGGCCGGCTTTATTATGGGTACCTTTGAGTTTGTTGGAGAATTTGAAAATGCCACTCCAGAATCCTACACGGTTACTGAAGGTAGTTTTTGTATCAACTATAATTAAACTCTTTATAGTACGTTCGGCTGGCTCTTTCCTTTTGAGCTACATCTGTCATTAATGATCACGGATGGGTTATTTATTAATGTTTGAACTTGGACTTCTTATTAGAGTTAATGAAATAAACACCTAGAAACAAGATTACGGTGGCAATGATAGATTGTGTAGAAACTTGCTCGTCTAGAAAATAATACCCTAAGAACAAAGCCACAACAGGATTGACATAGGTAGATGTAGCAACCTTCTCCGTTGAAATATATTTTAATAAATAATTAAATGCGGTAAAAGCCACAATACTTCCAAACACAATTAACAAAGTGATAGAAATTAAGGTGAGATTCTCCCAATCTGAAGGATGTACCCAATCTTCACCTACAACAAGACTCGCCACCAATAATATGAGTCCACCCAATAGCATTTGATATCCAGCAGAAATAAAGAAGTTCTTAGGTAATTGGGCCTTTGAAACAAAAATACTTCCATAGCTCCAACTTAATATACAGGTAAATCCCATCGCAATTCCAATGATTTGGTTTTCTGAACTGACAATTTCATCTTGCCCGATTAATAGAAATATTCCTACCAGTCCAAATAAAATTCCAATCATTGATTTAAGCTGAATCTTCTTTCCATGCAACATCCACATCATCAGCAACACAATTAAGGGTTGAGTAGCTGTTAATAGCGAGGCAAATCCACTATCAATATACTTGAGTGCCCAAACAAAGAGACCGTTTCCAAAAGACAGAAAAAAGAAGGAGGCAATGAAAGAGTTTTTCAATTCTATCTTAGAAATGGCAATTTCTTGCTTCAAAAGTTTTGCAATGATGAAAATTAGTAGTCCAGCAATGACAAATCGTATAGATCCCAGGAACAATGGTGGAATGTCTGCAACGGCAATTTTATTGAGTAGATAGGTGGATCCCCAAATAAAGTAAATCGCAAAAAACGACAATATAATAAGATAGATATTCTTCTTCATTATCGAATATGACTTCCTGCATTTACATCAATTGTGGCCCCTGTAGCGTGATCCATCAAGCCGCTACACAACATGGCAACCAAAGGTGCTAAATCTTCTGGTTTGGTAAGCTCATTCAAGGAAATTTCATTCAAGACCCGTTCTTCACCATAAGTTTCAATAAACTGTTCTGCCATTTGTGTTCTTGTGAATCCAGGTGATACCACAAAAGATTTGATATTCTTTTTCCCGAAAGATCTTGCAACACTCCTAGCCAATGATGTCAAACCACCTTTGGAAGCCGCATAGGCTAGATATTCCTCTGTTTCTCCCCGAAATACTGCTCGACTTCCTATATATACAAATCTACCTCCATTTGTTTCTTTGTAATGATCAATGCCAAGCTTTGTTAACAATCCTACTGAATTTAAATTGATATCCAAGGTTTTCTTCCAAACGGTCATCCAATCTTCTGTGTTCAAATCAGTAGAATGCTCAAGGAATACACCTGCATTTAACACAATAGCATCCAATCTTTTAAAATTTGATACTACATTCTTGAATAGATCATAAACATCGGACTCATTGGATAGATTTGCTTGAAAGGATTTTGAGCCCTTAGCACACCGATTTTCTAACTCCTTCGCATTGTCGTAATTGCTATGATAATGAATGGCTACCTTCGCTCCCATTTCAATGAGATATTCAGTAATGGCCTTCCCTATTCCATTAGAAGCTCCAGTAATGAGAATGTTTTTGTTGGTGAGATCGATGTGTGTCATTATAAGATGTTTTTAATCCAACCACCATCTACAGCAATGGAAGTTCCTGTGATATAACTCGCCCTTGCACTTGCTAAGAAAACCACGGCAGCAGCAAACTCTTCCGGATTACCAAAGCGTTTTAAAGGAATTTCATTTACTGCATTTGCAAAAGATGGGTTCTTCTCAATCAAAGATTTCAATCGATTCGTATTGGTATACCCAGGCATGACATTGTTTGCAGTGATATTGTACTCACCCAATTCACTAGCTAATGTTTTGATCAATCCAACCACTGAAGCTCTCACAGAATTGGATAAGATTAAGTTTTGTACAGGCTGTTTGACTGCCTGTGAGGTGATAGAAATGATTCTTCCCCAAGGCTGTTTTTTGATGGAAGGTAAAAACTGTTGAATCAACGATACGGTACTCGCTAGTAGTAAATTGTATGCGTTGTCCCAGTCCTCTTGCTTCAACGATTCAAACTTTCCTGATGGAGGTCCACCAATATTGGTCACAAGAATGTCGATGTTGGGGAATTCATTCAATGCTGTGCGTACCACATTTTCTCTCTGTTCGGCATTGGACAAATCACCAAGAATGGAAAATACTTGTCCTGAACCGATACCATCAATTTCTTTTCGGGTTGCTTCTATCAAACTCTCGTTTCTTCCATTGATAATCACATGAGCTTCTTCCCTAGCGAATTCTAAGGCAACGCTTTTACCCAAACCTTGACTTGATGCAGCCACAAAGGCTACTTTTCCTTTCAGACCTAAATCCATGAATTATTCTTCGTTCTGACGTAAATAATTATCGGTTCCATCCAACCAATCTTCACGAATTGGTGCCCAAGTATCGGTTTCTTCTACATCTGTAACCATAAGCGCTTCATGAGGCATATTCTCTGGAATTACAACAACATCACCCGCATGTAAATCCATCACTTGCTCTTTGTTTTCTCCAAACCAAAATCGAATGGTTCCAGAAGTTACGTGTGTTACCTGCTCGTTAATATGACTATGCAGAGGCACTAAGAATCCAGCTTTGAATTTCATTCTAGCGACCATCACTTTGTCGCCATATACCAATTGACGCTGCATTTTAGGAGTTACTTGTTCTACAGGAACGTCATCCCAGTTGATTTTTTTAACCATAATTAGATTGTTTGTGTCACAAATATATCGAACCCAATGTCTATTTAGTTGATTTTTATTCATGAACTTTTACGAACAATCAAATTTAACGAAACTCGCTAATTTGTGAATAATCAAGTAATCCTTAAGACATTCATTATCTTTACCTTCAATTAAATAACATTATGAAAAATACACTCCAAATTTTTGCAATGATCCTTTCCGTTATTGTATTTCAATCTTGTGTAGAAGAAGATACAAGTAAGGCTGATCTGAAAGCAGCTTTAACCTTATATGCTTCTTTTGATGAAGGAGTTAATGCTGATTTTGCTTTAGGCGATGCCAAGATGTACACCGTTCCAAACAGAAAGCAATTGGATTCGGCGAAAGTGGGTTTGCATAAGCAAAGTGTTACTAGAGAAGATAATCAAGGGAAATATGGTGGTGGATTGTTGTATACGGACAAAAGTCCTGGATATATCTATTATCCAAGTAAAAAGAATATTGCCTACAGCAAAGACAACTGGAGTAGTTCCATTTCTTTTTGGCTAAGTTTAGATCCTGCAACAGACTTAAAACCTGGGTTCTGTGATCCCATTCAAATCACAGATTCTGGATATAATGATGCAGGAATCTGGGTAGATTTCACCAAAGAAAATCCTCGTGATTTCCGATTGGGAGTCATTGAAGATAGAGATGCATGGAATCCTAATCCAGAGGGTCCTGATAATGAGAATCCTATTTTTATTGATTTGCTTCCAGCTGTGAAAAATCCTCCTTTCGGCAAAGGAAAATGGACACATATTGTCATCAATCTTTCAGGATTGAATACTGAAAATGGAGAAGCCACCTTGTATATGAATGGGGAGTTGAAGGGAACTCGATCGAATATAAGCAACCCCTTTACATGGGAATTGTCTAAATCGAATATTTACTTAGGATTGAGTTATATCGGATTGATGGATGAACTTTCTATTTATAATAAAAGCTTGAGTCAAGAAGAGATCACAACATTGTACAATTTAGAGAATGGAGTAAAGACGATTCTTAAATAATACCTGAAATAAAAATATCAAGCTTCTTTCCTTAAGACAGCCAACGGTGGACTTTTCAATACAGTTCTAATATTACTTAGACCAATCAGAAGTACAAGTAAGGAGATTCCAGGAATGAAGACAACAAACGGAATTATGGATGGTACAAAGGTCTCTTCAAACAAAAATGTTGCTAACAATTGACTACTCACCAAAGACAACACAATTCCTGTGAAACTTCCTAGAAAGCCTAAATAAATATACTCTAAGGCAACGATTTTTAAAATCTGTTTGCTCTTTGCACCCAGTGTTCTCAATAGGACACTTTCTTTGATACGTTGAAACTTGGTGTTTCGTACAGACCCCATTAAAACAATTAATCCTGTGATGATGCTAAAAAATGCCATAAAGTTGATGATCCATGTAATCTTACTTAAGATATCTTCCACAATGGTAAATACCTGTCGAATATCTAGTATGGAAACATTTGGAAAGTCTCGAACCAAAGCACGTTGAATGTTTGCCGATTGTTCTTCACTTTCCGCATAGGCAGTCATCACATTGAACTGAGGTGCATTCTCCAAAATTCCCGAAGGAAATACAATGGAAAAATTCACTTGCAAGCTTCCCCAGTCGACTCTGCGAATACTTCCTACATAGGTTTCCATCAAAACTCCTTGCACATTAAAAATGACAGGATCTCCTACACTTAAGTCGGCATCTCGCGCAATATTATCTGAGATAGAGATAGGAATGGGTTTTCCAAGTTCTGCTTTGTTCGTCCAGGTACCTTCCATCAATTCCTCCGTATTAGTCAATTGATCACGATAGGTAACACGAAACTCTTGATACAGCACCCATTTTCTCATATTTTTTGTGACAGTATCTACTCTAATTTCCGTGGCTAATTTCCCATGAATTTGATGGATACGCATGGTGACAATCGGAATGTTATTGATGACTTCCATATCATTGGCAGCAAATGTCTTTAAGACTCCTTCTTCCTGCTTACCTTGAACATCCAATAGAATGATGTTAGCATCTTGTTCATTGGTTTCAATGGAAGTCTTGCCAAGTAAAATATCTTTTGTAAAGTATAAAGTGCTAATTAAGAAGGTTCCTAAACCAATTGACAATACTAAGACCAATGTTTGATTGTTCGGTCGGAAGAGATTCAACAAACTTTGACGTTGTGTATATCCCCAAGAACTTGGGAAGTATTTCTTGATGAGTTTGATAAACACATTGGCAATCCCCGAAACAATGGCGAAGGTTAGTAAAATTCCTATGGTAAAGACCAATCCGTTCCGAACACTTTGCAACATCCAAAAAGAGAACAAAAAGACGAAGAATACTATGGTTAAAAACACCAAAACTCTTGCTCTTCTTGGTTTTTTGATGGCATCATCCGATTCTCGTAATACTTCCAGAGGAGAGACATACCAAGTTCCTAATAAAGGTAACAAGGCAAACAGTACCGACATCAATATTCCCAGAGAGCAACCCAATACAATCGGTTGAAAAGAAATAGAAATGGCTACATCAAAGGGTAAGAAGTCTTGCAGGATGTATGGAAATGCATACTGTAATGCTACACCAATGGCTGAACCTAGTATTCCACCTAAAGCTCCAATTCCAATGATTTGCAGCAAATAAATGATAAAGGTTTGTTTCCTTGAAGCTCCTAGACATTTCAGTACGGCTACATTCTTTAGCTTCTCTCTGATATAGATATGAACGGAACTTGCAATTCCTACACAACCCAATAACAGCGCGATAAATGCCACCAAATTGAGAAATCGACCAATGTTATCATATCGCCTTCCCAATTGTCTACTGGTACTTGTATGGGTGTCTAAATCAGCATTTTCATCATCCAAAATAGGATCAAGCTCTCGATCTAAAAGGTCTAAGTCTGCATCCGGGTCTTTAAAAAAGTATTGATATTCTTTTCTACTTCCCATTTGCAGCAACTCTGTTTGTTCTACATATCGAAATGGAATCAATACTGTGGGTGCTACAGATGACGAAATAGCTGTACTGCCTGGAATGGATTTCAATTTCCCCAGAATGGGAAACTTTACTTTCCCAAGTTTTATGGAGTCACCGACGTTGATATCGAATTGCAACATCAATGTCGCATCCACAATAGCACCACCTGAACTTTGGTATGCATCAGAAGCGTTGGCAGGTTCAGAAATGATGCTTCCATAAAAAGGAAAATTTCCTTCCATCGCTCGTACTCGAACGAGTTTTGTCCCTTCATTTTTAGGAAAGGCAGCCATGGAAACAAAAGTAACTTCAGAAGCCTCAGGCTTTAGAGAATCTAGAATTGCACGTACTTTTTCTGTAGGTTCTTGTCGACTATCAATGATATAATCCGCACCCATCAAGGCTTTTGATTGCTCTTTGATGTTATCTCTTAAATTATCACTAAAGAGCTGAATAGAAACTACTGCAGCGATTCCTAAGACAATAGAGGCCATGAATAATAACAATCGAGAAAAACTCGAACGTCCATCTCTCCAAGCCATTTTCAACAGCCATGGGAAATTCAATTTGGAGTTGGATTGACTCATTCTGCCGCGACTATTTTTTGATTGGATAAGATCTTACCACCTTTCAATCGTAAGATCTGTTGCGTTCGATTGGCCAAGTCTAAATCATGTGTAATGATCACTAAGGTCGTTCCTGCTTCTTTGTTCAAATCAAATAATAGTTGAATGACCTTCTCTCCAGTTTCTTCATCTAAGTTTCCTGTAGGCTCATCGGCAAATAAAATAGAAGGACTGTTAGAAAAAGCCCTTGCCAGTGCAACTCTTTGCTGCTCTCCACCAGACAATTGAGAAGGATAATGATGCATTCGATCTCCAAGCCCTACTTTTTCGAGCAACTCCTTCCCTACTTTGGAGGCATTTTTGCTTCCTTGCAATTCTAAGGGAACGACCACATTTTCCAAGGCAGTTAAAGTAGGTAGCAATTGAAAGTTTTGGAAAATAAATCCTACTTCTTTGTTTCTCAACGCAGCACGTTGATCCTCATTCATATCTTGAAGAGAGCTACCACACAATTCAATGGCTCCAGAGGTTGGGTAATCCAATCCAGCGCACAAACCTAGTAAGGTGGTTTTTCCACTTCCTGAAGGACCTACGATGGAAAACACACTTCCTTTATCTACTTCAAAAGAAATGTCTTTTAAAACGGTTAATTCCTTGGAACCACTGGTGTATACTTTCTTTACCTCGTGAATCTTTAATATCTTTGACATGAATTGTGATGGATTTAATCGATCTGAAAAATAAATGTTGAAATTAGACAATTGATGACGAATATGAATACTTCTATGAGAAAGATTTTCTTAAAATTATGTTATTTCTCCTTGACAATCATACTGATATCCTGTGATGGAAAACCAGCAGCGAAAACTGAGAATGCCAAGACTCCTCAGAAAGAATCCAGTGTTAAACAAGAAGATACGCAAGCGAAGAAAACCATCGTCTTTTTTGGAGATAGCTTGACGGCTGGTTTTGGATTGGACAATACCAATGACGCCTTTCCAGGACTGATTCAAAAAACAATCGATTCCTTAAACCTTTCCTACACTGTTGTAAATTCGGGTGTGAGTGGCGAAACTACGGCAGGTGGTAGTGGACGAATTGATTGGGTACTCAATCAGAAACCTGATATTTTCATTCTAGAATTGGGAGCCAATGATGGTTTACGAGGTGTTCCCTTATCAGCGACACGTGAAAACCTTCAAGCGATTATAGATGCAGTTGTCACGAAGTATCCGGAAACCCAAATTGTTCTAGCAGGAATGCAAATCCCACCGAACATGGGACCAGAATACACGCAAGAATTCAGAAGTATCTTTCCAGATTTGGCTAAGAAAAATAATTTAGCGTTGATTCCATTCTTATTGGAAAACGTAGGTGGAGTTCCCTCTTTGAATCAAGCCGATGGAATTCACCCTACGGAAGAAGGACATCAAATTGTTGCTGGGAATGTGTGGCCCATCTTGAAACCTTTATTAGATAATTAGTCACCTTTATCAGAACTGATAAATTGTTTATAATGATCATAACGTTCTAAAATCTGATCTACATAGGCAACAGGTTCAGAACCTCGTACATATCCATATTTGATAAAGTCTTTGTTATAGTGTTTTGGAAAGCGCAGTTTTAATAACATTTCTTCTACATGATCGTTCCAAATTTCAGGATCTAAATCATTGGCTTCAGCCAAACGCTGTGCATCTAATACATGACCTAAACCACAGTTATAAGCAGCCAAGGTAAGCTTCATACGATTTACTGAATCTTGAACCTTCTCAAATTGATTGTAGAGTTGCTTTAAGTATTTCGTACCTGCTTCTATGCTTTGTTTTGGATCTGATAAATCATCAATCCCAAAGGATTCGGCTGTAGTAGGCATCAATTGCATCAATCCGTGCGCTCCCGCCCAAGAACTTGCTTTAGGATCAAATTTAGATTCTTGATAGACCTGTGAAGCCAACAAACGCCAATCCCAACCCAATTCGTTTGCATAAGATTTGATAAGGTCGTCATATTCGCTGATTTGATTGTTGGTTAAACTATAATAATCACTTCTGATTCGTCTTTTAAAGGAACGTCGGTTTTTAAAATACTTGTTGTAAACTACATTGTATTCGGTTGTTTTTCGTTGGGATAAAATCCAATCATTGACCGCTTGTCTAAAATCTTTGGATTTCTTGCGAGTCACCCAAGCAATTCGCTGAGAAAAAGAAATGGGAACTGAAATGTCTAGAATTCGATGATTTGATGCATTGATCTTCGCCAGATTCTCGTCAGCAATCGTGTACTTGATTTTTCCAGCTGCGACCATATCCATAATTTCACCTGTACTTAAAGAACTATCCAATGTGTCAATCACGATGTTCCCTCCCATTTCATTGGACAAACTCATGAGGCGCTCATAGTATGCCGAGTTCTTTCGAATGGAAACTGTATCGTCTATCAGTTCAATAGGATCGTGAATCAATGATTGCTCTAAGGATTTCCAATGCATATTCAAGTAATTATCCGGTTTCTTCTGGACCAATACTTGCCTGGTAAGGTATAAGTGTTCCGTAAAGTCGACTTCCCATTTACGCTGATTGGTAATGGTCATTCCATGTGCAATCAAATCCACATCGCCTTGATTCAATACTTCAAATTCAGCGTCTAAATCTTTTGAAACCACCACTTCTAGCTTTAACTCCAATTCTTCAGCCAACATTTGTAACAACTCATATTCAAAGCCCATAGGTTGCCCTTTGTACAAGAAATAACTGGTACTGCTGTAAACAACCAAAGCTCGAAGTACACCGTCCTTTTTGATATCCTCCAAATCACGATCTGAAGAATTAGCTACAATAGGATTGATGAAATCAGATTGATTTTCAGTACGAGACTCCTTCTCTATATTGCAGGATACGAGAAGAATAGCAATTAAAAATGGTAAGATTCTATTATAACTTGTCATCGATATTCCCAAATATAAGAATTTGATGATAGTTTGTTCTATTCTCTTAAGAAACCAAAAAAATTGAGAATCAGAAAACCCGTATTTCTACTCGTTTGATTTCTTTGGCGATTTTCTATTTTGTGGCAACAACAATTAATTTTATGACCATGAAGAAGCCTTTTGATCGGATCATCACAGTGATGTTTGAAAATCAGTATAGAAGTTATGTCATCCAAAATCCATTCTTAAAGAAATTGGCATCTGCGGGTGCCGATATGACCAATTATTTTGGAGCTTTTCATCCATCACAAACCAACTACCTCGCTTCTTTCGCTGGTGAAATTTGCGGTGTCACAAATGACACGCCACCTGCTGCTCCATTGATGCAGGAAACTTTGGTAGATTTATTAGAAGCTAAGAAAGTGTCATGGAATGCTTATATGGAAGGGTATCCTGGTGATCCATGGAACAAAGCTTGGGCAACTCCACCTTATCCTGCTAAAGAACAGCCTTTAACGCAATATCCACCGAAAGGAGACACTAAAAACTTGTCTCGATATTATAGAAAACACAATGCCTTTGGCTCTTTTCATTCGGTGCAAAAAAGCAAGGAGCGATGGGAAAAGATAGTAAGTGAACATGAATTCTGGAACGTAGTTAATACAAAAGAAAATCCTGGAGAAGGATTGCCAGAATATTCTTGGTTTACTCCAGATATTTGGAACGATGGTCATTATTTATACAATACACACATAGATACCAATCCAAGGACACAATTGGTTCCTCAGGTTGCCAACTTTTTAGAACACATCTTTTTTGGTACCTCACTTGAAACCTCTGATCTACAAGGAGATTATACGACCGAAACTGGAAAGATAGGATTCAATTTAGACTTTGACCTACTTTTAAAAGATCCTGAAACGGCCTATGCCAATTCCAACATTCCTAAAGGTACTTTAATTGTTGTGACTTTTGACGAGGCCGATTTTGATGCTGTGGGTTATGATACAAGTTATGATGGTCCAAACCAGATTTACACAGTATTATTGGGTGATATGATCAAACCAGGAACGGTCATAGATACACCATACAATCATTATAACTTGATTAGAACTGTTGAAGAAAACTTTCAGTTGGGATCTTTAAAAAAGAACGATGATGGAGCGAATTGGTTTCGATTCTTGTGGGAGGAGTCTTTTTCATGGGGTAATACAACCGATACAGATTTTGGCGTGGCCAACGGATTGGCAATCACCAATGAACCTACTGGGAATCATATGGTATTCTCCAATGCCAAAGGAGATTTATTTGAAAGCTTTCAAGAGAAAGGT
>CAZTFN010000026.1:0-2745 GCA_964612905.1 uncultured Flavobacterium sp. | reverse complement strand
TATGGTATTCTCCAATGCCAAAGGAGATTTATTTGAAAGCTTTCAAGAGAAAGGTGGCTGGAGTGCTCCGAAAGAAATAGGCTTCTTTACCAGTGATGCTATTTCAATGACCACTATTGGAGCTACAACTTTCTTGGTCTATAAAATGCCAAATAATGATTTGGTTTACAGAACGTATGATGTGAAATCCAGAAAATGGTCAGAGATGGTAAGCTTTAATTTTACGGCACATGGGAGCTTTGATATTTTCGCATACAATGACGTTGAGGCAGGTTGTCAGAAGT
Organism: uncultured Flavobacterium sp.; assembly: GCA_964612905.1. Classification (GTDB taxonomy): domain Bacteria; phylum Bacteroidota; class Bacteroidia; order Flavobacteriales; family Flavobacteriaceae; genus Polaribacter. The sequence continues at coordinate 2,461 of CAZTFN010000026.1, read as the reverse complement.
TGATGCTATGTTGGAATCAGATCGATGGCTATATAGATTCTATGATAGGAACGGAAGAAGGCTTTTCGCACAATATAGTGCCTGTAGGTCAGCTAACCGATGGTAAAATGACTTTAGGTCAAGTAGGAGCTTCTCTATTCTTGGTCTACAAAGAACGAAACACGCGTAAAATGAGAATTTGTTCCTACAATACGGCTGCATTTAACGCTTTTAATGCGTTTGACTTTCAAGGAAAACCAGCTGGACAAAATGATACCACCATTTATCATTGGTCAAGATCCGATTTTGAAGTTGGGCATTTTTCTAAGAAGTTTGCTGCGGATGGAAATGTATATCAACACCTTGGGCAGCCCACCATGGCAACCGCTGATGGTGAAATGCATTTGGTTTTTAGAGCTGGATATCCTGACAGAAAGTATGCGAATACTTGCATTTTTGGATTGACAGGAATTTATTCTGCTGAAACTCAAATGTCGAACGGATATGGAACTCTGGACCAAGCAGGATGGACCGCTGAAAAGCAATTAAATCAAATTTCTATGAATCCTAATTCACCTATTTCTATGGCTTCAAATGGAAACGTATTAACGCTGGTTTGGCAAGATGCCACTACTGGAACCATTCAATCCATGCAAGGAAGTTATCACTAGACAATATTTAACAAAGAAAGCCACACATTGTGTGGCTTTTATTATTCATTCTAGGACTTATTTGATCTATCTTCCTCCCTGCTCTTTCAAATAAGCAACCGTATCCTTATAACCGTTATTTTGTGCGGCGCTCATCGCAGTTCTTTGATTTACTCTGGTATTTACCTTAGCTCCTTTGGAAACTAAATACTTTACGGCTCTGGTATATCCATTGTTAGCAGCACTAATTAATGCGGTTCCATGATTGGGTGCAATCTGATTCACATTGGCTCCGTTGTTCAATAAGAATTTTAAAGTTTCTACATGACCGTTATTGGCAGCTCTGATCAATGCCGTTCCGTGATTTGGTGAGATTTCGTTGATCTCAGCACCGTTCTCTAGTAAGAATTTAAGAGTTTCAATATGACCATTATTAGCGGCTCTAATCAATGCAGTTCCATGATTGGAGGTTTCTTGGTTTACATCGACTCCAACTTTAAGTAAATATTCAATGGTTTCAGTATATCCGTTATTAGCTGCGGCTAATAAAGCTGTTCCATGATTAGAAGTCACCAAGTCTGCTTCTGCTCCTTGAGAAATCAAATATTTTACAGTCTCAGTGATTCCATTGTTTGCAGCACGAATGAGTGCGGTTCCGTGATTGGAGGTAATTCTATTGATCTTCGCCCCTTTAGATAATAAGTATTTGATGGTTTCAACATGACCATTATTCGCAGCACAGGTCAAAGCGGTTCCTTGGTTGGGAAATACTTCACCAACTTCTAAATCATGATCTTCAATTAAGTATTTTACAATATCAGTTCTTCCTTTATTTGCTGCAGAAATCAATGCATTTCCATGATTTGGAAAACTTTCTTTAGGGTTTACACCGTTATTGATCAAGTATTTTACAAAGTCTAAATGACCATATCTAGAAGATGCCAACAAAGCATTTCCATCTCCTTCAACATATAGATTGAGGTTCCCGCCTTCTTTTTTTAGAAGTTTTGCCATGTCAACATTGCCCTTTCTTGCGGCAGCTAGTAAAGGTGATTTTGCTTTTTCTCTGTAGTACAGACTTTCTCCTACATAGCATTTTTCCATGGCAACTTTCTTTGCTACACAATTTGGGTCTACAGTTTTGAGAAGTTGAGCGACTTCTTCTAAGTTTCCGTTTTCAACAGCTTCTAACAGCGAATTACAATTTTGTCCAATGGTTGAGTATGTAATGAATACAGCGAGTAAAAGGATGAGTTTTTTCATTTCAAGAGTATTTTATGTGGTTTTCTAAATTGAAGACCTAGCGTTTTGGAGAAGGTTACACTAAGATCTATATTTCAATAAAACGGAAGAAGAAATGGCACCTGTCTAATAAGATCAGATGCCATCGTAACATTACAAACTATTGCTAACTAATTAATTCACTTAATTTTAAAGAGTAGCCTCCCAAACTGTCCCCTATGATCGTTTGGGAGATCGATTACCCCCGGTTTATCACCTAAATTTTCCCTTTAGTAGTATACTGACGTTCTCGATGGCCAATATCCTTGAAAACTTTGAGGTAAAAGTAGAATGGAGAGTAATAAGAGTCCAGAGGGTTTTTCCCCTTTTTCAAAAAGGAATTACTACTTCAGAATGTCTTTGACAATCTTTAGATGATGATTGGTGTGGATTTTGACGAATTTTTTCGTTTCAGCTCTGGTCAGCATTCCGAAGTAGGGATGATCGAAATAAACTCCGTTTGGAAGCGAGTCAAATTTCGTTAAGGTCGCTTTCACTTCTTTTAAACGATCTATGATTTCTTCTTTAGAAACATCTTCCTTAGCATACAC
>CAZTFN010000025.1:0-22694 GCA_964612905.1 uncultured Flavobacterium sp. | reverse complement strand
CACTCCATCTCTCAAGTATTGTGGAATGTCACCGTTTCTTAGGTAGAATACTTCTAGAGGAAAGTTTCTTGCAGATGCTTTGAGTTGATCTTTTCCATTGTCTATGGAGATTCCACATTCTTTGATGATCTTCAGAGAATCTTCATGGAGTCGCCCAGATTTCTGAATTGCAATTTTAAGTTTTGTCATTTTTTCTGTATTTCTGTTGATACGTTTATTTGATTTTCCGGTGAAAAGATCAAACAAGTAAAAACAAAAACCCGCTTGATCTGCTCAAACGGGTTGTAATTATATGTTGAATTTATTCAATACATCATTAGCTCGCTTGAGTGCAAGTTGCTAAATGATAGTGATGTACTTGAATAAATGTCATGTCGTATTTATTTCTGAACAAAGTTTGCGAATAAATTTTTAATTATACAAGCGTTCTTTAAAAATTCTTCTTAATTTTTCATTGCGTTTAATTTTGAACATTATGAAAAGAGAAAATGAAATGGTAATTAGAAATGTCATAAGCTATAATAATTCATGGCATTTGATTAATAATCAATACAAAACTGAGTTGGATGACATCTCTGGTTCTTTAAATCAATTACTACAATATCTGAAGCACCCAAATGTAATCATAGATTACTCTAACATGGAAACAAATTATAATATATCGTATAATTTTTTGAAATCTAAAGGATGGGAAAAATCTAATTTTCGAATCCCTAATATGATTAATTCACCTATTGATTTTAAGTTTTATGAAGAAATAAATGATCTAGGGCTATTTAAAAATGGCGTCAGCTGTGTTATGTCTAATGATCTTCATTCAATTGATAAATGGCTTTTTGAAAGCACCGTAATTGCCGATAATCATGATTTAATTAAAATTCCTATTTTGATTATAATTTTTGATTCTAGTTATAATTTGTTTAACTCATATCTTGCAAAACTCAGACGGATATCACCGTTGAATATAGATTTTCCGTTTCTGATCATGGAAGTCGTTCCTGGTGAAAATACTCGACAGGATATATTCTTTGTAGAACCAAAGAGACTCAGTGAAGGAAGTTTAATTAAAGTCGAAAGATACATTGAGTTTCCCCCAGAATTCTATCAGGCAGGGATTAATATTATTAACTATTTCGGCACATATGTCAGAGAACAATATCCTGATGAAAATACCAAGGTTAAAATTGAACAAGCTGGCTCAATAGTAAAGCTTATTATCGAGACGGAAGATGGAAAAAGAGAAATCATTGAAAAAGCTCTGCACGAGTATCAGTTAATTATTAAAGGAGAACGACAACCAGAGGAAATTACTAATAATAAAAGACTTGTCTTAGAATTGAAAAATGAGCTGAGGTTGGCTAAATATCGTATAGAAACGCAATATGACATCATAAAAGTTCAAAGTAGCAGAGTAGATAAATTATTAGATATTATAGGTAATGGCTTGTCAAAAAATCAACCTTTAACTATTGATTTTAATCCAAGTATATCAATCTCAAATACAAATACGAATACAATAAATATTGATCAAAAGATATCCTCAGCTATTGGTAGTATTAATGAAATAAAAGAGCTCTTATCAAGTTCTAGTTTGGAGCAAATAGAATTAAATGAATTAAAAAAATCTTTGGAATCCATTGAAAAAGAAAGAAATCCAGAAGTTGTCAAAAAATCCGCTGCTATGAGTAAATTTCGACGTTTTCTAGAAAAAGTAAATGATAGAAATAAGGATTTGAAAAAAATCATTGAAACAACAAGTGGTGGTGTGGATATTTTTCGAGATCTTGCTGGAAAGTATAATAAAATAGCTGAATGGTGTGGTCTACCTCAAGTCCCATCAATATTCACTAAATAAATTAATATGAAATTTAAAGTCCTCCTATTATTGTCATTATTTTACTTGGCTTCTGTCTCAACTGTAAATGCTCAGGATTCAGCTTCTAGCCTCTTAGAAAAAGCCAAAGTCAAAGCCCAACAAGAAGACAAAGCCATCTTTGTCAAGTTTGAAGCTTCATGGTGTGGTTGGTGTCACAAAATGACTGCCGACATGAAAGCTCCTGCTACCAAAGCGTTTTTCGACAAGCATTTTGTCATGGTACCTCTAGTGGTTTTTGAGACACCCTCTAAAAAGAACTTAGAGAATCCAGGAGCACAAGACTTGCTCAGAGAATATAAGGCAGAAATGGCTGGATTGCCTTTTTGGGCTATTTTAAACGCTCAAGGTGAAGTGATCACCACAGCCTTTTATTCGGGACGTAGAAATATAGGCGGCCCTTCAACTTTGGATGAAGTTCGTGTTTTTATTCGAAAGCTACGAAAAGTGGTTCCGAAAGTCAGTAAAGAAGATAAAAAGGCGATTCTAGAACAGTTTGTCAAATAGCTTATAAACCTTTTGAAAACCCGTGAAAGCTAAAACCCTTCATATCAAAAAAGGAGAAATCATTCAAAAGAATGGTGATTTGAATAGCAAAGTGTACCATGTGGTTTCAGGCCTTTTAAGAAGCTATACCATTGATGAGAAAGGGAAAGAGCATATTTTTATGTTTGCTCCAGAAAATTGGGTGATCGCCGACAATCAATCGCCAGAGACTCCTTGTGATTTGTACATTGATGCCATTGAAGATTCTGAAGTCGTCGTGCTCCCCAAAGACATTAAAAGAGAACAATCCAACGCTAAAGCATTCATCAAACGCTTGGGCGTCTTACAAAAGCGCGTGATAATGTTGATGAGTCATTCTGCTATTGATCGCTACAAACACTTTATTGAAACTTACCCAGACATTGTGCAACGTGTTCCTCAAAAAATGATTGCTTCCTATTTGGGAATGACTCCTGAAGCCTTAAGCAGTATCAAACGAAAATCTCTTCAATAACTCGTTTGAAACCATTTATTAATCTAGATTAATGCATTTGTGATTTAGGTTACTCAAATTTGACTTGTAAAATACAGTCAAATGAAAAAACTCACCATTCTTTTAAAAATCTCCGCCATTTTATGGATCATTTGGGGAATTGTACACATCCTTGCAGGCATCATGACCATGAAAGGAATCTTAACCGATGATATTTATGCTTCCGTTATTGGAATTGCAGATGGAGTTGATCCCAACACATTACAAATGGACTACCCAAAACCTGTAGGGGCTATTATTGGTCAACATGGATTCAATTTGTTTTGGATTGGAATCGTCACCTTCGTATCTGCTTTTTATATCTGGAAAGGAAACACCAATGCCATTTTCTTAGCCGCTCTTACCGGAGGTCTTGCAGATCTTGGATACTTCTTATTCATGGACTTAGGAGGCTATGTAAAATTTATGCCTGGAACCGTCATGACTATTGTATCCTCTTTAGCGATTATCACAAGTTTCTATTATTACTATATCAATAAAAAAGCCTCTTAAACATTGCTGCAATAGTGTAATCAAATAAATGGTTATTTTAGGACTCAGCTTATGAGTCTTTTCAAAAAGTCATACCCATACCATCCCAACACTCAATCTCATTTATGGATTGCATTCGGTTTAGGTATTTGGGTATTTCTTTTTTTGTTTATCATCAAACCACTTACTGTGGATTCATTATCGTTTCAGGAACAACTACTCTACGTTCCTTTCTACGGCCTGGTTGCTGGAATCTCCTATTTATTGGCGATTCTTCCTCAAAAATCATTCTATCAAAAACAGCAACAACAATGGTTTGTCTTCAATGAACTAACAATTGTACTGGGTCTTTCTGTTTTTTCAACGGTATTGATCTGGCTCTATTTTCGATTTGTGGTAACTGCAAATGATACAGTACCTTGGACATTTGGTGAATTTTTGATTGAAATCTTCCTTCCTGCCTTTGTTGTCATTATTCCCTTGGTATTTATCACGCGTTACTTTGTTGGAAAGTATTATCAGCAAAATCGAAAGAAAATCAGAATTGAAGGTAGTGGTAACTATGAACATCTAAACCTTTTTCTAGATGATCTGATATATATTCAATCTTCGAACAATTATGTGGAAGTGTATCATCTCATCAATAATGAAATCAAAAACACGGTCATTCGTACCAATCTTTCAAAGGTAGAAGAAGCGCATCCTGAGTTATTGAAAATTCACCGTTCTTATTTAATCAATACTGCGCATTATCAAGAATGGAAAGTTGAAAAAGGAAAGCATTTTATTGTATTGTATCCCAATGAAAAGCTTCCTATTTCCAAAACAAATCTTGAAGCGGTAAAAGCTACTGTTCATTTCGCAACAAACTAGCAACATTTCACACCAATCCTCTTATTATATTAGGATGAGCGCTACTTCATGAACTAAGTTTGATCGAACTTAAAATAAAGCGATCATGAAGAAATTTTTAAAAATCGTAGGTGTCATTCTGATACTACTATTGTTTGTAGCGTGTCTTTCGAGAAAAAAAATCTACCGATTGAACTTTGCGTTGAAAATGTTCTCAGGTGTAGAAATGGTCGATCGGTTTAGAACGGTGGAAGACTACTTTCCTACTCGAATTATAGAGCCTAATACGACTCCCTCAACTTTTGCTAGAAATTCACAAGAAATTAAATTACCTGAAACTTATGAGTATCGTGGAAAATCAAAGAGTACTCAACAACTCATGGACATTACAGATGCCACAGGTTTGTTGGTTATAAAAAATGATACCATTCAGTTTGAAGAATACTATCGTGGAAATACAGAAGACTCCCATACGATTGCTTGGTCGGTGACCAAATCTTTTGTTTCTGCTTTGATGGGAATTGCCATTGAAGAAGGTGTGGTTGCGAGTATTGACGATACAGTGATTCAATATGTTCCAGAATTGGAAGGAAGTGCCTATGAGAATATCACCATCAAAAACCTATTGCAAATGTCTTCTGGAGTTCGATGGAATGAGGATTATGGAGATTTTAATTCTGACATCAATCGGTTTGGGCGAACCTTGGCTTTAGGAAGTTCTTTTGAATCTTTCGTTCAAAGTCTAGGAACCGCAAGAGAACAAGGAACTTATTGCTTATACAATAGCATGGATACGCAAGTATTGGGAATGATTATTTCAAGAGCTTCGGGAATGACCTTATCTGATTATCTAGAAACTAAAATTTGGAAACCGATTGGTATGGAAAACAAAGCATGGTGGGTGGTTGATGACGTTGGTGATGAGTTTGCCGCTGCAGGTTTGAACGCTTCTCTTCGTGATTATGCTCGATTCGGAAAGCTCTATTTAAATAAAGGGACTTTTAATGGTGAATCGATTGTTCCCTCTGATTGGGTGGAGAAATCCTTAACTCCCGATGCTCCGCATTTGATGCCTGGTAAACGTTCTTTCGGCTATGGATATCAATGGTGGATTCCGAATAGCGAACAAGGCGAATTCATGGCTGTGGGCGTTTATAATCAGTTTATCTATGTCAATCCAGCTGAAAATGTCATCATTGTTAAGTCATCGGCTTATAGTAGTTATGGTTCTGGAGATCAGTATGACACGTATAGTGATCATGAAACCTTGACTTTGTTTAGAAAGATTGTAGACGGTTTAAAAACATCGAAATCAATCTAAAATAAAATAGCTCAAGAATCTTCTTGAGCTATTTAGATACTGAAACTCTCGATCCCGAAGCGTCGGGACGGGACAGCATGACAGTTGTTACTAGTAAGTTATCTCACAAAGTCGATCTTACGCATTCTCAGGCTCTCTGGTGTTACTTCCAAGTACTCATCGTCTTTGATGTATTCCATACATTCTTCCAGAGAGAAATCAATCTTAGGAGCGATTTTTACACCATCGTCAGAACCAGAGGCACGGAAGTTGGTTAACTTCTTACCTTTCACCAAGTTCACGGCTAAATCGTCTTGTTTTGCGTTCTCTCCTACTACTTGACCTTTGTAGATGTCATCATTCGGATCGATAAAGAACTTTCCTCTGTCTTGCAATCTGTCAATTGCATAGGCTGTTGCTTTACCAGCTTCGGCAGAAACAATCGCTCCGTTCACGACATCAGCAAACTCACCTTTGTATGTATCATATCCTCGTAACCTGTGGTTGATGATAGCTTCACCTTGAGTAGCGGTCAATAATTTATTTCGCAATCCAATCAATCCACGTGAAGGAATATCAAACTCTAAATGTTGTAAATCACCTTTTGGTTCCATCACCATCAAGTCTCCTTTACGCATGGTCACCAAGTTGATGGCTTTGCTTGCCAACTCTTCAGGAACATCAATCACCAAAGTTTCATACGGTTCTGATTTCTTTCCATCGATTTCTTTCAAAATTACCTTTGGTCGACCTACTTGCAACTCATACCCTTCTCTACGCATGGTTTCAATTAATACAGATAAATGCAGAATTCCACGTCCGTATACATTGAACTTATCTTCTGTATCGGTATCCTCAACACGCAAAGCCAAGTTCTTTTCAGTCTCTTTATACAAACGATCACGCAAGTGACGAGAGGTCACAAACTTTCCTTCTTTACCAAAGAATGGCGAGTTGTTGATGGTAAACAACATACTCATGGTTGGCTTGTCTACTTCAATTCGTGGTAAGGCTTCAGGATTCTCTAGATCAGCAATGGTATCTCCAATCTCGAAACCTTCAACACCAGTAATCGCACAAATATCTCCTGCTCTTACCTTAGCTACCTTGGCTTTCCCCATTCCTTCAAATACATGCAACTCTTTGATACGAACCTTCTTCATGGTACCATCAGCTTTGCATAAGGTGTAATCCTTGTTCTCTTCTAGGTCTCCTCTAAAGATTCTACCAATGGCAATTCGACCTGTAAATGATGAGAAATCCAAAGAAGTAATTTGCATTTGAGGCGTTCCTTCACGGTACGGTGCGGCAGGAATGTTTTCAATCACAGCATCCAACAAAGGGATGATATCCGAAGTTGGTTCTTGCCAATCGGTACTCATCCAGCCATTTTTTGCTGAACCATAAATGGTTGTAAAATCAAGCTGCTCTTCAGTTGCATCCAAAGCAAACATCAAATCGAATACTTTCTCATGAACCAAATCAGGCGTACAGTTTTCTTTGTCGACTTTGTTTACCACTACAATTGGAGTCAATCCTAATTCCAAGGCTTTTCCTAGAACAAATCGAGTTTGTGGCATGGGACCTTCAAAAGCATCCACCAAAAGCAAGACTCCATCAGCCATTTTCAAGACACGCTCTACTTCTCCACCAAAATCGGCGTGACCAGGAGTATCAATCACATTGATCTTCACATCTTTGTAATTCACAGAAACGTTCTTAGATAAGATGGTGATTCCACGTTCTCTCTCCAAATCGTTGTTATCTAACAACAAATCCTTTCTTTCCTTACGATCGTCTAGAATCTTCGCTTGATCGATAATCTTATCTACCAAGGTTGTTTTTCCGTGATCTACGTGGGCGATAATGGCAATATTTCTAATGGATTGCATAGGCTGGCTTTTAAAAGCTGCAAAAGTAATCTTTTCTAGAGGATTAATAATCTAATAAATGAATAACTTAATAATCTAATAATTTACTCCACCTTCATTGCATTCCGGCGGACAAGCATTTAATCAGATAATAAAAAAATCTACACATTTTTAAATCTCAAGATATGGTTAAACAAACCCTAAAACACCAATATACTGATTCACCAAATTACCAATTGACAATTACATGAATGTAGCAATAAGGTTTTCGAAATATTCTTTCATTTTCTAATTAACTTATTCTGTTATTGAATTATTAGATTATTGAATGATTAGATAATTAAATTATTCGTCTACATCTTCACGGAAGGCACTAGGTAAAATATCTGGAATGAGTTTGATCACTAAGGGAAGTAACAAAGCGCCACCAGGCAGTAAAAAGATAGCGAACGCTGGAATAGCTTTAAAAATGTCTAATAATTGAACTTTGATCTTTTCTTTTTCTTCATCATCCAGAGAAGTAGACGTTGATTTTCGAATCAATTCCATAGCTTCTTTACTCTGCTGAAGTTCTTTGTAGAGTCGTTTCTTATTTCTTTGGAGAAGTCCTTTTATTTCCTCTACTGATGTCATTCTAGTTTTCTACGTTTCCGTTCTTCTTTGATCAAATTAAGTTCTCTACTGGTTTGTCCAGCTACTGAGGTGTTTTCTTCTGCTCTTCGAATCAAATATGGCATTACATCTCTTACAGGTCCAAACGGAACATACTTCGCAGTATTGTATCCTTCTTTCGCCAAATTAAAGCTGATATGGTCACTCATACCGTACAATTGACCGAACCAAAGTCTTTTGTCTTCAGGTTTGATCTTATGTTCTTTGGCCAATTCAATTAGCTTGTAAGAACTCTCTTCATTATGAGTTCCAGCAAACAAAGCCATTTTTTTGTGCTCCATCATATAATTGATGGCTTCGTTGTAGTTATCGTCGGTAGCTTGTTTATCCACACAAATCGGTGAAGGATATCCTTTTTCTTTGGCTCTGTCTCTCTCCTTTTCCATATAAGCTCCACGTACCACCTTCAATCCAATGTGAAAGTCTTTCTGGTGGGCTCTGCGGTGTAAATCTCTGAGGTAATCCATGCGATCATGACGATACATCTGTAATGTATTAAAGACAATAGCTCTTTCCTTATTAAATTTCTCCATCAACTCTTCAATCAAATTATCCGCAGCATCTTGCATCCAGCTTTCTTCTGCATCAATTAAAATAGGAACGTCATATTCATGAGCCTTTTCGCAAATGGTATAGAATCTGTTGACTACTCTGATCCATTCACTTTTTTCCTCGTCGGTCAACTCTTCTTTCTCGGTTAGCTTTTGATATAAAGCAAATCGACCTACACCAGTAGGCTTAAACACAACAAAAGGAATAGAATCCTTCTCTTTACAGAACTCCAAACTTTTCAACGTCTTCTGCATCGCAAAGTCAAACTGTTCTTCAGTTTCCTTCCCTTCTACTGAATAATCAAGAACTGAGAACACGCCACTTTCATACATCTTATCAATATTTGGCATACAATCCTCTTCGGTGACTCCACCACAAAAATGATCGAAAACCGTAGATCGAATGAGTCCTTCAACAGGCAAATGCGCTTTCAAGGCAAAATTGGTTACGGCAGTTCCGATGCGAACCATGGGTTCGTTCTGGATCATTTTAAACAAAAAGTAGGCTCTTTCTAGCTGTGAATCTGATTTCAGGGAAAAAGCAATCTCAGTATTATCAAAGATGTTCATGTGTCGATTTTGGTTGCTGACAAAGATAGCTGACTAAGCCATATTATTCAATATTTTGTTCTTAATTTGCACCCATAATTATTCATCTATGGAGTCTATCAAAGCTAGTACTTATTTTGTACATTTTAAAGAGCAAGGATACAAGGCGTTAAATGATTTGATTGCCGAAAAGAAGTATTCCAAAATCTTCATTTTGGTAGATGAAAACTCTATGGATTACTGTTATCCGCGATTCATTCAATTTTTGGAAGTGACTCAGGAGATTGAGGTCATTGAAATTGAGTCTGGTGAAGAGCATAAAAACCTAGAAACGTGCAGCGGTATCTGGCAAGCCATGACGGAATTACAAGCCGACAGAAAAAGTTTGATGATTACTTTGGGTGGAGGTGTGATTACCGACATGGGTGGATTTGTAGCATCGACCTATAAAAGAGGCATCGATTTTGTGAATGTTCCAACCACTTTGTTGAGTATGGTAGATGCTTCTGTAGGAGGAAAAACAGGCGTAGATTTAGGAACGTTAAAAAACCAAATTGGGTTGTTCGCTAATCCTGAGATTGTCATTGTAGATGCTGATTATTTAGACACTTTGAATGACAGAGAGATGCGATCTGGAATGGCGGAAATCATCAAATATGGATTGACTTATGATATTAAACTTTTAGATCAAATAAAATATTATAATCACTTAAATAACAATGATTTAATACATAGGTCAATTCAAATAAAAAATGAAGTCGTCCTAGAGGACCCTAAAGAATCGGGACTTCGTAAAATTTTGAATTTCGGACATACTTTAGGTCATGCCATTGAGTCTTTTTATTTGGATTCGGAAGACAAGGAATCGCTTAAACATGGTGAGGCAATTGCCATTGGAATGGTCTGTGAATCTTACATCTCTTCAAAGCTTTTGGAGTTACCCAAAGAAAAAGTAGTTGAGGTAAAAGAATTGGTGAATACTACCTATGATAAAATTCAAATCGACAAAGGAGATTTTGCTGATATCATTGCGTTACTAAAGCATGATAAGAAGAATGTAAACGGAAATGTAAACTTCGTTCTCCTGAACGACTTTGAAGATTACAAATTAGATTGTTTGGTTCCTGAGGAACTTTTGATCGAAAGTTTGGAATACTACAATCGTTAGACTTTCTCTAACACAGATTCATAAATATTCTCGTAAATCGGTAGAATACTTCCCAAAGAGAATTGTTTGGTGTGCGCTTTTGCATTCTTTTTGAACATCGCTAAGTTTTCATCGCTCTCTAAAATATTCAAGGCATTGTTTGCCATGTCGTTTACATCACCCACATTGCTTAAGAACCCTGTCAATCCATGCGTATTCACTTCTGGTAATCCTCCTGTATTCGTTGAAATAACGGGCGTATTCGCAGCCATGGCTTCCAAAGCAGCCAATCCGAAGCTTTCACTTTTAGATGGTAATAAGAAGATATCTGAATAGCATAGAATCTTATTCAATTCAATACTATTCCCAAGGAAGATCACTTTGTCTTCAATGCCTAACTTCTTTGCCAATCGCTCTGCTTTGATACGATCAGGCCCATCTCCTACCATCAACAATTTAGCAGGAACGTGTTGTTGCACTTGATCAAAGATCTTTACAACATCTTCTGTTCTCTTTACAGGTCGAAAATTGGAAACGTGGGTCAAGATTCGCTCGCTTGGATCAGCCAACGCAATGCGTTTGCATTCTTTCTGTTGTTCCTTATCGAATTTGTCGACATCTATAAAGTTGTAAACAACTTGAATTTCTTTTTTAATATTGAAAAGTCTTAGTGTGTCTTCTTTCAAACTTTCTGAAACTGCTGTTACCACATCAGAGTTGTTGATGCTAAACTCAACCGCAGTTTGATAGGAAGGATGACTTCCTACCAAAGTAATGTCTGTACCATGCAATGTAGTGACTACCTTGATGTCAATTCCCTCTTCCTTCAACATCATCTTCGCCATGTAAGCTGCATAGGCATGTGGAATTGCGTAATGTACATGTAAGATGTCCAATTCGTGTTCCTTTACTACTTTCACCAATTTACTGGAGAGTGCAAGCTCATAAGGTTGGTATTGAAATAAGGGATATTCCTCAACTCGAACTTCATGAAAATGTAGTTTGTGTGTGATAAAATCGAGTCTAACAGGCTGGTTATACGTAATAAAGTGAATTTCGTGTCCCTTATCGGCCAACGCCATTCCCAACTCAGTTGCCATCACACCACTCCCTCCAAAGGTTGGGTAACAAACGATTCCTATTTTCATGAATGCTTCAATTGATTAGATGCAGTAAAGATACCACTTTCAATAGGGTGAATTTCTAAAAGAAAACATAAAGTTATTGGGCGAACGGTATAGGGCTAAAGGTGAAGGGTTTTGGTGCTTCGCTCTTCGAGCTTCGCGGCTATTGGCTATTGGGATTTCGAAAATACATTTACATTATGTAAAAATATTTACACATGATTAATCATCTAGGCATTGTCAATTGCTAACTGATCACTAAAAACTGATACTGCATACTGAGTATCCCGACGTGAAGTCGGGATTAATTCAACTAACTATTTTCAGTTCGCCTTGAAGGCTCCTGAAATTAGAGTTTCATTAATAATCTCCTAAAGTAGCTGGGTTCTGTTCTAAAGCAGATGCTAACTGATCGTCGTTTGGAGCTTTTCCGTGCCAAGCATGGGTGTACATCATGAAGTCAACACCATTCCCCATTTCCGTATGTAATAGGATACAAACAGGCTTTCCTTTTCCTGTTCTGGTTTTTGCTTCTGCCAAGCCCGCTTTAATGGCTTCAACATCGTTTCCTTCTTTTACGTCTAAGACATCCCATCCAAAAGCTTCAAACTTCGCTCTGATGCTTCCCATAGGCAATACTTCATCTGTAGAGCCGTCGATTTGTTTTCCATTCAAATCTACGGTAGCGATTAAATTGTCAACTTTCTTAGCTGAAGCAAACATGGCAGCTTCCCAGATTTGACCTTCTTGCAATTCTCCGTCTCCGTGCAAAGAATAGATCAATTTGTCATCTCCGTTTAACTTCTTTGTTAAAGCAGCTCCTAAGGCAACGCTCATTCCTTGTCCTAAGGAACCAGAGGCGATTCTTACACCTGGTAAGTGTTCATGTGTGGTTGGGTGACCTTGTAAACGCGTATCTAACTTTCTAAAAGTCGCTAACTCTTGCACAGGAAAGAATCCACTTCGTGACAACACACTATAGTATACTGGCGAGATATGTCCATTGGATAGGAAGAACATGTCTTCTCCTACTCCATCCATATTGAAGTCTGTAGAATAGTCCATTACATCTTGATATAAGACGGTAAAGAATTCGGCACATCCTAGAGAACCTCCTGGGTGGCCAGAGTTCACGGCGTGAACCATTCTTAAAATATCTCTACGAACTTGTTGGGTGAAGTCTTGCAATTGTTGTGTCGTTGCCATGTGGTAGTATTTGTTGGACAAATGTAGTTTTTTAGAACCCAATGAACAACAAAAAAAGCGAAGGAAAATCAACAGGTTATTAACCAAAAAAAGAGCAAATCACCACTCCCTTTTTCATAGTATTCAATAACTGAACTTTTAATCGGGAAAATAATTTAGGTGGACTGCTCTATGATGTAAATTTAAGAACACAATACGTGTTTTTACGTACGTGGTACTACGAAAAATAGAAAAGAGGAAGAGCAACTTTTTCATAGATTTTTCCCAATTCGGTGTGCGATTTCATCTTTTTGCTCTCCTCTTTATGTAACACAAAGCTAATTCTGGATCCTTGAGTTCGCAAGAAAAGGAGGTCGGTTTTCATGAATTTCGATTACATTTGAAGTGTTTGAAAGGTTTTAAAATTTTGCGATTGAAAAAAGTAATTTGTATTCTCGGTTTCTTCCTTTTTTTTAATGTTATATATAGTCAGGAACAAGACACCATCAAAGACATAAAACATTTTTACTATGAAGTAACACAACAGTATACAAGTATAGATTCTTTTAATGTTGAGCTTTCCAAACATGGAGATTCTCGTAGAAAACAGATTTTAGATAGTATCGTTAAATTGGTGTCTGATTCTATCAAATATAATTACCTCAAGAGTGATTCTACCGCAAGAGAAGTAAGCCTGCAACCTGCAAGTGTGCTGATTAAAAAAAAGAATAAAACCATACAAGAGCTAGAAGAAGCACTCTCCTTTTCCCAAATACTAGCTTATAGTTTGATTGCTATTTCCTGTTTTGCCCTCATCTTATTTACATTTCAATACAGACGAAGAAAACAATTAAAAAAGCGTTTCGATGAAGTGATAAAAAACAACCAGCAAGTTTCTGAAATTGAAAAAGAGAAACCTCAAGCCAAGGAAGAACTGGATATCCCCCAGAACGTCCGAGACAAAATAATTGTTGGTTTGGAAAATTTTGAAAACAATTATCATTTTATCGATTCAGACATGAAGCTGTCTTCTCTGGCCGTTATGCTCGATACCAATTCCAATTATTTATCTAAGATGATCAATCATCATAAACGAATGAATTACTCATCTTATATCAATGAATTACGCATCAATTACACGCTAAAATTATTGGATAACGATTCCAAAATTAGACGCTATTCCATCAAAGGAATTGCACAAGAAGTAGGATATAACAGTGCAGAGTCTTTCTCAAACGCCTTTTATAAAAAAACAGGATTAAAACCTTCCTATTACATCAAGCAACTAGGAAAGATGGATTCTTAGGTCTTTTGCTTTTTCTTCTTTGCCGAAGGGAACAAGACATTGTTCAAAATCAATCGGTAGCCTGGCGAAGTTGGATGCAGATCTAATTCCGTTTTTGGATCTCCTACTCGATGTGTATAATCTTCAGGATCATGTCCACCATAGAAGGTAAAGAAACCTTTTCCTTTGGTTCCATGGATGTAACGAGCTTCTCTATTGGTCTTGTTCTCCCCCATCACCAATACATCTGGTTTAATCGTTCTACGATCAAAAGAAGTGGTTTGCCCCATAAAAGCTTTCACCAATTGGGTGTGATTTTGAGTCAACATGGTTGGAACTGGATCCCACTTAGCTGAAAACTCTATCAAAGAGAAATAATCGGAAGTCTTCGGAATTCGTCGTTTGCGGGTCATATCAATGGATGAGAATTCATAAACGGTTGGATTTCGAATCAGATTGTAATTACGAAAAGCAAAGGTTTTGGAGAAATCGATCTTAGATTGATAATTGGATTCTGAAGGATCACCATCAAACATAGACTCTGCAATATCCACTCCATCTGCCGACAATGCAATGTCAAAACTATCCGTTGCAGAACACATGGCAAACATGAATCCTCCGCCGACAACATAATCTCGAATCTTCTTGGTCACATCGCGTTTCAATTCGGAAACTTTGGTATAGCCGAGTCTTTTGGCATTGGCTTCTGCACGTCTCTTTCCTTCAATATACCAAGGCGCTGTTCTAAAAGCTCCGTAAAAACGTCCAAACTGACCGGTAAAATCTTCGTGGTGCAAGTGCAACCATTCGTATAATAAGAGTTTGTCATTCAATACTTCTTCGTCATAGATCACATCAAAAGGAATCTCAGCATAGGTCAAGACCATGGTCACCGCATCGTCCCAAGGCATTTTGTCTTTGGGTGAGTACACTGCAATTTTAGGTGCTTTCTCCAAGGTGACTGCCTCCTGATTCTTCGAAGGAGATGAAATCTCTTGCAAAATCAATTGCGACTGTGCATCTGAAATGATCTGATAGGAAACGCCTCGAATCTTACACTCATTCTCAATAATCGGATTGTTCTCAATCAAAAAGGCTCCACCATCATAGTTCAACAACCACTTGGCTTTCAGTCCAGCTTCTAAAGAAAAATAGACAATTCCGTAGGCTTTGAGATGATTCTTCTGATTGTCATGACTCATGGGAATATATACAAAGGAAGCCCAAATAGAATTTGTGACAAATAAGAATGTAAGTATGAAGAGGAGTTTTTTCATGGAGTACTAAAGTACGGTGTTTTGTTGATTTGTTGATTTGTGTATTTGTTTTTTAGCATTTGTTTAACCGTATATTGAGATTTAAAATATTAAAATCTTTATTATTTGATGAGATGCTTGTCCACCGAAATGGAATGAAGGTGGATTTTTTAGGATTTGTTTAACCGAATCATCTTGATATTGACAAAGCCAACTCTATATGAGAACTTCGACATACTTCAATAAACTCAGTACAAGCGCTCAGTACGACATCTAGGGTTTCATTGAGTTGTAAAAGGCTCGTCCTCCGGAATGTGATGAAAGAGGGGTGTTTTGGGAATTGTTTAAGAGTTATGTTTCTCTTTGTGATACTGCAAAACACTTTCTCCTTTAATAGTAAAAACAAATCCTGAAATACTATATTCTGTCTTCATTACTAATCCTTCGTCAATAAATTTATTTAAGATAGCGAGAGGGACTTTATCATTGGGTAATCTATGCCCATTTTCAATACTTTCCTTAATATCATCGATATATTTATCCAATCCATCTACCGATAAAAATAAATAAACTATACCTATATTGTCTTGTGAAATATTAGTACTATCTGAGTTTTTCTTTCTTCTTTCCTCAGCAAGCGCTTGATTAGCTTTTTGTAAATCACTGGTAACTTTATCTATCTGCTCTTCATAATCGCTTATAATTTCATTCTTATTTTGAATGGTTTCTTTTAATCTTTGATTTTCAACATCCAAGGAAGTAACTTTCTCATTTAATTGCGCAATATCTCTATTTCCGCTACGTATATCTTCTAATATTTTTTCTTTTTCTGCCGACTCTTGTAAATATCCAATATTCTCAATTTTCAGTTCTTGTTCCTTTTTCCTTCTCTCTTTCTCAGCTTTAAATGTGATAGACTGAATAAACTGATTGAGATATGGAAGTATCAAAACATAGAATAGGCTAAAAATCAGTGGAAGCATGACGGCATTCCAAACATTCTCATAAGTCTCTTCAATGAATAGAATCTTGATTCTTGTTTTCTCATCTGAAAATAAAAAGTAAGAAATCGGTTTCCAATTGAAAACAATCCAAGAAAAAATAAAGGATCCTATAAATGGATTTCGTATTCGATTATTGGCCGTCGAGAAAAGTGTTTCTAGTAGTTTTTTCATCTTTTTCTTCTTTCATGATTTGTTACATTCTTTTGCAAAATTCTGTCCATTCGAGTGAATTTTACGATTGAAAAGAGTAAAATTTGTATCGAGAATAAGAATTTTAACTACAAACCTGTTCTCGATACGTTCTGACAATCTTTGTCAGAACACTCGAACTGACATGGCGTTTTTTGAGTATATAACGAATAAATATACTCATTTACAATTGTCTATGTACTCCAGATGACAGGAAAAAAGAAAAGGAAAAAAGGGGCTTTACCCAATATGAATAATAACGTTGCTTTCTACAATGATATACGAGACTTCAATCTCGTTAATATCTATGTGTTCTAGCTCGCCTTTTTTACTCATTCTTAGGTTTTAAAATGGAACGTCGTCATCGTCGCCACCAAATGCGTCTTTAGGTTCAATGCGCGCATCAGGGAATACATCGTCTGAGAAACCGTTGTTCATACTGGATTGGAATTCAGAACTAAATCCTTCCTCTAAATCAGAGAACTTCGCCAAGTGTCCTGTAAATTTCAATCGGATGTTGTCCAAACCACCGTTTCTGTGCTTCGCTACGATAAATTCTCCCTGACCCTCACATGGTGTGTGATCATCGTCATCCCATTCAGTCATTCCGTAGTATTCAGGACGGAAAATAAACGATACAATATCTGCATCCTGCTCAATCGCTCCAGATTCACGAAGGTCGGATAGCAATGGACGCTTACTTCCTCCACGGGTTTCTACCGCACGTGATAACTGAGATAAGGCAATCACAGGAACACTCAATTCTTTCGCCAGTGCTTTTAAGTTTCGGGAAATGGTTGAGATTTCTTGTTCACGGTTTCCTCCTCCTTTAGCTGCAGTTCCTGCAGTCATCAACTGCAAGTAGTCAATGATCAGAATTCGAACGTTGTGCTGCGATACCAAACGACGGGCTTTCGCACGCAAGTCAAAAATGGATAAAGATGGTGTATCATCAATAAAAATAGGCGCATCAGAAAGTCGTTTTACTTTCACATTCAACTGCTCCCATTCGTGTGGTTCTAAGTTTCCTTTACGGAGTTTTTCTGAAGTCAATCCTGTTTCAGAAGAGATCATACGCGTGATCAACTGTACAGACGACATCTCCAAAGAGAAGATGGCTACGGCATGATTGAAATCAATGGCCATGTTCTTCGCCATGGAAATTACAAAGGCCGTTTTTCCCATCCCCGGACGTGCCGCAATAATAATCAAATCCGAAGGCTGCCATCCCGAAGTCAATGCATCTAGCTTGGTAAATCCAGTAGCCAAACCACTCATTCCTTCTTTGTGTGAGATTTCCTCAATCTTCTTCAAGGCTTGCTTTACAAGGTCTCCAGCTCCTTCAGAACTTTTCTTTAGGTTTCCTTGTGTTACCTCGAACAGCTTCCCTTCTGCTTCATCCAACAGATCAAAAACATCGGCTCCTTCATCGTAAGCACTTTCAATAATATCACTGGAGATAGAAATCAATCGACGTTGAATATATTTCTGAAGAATAATTCGAGCATGAAACTCAATATGCGCAGAAGAAGCAACCTTTTGTGTCAATCGAATCAAGTGGAAATCACCACCCACAAAATCCAATTTTCCAGCCTTTCTAAGTGAATTAGAAACCGTTAGAAGGTCAATCGGTTTGGATTCTTGAAATAAGTCATAAATGACTCTATAAATCTCTTGGTGCTTAGGTTCATAAAATGCATCTGGATGCAAGATATCGATAACATCATCGATTCCTTTTTTATCGATCATCATCGCTCCTAACACAACTTCCTCTAAATCAACAGCTTGAGGTGGGATCTTCCCTTTTTCTAAACTAATCAGGCGCGATTTATCGACTTTCTGACCTTGCAATGGTTGCATTTTTTCCATGACGACAAATGTATATTTTTAGCTCCAACACACCCCGTTTTTCTTTGAATTTATTTGTACACAAGCTTATGTTAACATCATGTTAACAACATGACCATTGAAAAAATCTTGCGTACATTTACTCCACATGAAAGACTAAGTAATTGAGTCTTTGTCGCTTATAATTTACATCTTTCAATTGGATTCTTTGAGAATTTTGCTCAGGAATAATGAACATACATGAAAATAAAAAAAAGAAACCTCTACTTAGCACTATTTTTAGTCGTTCAAATTCTATTGATGCGATTCATTACCTCGGATGCAAGTTTCATTGAACGGTACTATTCCAATGGGATTTATCCCATCATCAGCTCTTTCTTTCGAATTTTGTTAGGTTGGATTCCTTTCTCTATTGGTGACTTGCTCATCTTCTATTTTATCTTCTATACACTTCGGTTTATCTATCGATTGTTCAAAACAAAGTTTAAAGGATTTCTCAACAAGCTTGTCGGTATCGTTGCATTTTTCTCTGTGATTTATTTTTGTTTCTACCTATTCTGGGGACTGAATTACTACAGAGAACCTCTATCCAAAAACTTGGGCTATGAAAAGAGTCAATATTCCAATGAAGAACTAGAAACAGTTGCGAATTACTTCATCGAACAATTAAATACAATTCAGGTTCGAATCACGCAATCGGATACAATCAAAGTAGAGAATCCGTATTCACAAAAAGAGATGTACAAATTGGCGAGAAAGGGATACGATAGTTTGGCTCAGACCTATCCACAATTCACCTACAAGTTTGGAAAAGCAAAGAGCTCTTTAATGAGTTTGGTACAGAGCTACAACGGAACTTCTGGATATATGAATCCGTTAACAGGAGAAGCCCAAGTCAATAGCCGAATTCCTAAAACAAGTTTTCCTACAACGACCTGTCATGAGATGTCACATCAGATTGGCTATGCTGCTGAGAACGAAGCGAATTTTATTGGGTTTCTAGCATCACTATACAACGAGGATATCTACTTTCAATATGCCGCGTATCGAATGGCTACGAGGTATACCATTTATGAAGTCTACAAACGAGATCCTGACAAATACAAAGAGATTTACAATAAGATCCACAAGGGTATTAAGAAGGATTTTAGAGCTTCCTCCGAATTCTGGGCACAATACGAGAATCCATTTGAGCCTTTGATGAAAAAAGGATACAATGCCTATTTGAAATCCAACAATCAATCCAAAGGCGTCCAATCCTACAATTATGTCGTGGATTTGTTCATTCAATATTACCGAGAAAAAGGGATTTTAAACACACAAGAAAACCCCACCTCTTCCCTATAGGAAAAACACCCTATTTACCATAAACATTGGACATGAGATGGAATTTGATATAGTTTTGAGTATCAAATACTATCCAAATGAAAAAAAATTACTTGTTCCTTTTCTTATTCGTAAGCGTCATTAGTTATTCGTTTTATGAATACTATGTATTTACATCCTTAGGAGTTCCCACAGTAGAAGATGTTTATGGTGGACGTATCAATGCCATTGACGGTTATCAATTTCATCCTGATTCTACGCGAATCTTTATTGCTACTGAAAGTGCCAATTCAGTATTCTATGCTGATGTGTTAGCCAACAGTGGTTCTCCTTCTATCAATGATTTTAGAGTTGTGCCAAGTTTGGACAATACACAAGACTTCGGTTCCAATATTCAAAACATTGGGATTCATGAAACCTCAGAGACCTTCTACTTTTTGAGTATGGACAAAGAGTTGTACTATACAACGATTACTGATGCCTCAGCAACCAGTACAATGGCAACTGGAATTGATCACTTTATCATTGAAGGTGATTATGCCTTTACAGCAGCTCAAGCTCCCGGAGAAATCGTCTTTGGAACCCTAGATGCTTCCAACAATTTTACAGACGGAACGGGATCACCAATTAGTTTTGCAAGTTTTACCAATTTCTCTAAAATGTATATTGGTCCAGCAACGGATAAAATGTACATTTTCACCCCAGGAATGACTCCCAACCTTTACATCTCCAATGATGATTATACTGCTTTTAGTGGATCCACAACATTTGCAGACATCTCACCTACATTGACATCCACAGGTGTGAATTGGTCCGCTTTTGGAATTGCTCCAGACGGACGCTTCTTTTTAGGTGGAACCGATAATATGAATAAGTACATCGCTTATTCGGATGATAACGGTACTACATGGACCGAGTTTAGCTCTGGAATTGTGGGAACCTCTGCAGGAAACTTTGATTTCTCTGGAAATGCTACGAATTACTATGTACTATTTGCTTCTATGTTTAGCAATAACAATGGAATTAGTGGAAGCTGGGCGACGTTTGGAACTACTTCTCATTATACCAATCCGAATGATGGATCTGTGTTTGTAGACCCCGTAAATGACGACATCTTCTACTCTACTTCTGATCAAGGGTTTGGAATCTCGTACGATTTAGGAGCGACTGTTGTAAGTGCTGATGATGGAATTGAAGCCGTTCAAGTGAATGATATGGAAATGACCGTTGATAAATCGACGGGATGGATTGCAAGTAAATCTGGAATTCGCAAAGTAACTGCCTATGACACTTCTTCTCCTGTTTGGACCAATGCCATGTTTCCTAATGGTGATGGTTCTCCATATTACTCAGTAGCTATGGAACCTTCTGACGACGCTACAGCCTATGTTGGAAATGTAAGAATCTATAAAACTACGGATAGCGGTGGTGGTTGGACGCAGGTATTCAGCCCTGAAGGTTCACCTTACAATTATCCAATGGTCGGAACCTATACCAATGCATTGACCATTTGTCCGTTTGACGAAAATATAGTCTTTGCAGGAATAGAAATTCAAAATTCTGACAAAGGAGGACTGTTTGTATCAGAAGATGCAGGAAGTACTTGGTCACAGATTTATTTACATGCTTCTTCAGGAAGCAATGATGTAGATGTCAATGACATTGTCTTCACCCAAGAATCTGGAAACATTGTGGCCTACGTAGGTGTTCAATACGATTTGACAACTCCTACAGGAAGAAGTATTTATCGCGTAGAACAAGGTTCTTCAAGCTGGACTGTCACACAAGATATGAATTCAGGAACCACAAGTACAGGAACTACGATTGTGGTTTCAATCAATGATTTAGATTATGACGCTACCAACAATACGGTCTATGCAACGGGTACCGATGCAGGAACCAATCACCCCGTCTCCTACTACAAACCTTTGAGTGGAACAGGGTTATGGACCGTCAATACCACTTCTGGTTTCCCAACCTCCACTGCAATGATCAACAAAGTAGGAAGAGCTATTGTTCATGATGGAACAAGCACCTTATATTGTGCCGTAGATCATGAGATTTATTATCTGACTAGTGGAGCATCCTCATGGACACTTGGATATTCTTATCCTGTCGGAACAGAAATCAACTGTTTGTTTTATGACGAATTGTTGGTAGGGACTGGAACGGGATTGTATGCGCAAGCAGATCCTAGTACAGCGAGTGTTATAGAGGAAAACCTATTCAGTGTTAAAGTATATCCAAATCCTTCAGAAAGAGGTTCTCAATTAAAGATTCATTTAAGTCAGGAAATTATCAATCCTACATTTAGAATCACCGATTTAAGAGGACAATTGATTCAAGAGTATCAACTACATCAAATTGAAACGAATGGTAACATCTCGACTATTGATATTCCAAGGAAAATTACCAATGGATTATATCTATTGAGCATCTACAATAAAAAGAAAAAACTAAGCACCAAGAAATTGGTGATCAACTAACATAGAAAAGCTTACTTCGGTAAGCTTTTTTTTATCGATTTAGTGAGCATTTCTTCACGATACATATTGTTGGTAATTTTCTTAAAAAAATGTTAAAAGCAATCGGAAGTATTTTCATCCCATAGGTTCTCAATAAATTTAACCAACGATTCAAATAATTTATACATGAGAAAACTACTTCTGGTGCTCATGGTGCTTTCTGTATCCCTACTGCAAGCCCAAGAGTACTTTCCAACCAATACGGGAGTGAAGACAACAAAGAACACGACCGTAGCATTCACGAATGCAAAAATCTATGTAACCCCAACCAACATCATTAAGAAAGGAACCTTATTAGTTAAGGACGGTAAGGTAGTGAGTGTTGGTAAATCCGTGAAAGTTCCCAAAGGAACAAAAAATGTGGATTTATCAGGGAAAACTATTTATCCTTCGTTCATTGATATTTATTCTGATTTCGGGGTAAAGAAACCCGAAAGATCAAGAAGTAATAGTCGAAGACCTCAGTACGACGCTGAAAGAACTGGATATTACTGGAACGATCACATCAGACCAGAAACCGATGCTTCAGAAAGCTTTGCCTTCGATGGAAGAAAAGCAAAAGAATTGGTCAATGCTGGATTTGGTGTCGTGAACACGCATATGCATGATGGGATTGTTAGAGGAAAC
>CAZTFN010000024.1:0-22966 GCA_964612905.1 uncultured Flavobacterium sp. | reverse complement strand
AAAAAGCCCTGACGATAAATGTCAGGGCTTTTTTAAATATTCAAATGAGGTTGAGATTATTTATTTTCTGCCTCTTTTTTGATTTCAAGTTTTAAATTTTCAATTTGCTCTTCAAAAGCTTTGACTTTTGCCTCTACTTCCTCTTTAGTTCCATTGAAAATTTTTGTTTTTGTAGCTTTTCCACCACTGTTGGTTGTTGATACAGACTTTACAGTTGCTTGATATGTTCCATCTTCATTCTGGATCATCTCTACATTTATTTTTTTAGCATCTACAGTCTTAGCCATATCACCAGTTGCATCAACAGTTACTTCAATTACATCAGCATGTGTTTCCGTTTCTGAAGTATGTCCTCCTAAGATTGGAGCGATCACCAATCCAACCAAACAAGTCAACTTAATTAAGATGTTCATAGAAGGTCCTGAAGTATCTTTAAATGGATCTCCAACAGTATCTCCAGTTACTGCTGCTTTGTGAGCGTCAGAACCTTTGTAGGTCATTTCTCCATTGATTTCAACTCCAGCTTCGAAAGATTTCTTAGCGTTATCCCAAGCACCTCCAGCATTGTTTTGGAAGATTGCCCACATCACACCAGATACACAAACTCCAGCCATATAACCTCCTAAAGGTTCAGCTCCAAACAACAATCCAATGATGATAGGAGTAATGATGGTAATCAAACCTGGTAACAACATTTCTTTTAACGCAGCTTTTGTAGAGATATCCACACACTTCGCATATTCAGGAGTTCCCTTTCCTTCCATAATTCCAGGAATCTCTTTAAACTGGCGACGTACTTCTTGTACCATTTCCATGGCAGCTTTTCCTACAGATTGCATTGCCAAAGCAGAGAAGATTACAGGAATCATTCCTCCTACGAATAACATGGCTAATACATCTGCTTTAAAGATGTTAATTCCGTCAATTCCAGTAAAGGTCACATAAGCAGCAAATAATGCCAAAGCTGTTAAGGCAGCAGATGCAATTGCAAATCCTTTTCCGACAGCAGCAGTTGTATTTCCTACAGAATCTAAAATATCAGTTCTTTCACGAACGTGCTCTTCTAATTCACTCATTTCAGCAACTCCACCAGCGTTGTCTGCAATCGGTCCGAAAGCATCAATAGCCAACTGCATCGCAGTCGTAGCCATCATTGCAGAAGCAGCTAATGCAACTCCATAGAATCCAGCCAATGCATACGATCCGAAGATGGCAGCAGCAAATAAGATTACTGATAAGAAGGTTGATTTCATTCCAACAGCCAAACCAGCAATGATATTGGTTGCAGCTCCTGTTGAACTATTTTGTACAATATCCAATACAGGCTTCTTTCCTAAACTTGTGTAGTAAGCAGTTACCACAGAGATCAAAGCTCCAACTGCCAAACCAATACAAGCTGCATAGAATACATTCATTGAAGAAACCTCTTTTGCTCCTTCTCCGAAGAAGTTCATAGTCATAGTTTCTGGCAACATCCAGTCGATTAAAAAGTAACTAGCAATTAAGGTTAAGATGATAGACACCCAGTTTCCTAAGTCTAATGCTTTTTGAACTTGTGATTCTTTTGCAGTATTGTCTTTAATTCTTACTAAGAAGGTTCCTAAAATTGAAGCCAATACTCCAACTCCAGCAATCACCAATGGTAATAAAATAGGTCCCATGTTGTTGAACGCATCTGTAAACTGTGCTCCAGCAGACATGTCTCTAATTACATAGTTTCCTAGAACCATTGCAGCCAATACAGTTGCTACATAAGAACCGAATAAGTCAGCTCCCATTCCAGCAACGTCACCTACGTTATCTCCAACGTTATCTGCAATGGTTGCAGGGTTACGTGGATCGTCTTCAGGAATTCCAGCTTCTACTTTACCTACCAAGTCAGCACCAACGTCTGCAGCTTTGGTATAGATTCCTCCACCTACACGTGCGAACAATGCAATAGACTCAGCTCCTAAAGAGAAACCAGCCAATGTTTCTAACACAACTGTCATATCGTTGTAGAAGTTACCTCCATCGGTCATGAACATGCCTAAGAAAACGAAGAATAGTAAACTCAATCCTAATACAGCCAATCCAGCAACTCCTAATCCCATTACTGTTCCTCCACCGAAAGATACTTGCAATGCATTTGGTAAACTTGTTTTGGCTGCCTCCGCTGTTCTTGCGTTGGCTTCAGTAGCAATTCTCATTCCGATGTTTCCTGCCAATGCAGAAAATACAGCTCCTAAGATGAAAGCTGGAATGATCATGATGCTTGTAGTATCTACTACTTGTGAGATTCCGAAAAGTGCTCCGGAAGCAATTACTACGAAGATTAAAAGTAAACGATACTCAGCTGCTAAGAATGCCAAAGCCCCTTCTTTGATGGCCTTTGAAATTTCTTGCATTCGATCGTTTCCTCCAGCTTGCTTCTTTACCCATGACATCTTCACGAACATAAAGAGCAAACCCACAACTGCCAAGATCATTGGCACGAAAATCATGTTTGATTCCATTAGTTTTTATTTTGATTTAAATTGATGCGCAAAAGTAGTAAAATCGCGTCGAATAGAAAAACCCTTTCGTACTGAATATGAAAGGGTTTCTATTATATTATTGTTATGAGATTTTAGATGGTAAAGTTACCATTTGCTTTGTGCTCACTGTTCTCATAGCGCTCTACACATTTTTTGTAAATCTCTAAAGCTTCTTCAGCATTTCCCCAACCTCCAACATCTACTTTCTTCTTTTCTAGGTCCTTATATACCTGAAAAAAGTGCGTAATTTCCTTTTTTCTATGGGGATTCAAATCTGTAATGTCTTCGTAGCTGTTCCAAATGGGATCTGTTACAGGTACACAAATTAATTTTTCATCAGGACCTTTTTCATCTGCCATATGAAAGACTCCAATAGGTTTTACCTCCATCACACACATAGGAAAAGTGGGTTCGGTTCCCATGACCAATACATCCAAAGGATCTCCATCTAGAGCTAGTGTTTGTGGGATAAAACCATAATCTCCTGGATACATCATAGAGGAAAAAAGCATTCTGTCGAAGCGAATTTTCTTCAACTCAAAATCGTATTCGTATTTGTTTCTGCTTCCCTTAGGGATTTCAATTAATACATCAAATGTTAACATCGTTTCAATTTTTTGGGCGGCAAATGTACACAATCCTTCTTAAAAGAAGAATCCAGTTGTAAAGGTAATTCCAAATTTACGAGCACCTTCAATATCGAGGTAATTTCCTCTAAAGTTAAAGTCAACTCTTAATACTTTTAAGATGTTCGCAATCCCTACACTATACTCGTAATAAGGAGTGCTATCTGGTGCTTGTAGGAAAATTTGAGCTGGGTTATTTGTTGTATTCAGAGTCTTGTTTGCCTCAGACAGTTGTCCCCAAGCAGTTCTGAATCCTACGACAGTTCTTAGGTTTAATTTTCGCAATCCTGGAATTCTTGCGAACAGTCTTCCATTGAAGTTATGTTCCAAATGCAAGGATACATAAGTATCCGTTATGAATTCATAAAAATCCAACTGGTTGAAAGTGTTGAAAAACGCAAAGTAGGTTTGGTTTCCAGGAACCACACTTAACAATGAAAGTGGAACTTCACCATAGGTTTTTCCTGCTTCTAAGGATGTTCGTAAACGACCAAATCCACCAATGAACCATGGTTGCGTGTAAGAGAATTGAACTTTGGTATAGTCAAAATCACTATCAAAAATTCCATTACTTCCTTTAGTGAATTGGAAGAATACGTTTCGTAATCTGTCTGTGTTGGTTCTTGTTTCTACTCCCGTTCCAGATACTTTTCTTCCAGGGAAATAGTTGGCCGTGAAAATGGTCTCGTATTGATTGACCGTTGAAGCTACTGTATTGGTCAATGGATCGTTGTAATCCAAACTGAAGGTTTCGGAGGCTGATCGCATGCGTCGATAACTTCCTGAAACACTCAATACGACATTCCGCAAGGGTTCAATTTGCAGACTCAACATGGATAGGTTGAGGTTGGTCAATAGATTGTTTTGTCCATTATTGACAATGGATGAGGAACCGTTACTTCGACCTAATACATCCGTGGATGCCGTGAGTGATGCTCCAATTTGTTCTACGTCACGCCGATTTCCACCAGAGATGATCAATCGAGATTTTTTATCAAGCAACGCTTTTGCCTGAATTCCATATTTGACTCGTTGATCTTTAAATCCATAGGCCAAATATCCTTCCACACGCCAAGGGTCATTGTATCCGAAATAGGTTCGTCCACCCGTTCTTAAACGCAACCCTTCTACATCATTAAATCCGACCGTAGAGAAAATAGGACCATAATCAAAGTTGATGCTATCAAACTCATAATACCCTGATGATAAGGTTGCAATGGTATTATATAATCGTTTGAACTTTGGGACCGTTTTCAAGGTATCGAGCAATTTATACACGCCTTGTTCATCTTTGTTCAGTTTTTCCAATCGATTTTGCTCCCAAAATTCATCGGGCTGATTGTACACAGAAGCATCGAAATCGTACTGTTTCTTCTTGTAAAACTTCTCGTCTTTCTTCTCGTTGAACTTATAATTGGTGTATAAAGTAGTTCGCTTTCCGTACAAACCTTTTGATTTCTCACGCTTGTTCAATGCAAAATCCGAAAGGAAATAATCTCTTTTCAATAGGAAAACAGAGTCATTCAAGATGTCAAACTCCTGTTCAATATAGATGTCTTTTACCCAGTTGATGTTCGCGTTTTTAGAGGCTTGCATATTGATCTCCTTGATTGCGAATGTGGTATCATTCACCCAGAAATCACCTTTAAATGTTAATTCGTTTTTTCGTCGTGGATAGTAGATGATGTTGTAACACCATTTATTCTCAATGAAGGCACTATCAGCGAGATAGTAATTGTAATTCTGAATTCCTGTTCTGGAAAGTGGACTTACAAAACTTTTGTAAAAGAACTTGATGTAGTTGTCGTAAACATCGTAGTCTGTGTAAAGATCATCAATGAAATCAATGATTGCTTGGTTGTTGCTAAAACCAGTGTTCTTATTTCCCTTGACTTCCTCTTTTTGTTTTCCTAAAATATTATCTCCATACACTTCAGAAACCGATTCGTTCAAGAAAACGGGTAAGTAGGTTTTTCCTGTAATAGCTGAGGTATCTACATTTTTGAAGACGAATTCCATACCTCGGAACAATCGTTTCTTCTTGAATGTGCTATCGATCGTATTCAAGTCGAACTCTACCTTTTGGTATTTTCGATATTGATATTGATCAAATTTCTTAACTCCATTTCGTCTGCGTTTCTCCCATATTTTTCGGAGAATGTCAATCGCAGGATTGTTCTTTTTAGATTGCTTCCCTGTTACAATAACTACTTCATTCAGCGTATTCGATTCTTCTTTCAGAACGAATTTCATGTTGTAGTTTACCTTTTTTGTAAGTTCATACTCTAAGGTTTCATACCCTAGAAAAGAAATGATCAAGGTTTGCCAAGTTTTCTTGGACTCTAGGTAAAACTTACCATTTTCATCAGTGGTCGTTCCCTCAATATAACCTTTAAAAACAACACTCGCATATGGAACGGGTTCGTCACTTTCATCAAACACATAACCGCTAACCTTGGTTTGGGCGAGGGACAGTCCGAATGATAATAGGAGAATAATAAGTGGTAAGGTTCTCTTCATATAAGAAAAAAAACTTCATCAACTATTATGCCGATGAAGTTCTATAACGCTAAAAAGCGCGATTTATTTGTATAAAACTTCTTTTACTGCTTTTACCACGTCTCCACTATTAGGCAACCAAGCTTCTAATAGAACTGGTGAATATGGAGCAGGTGTGTCTGCAGTAGTAATTCTCTTAATTGGTGCATCTAAATAATCGAAAGCTTCATCTTGAATTCTGAATGTAATCTCAGAAGCAACAGATCCAAACGGCCAAGCTTCTTCTAAAATTACCAAACGATTTGTTTTCTTCACTGACTCGATGATCGCTGCATGATCCATTGGACGTACGGTTCTCAAATCGATGATCTCAACTGAAATGCCTTCTTTTTCCAATTCATCTGCTGCTTTGTAAGCTTCTTTGATGATCTTTCCAAAGGAAACCACAGTGACGTCAGAACCTTCTCTTTTGATATCGGCAACTCCAATAGGAATGATGTATTCGCCTTCAGGAATTTCCATCTTATCACCATACATCTGCTCAGATTCCATAAAGATTACTGGATCGTCATCACGAATGGCAGCTTTCAATAAACCTTTGGCGTCATAAGGGTTTGAAGGAACAATTACCTTCAATCCTGGACAGTTCGCATACCAGCTCTCAAATGCTTGTGAGTGTGTTGCTGCTAACTGACCTGCAGAAGCCGTTGGGCCTCTAAATACAATCGGACAGTTGAATTGCCCTCCAGACATTTGTCTGATCTTAGCAGCGTTATTAATGATTTGATCGATTCCTACAAGAGAGAAGTTAAAGGTCATATACTCCACAATGGGTCTGTTTCCGTTCATGGCAGAACCTACAGCGATTCCTCCAAAACCAAGCTCGGCAATAGGAGCGTCAATCACACGCTTCTCACCAAATTCATCTAACATCCCTTTACTTGCCTTATAAGCACCGTTGTATTCTGCAACTTCCTCTCCGATTAGGTAGATAGTTTCATCTCTACGCATCTCTTCACTCATTGCCTCACAAACGGCTTGACGAAATTGAACTGTCTTCATTGATTTCTTTTAGTTGTTTATCGAAAAGCAAAAATAGGGAAAATCTGAGGAAAAAAAAGCGTCCATAAATAGGAAGTACGATAACGTTTTCATAAAATTTTCCGAAAGCGAAATTTACTTCTTTTTAAGAATGGAAATATAAATGTTAAAAGACTCAAATCTTTTGATTTCTTGATAGTCCCTTTGAAGGGAATCGTACTGTTCATCGGTGATGTTGTATACGTTTGAATAAAGGACATAGGAGTTATCATCGTTAAAACGGTCAAATTTTCTGTGATCTCCATTCAAGTCGATTTGGTCGATGCTGTTATAATTAGGGAAAAATGTGCCTACTTGTTCAATGTGAATACTTTCCTTATCCAGAAATTCAATTGCTTCAGTTCTTAATTGATGGTATGGAACGTGCGCCAATGTTGCATCCCAACCTTGAGAAATTTTTTCTGGGTAGATCCATAAATTACCCGAGAGCAATCCAATCATGAGAGATGCATAAATCAGCTTTCGGTATTTTGGAATGTCTTGGATGATCAAATAAGCGATCAAAATAAAACAGACATACGCAACGATAAAGTAGCGATGTCCAAATGCATTGGTAGAAGATAAAACAGCAATGAGCACGAAGAAAACCGATGTGAATGCCATCAGTAAAAGTTGTCGAATGGCATTGTTGAGTTTTCCATTCTTTTTGCGATACCACAGTCCAATGAGTAAAAAGATAAAAATGAAGATTCGTCCAAAATCAAGATAACGCCAAATCAAGACAATTACATTCCGAATGAATTCTTTGATGGATGGCAGATGCCAATAGGAAGTCCAAGGTGAATCCGGATGCGTTTGTAACCATCCTTTGGTAAGTAATCTCCAACTAATAAATGCAATTGCCGGAAGCGATGCCAAGAAGTAAAACACTAAGAATTTTAGATTGATCAACTTCTTTATTGATCGCTTTTTGATGAGATATGAATTGAGGGTTTCGAAAACAAAAAATCCAGCAAACAACATCATACTTCTAAAAGTGATGATGCTCAAAAACAAAAGCCCAATGAATTTTAGTCTTTTCTGCTCATACAAGAATCCGTTCAAGGTTAGAAAGAAGAAGAATAAAATCAATGTTTCGGGATTCACCAAGACAAATGAAGTCAACAATGTCGGATCGCATAAAATCAATACGAGTCCTGCTATTGATGCTAAGTTCGATTTTGTGTAAAAGAAAACAAATCGATGAATTTGATAGATGGTTCCCGCTACAAAGGGCAGCATCACCAAGTGACTTACCCATAACGAATGACCGAAAATTTTCCATGCAATTGCCAAAAGAAATGCTAAGAAAGGTGGATGCCCAGGGTCAAATTCTATAGGCATGTTCCAATTGAAAAGACCATTCTCATAGAGTTGGTTTCCCATCTTCGAAGCAAACAATACATTGTCCCAAAACATTCCAAAATCGTAGGAAAAGAAAAAGATCAGAATTGCAATTAGGGTACTGATCAGGATGGGATTGTATTTTTTCGGGCTTACAAGCATAATTTTTAATGAAGCGCTCGAAATTTACAATAAAAAGGGTACTTTAGGACTTATTTATCAACGAAGATTTGATGTTTTTAAGAAATTCTGGTCTGGTTGTTATACTGCTTGTAAACCTCATTTTTGTTTTCAAATATGGAGTCCGACAAGAGTTTCTTCCTCTTTATTTACTGATTGTATTGTATGTTTTCCTTTTTGTTGGAGGCGTCTCTATGATTCATAAATTCAAGGAAAAGATCAATCAATATGCTAAATTCAATGCGTTGTTTCTGACACTCATTCTCATTGTTTTTGTTGCTTTTGTCGCCATATCCTATGCAATTGATGGGAGTCAGTTAAATACAGATCGATGGTCGGCATTAGAGGTGAGCGTAAAGAGCGTACTGAATTTTGAATATCCTTATGACAAACTAGATCATATGGGAGGGAGGTCTTCCAATTTCCCAGGCCTGATCTACATAGCAACACCATTTTACTTACTGGGAAACATAGCACTTTTACAACCTTTTACTTTTTTATTGGTGATGCTGTTCATCCGAAATTACCAAATGAAGAATCATCAAAAGTTGTTGTTTCTATTTCTCTTTTTGAGTTCGGTTGCATATTTGTGGGAAGTCTTTGCAAAAAGCGATTTGATGAGCAATGTGATACTCGTTTTATTATTCATGCTATGGTGGAACAAAAGAAATCCAACAAACTATATGAGTAAACCCATACTTCTAGCTTTTTTTGCGGGCTTGCTGGTTTTGACTAGGGGGTTTTTAGCGATTCCTTTAACGTTGTTTTTGTTTGGCCCTTTTTTGAAAGCTCCGATGAAAGAAAAGGTCAAATTTGGTTCTTTTCTCCTTTTGTTTTTGATTTTATTGAGCCTGCCAATTTTACTCAACCTGCCTAGTGATGATGTTGTAATAGGAAACAATCCTGTTCGAAATCAAACGGCCTATGCACCTTATTGGTTGATGATCATTGTATTACTCATTCCATTTTTGATTTCACCGTTTGTCAAAGGAATTTCTAAGGTCTTAGGCTGGAGTTTTGCTATTATGACGACTTTACTTTTAGGCTTGTTCATCAACAACTTAATTCTTGAAGGAGTAGAGGTGAACATTTATGGAGGTTTGTTCGATATTTCATATTTGGGAATACTGATTCCTTTCTCAATTTTCTTTTATGCATTTCATGATATGAATAAGAATCCCATGTCCGTATGAGAATCAAAAAACTAGATGGACTTCGAGGAATCTTTAGTGTCATGGTGGTCTTATTTCACTATAAGATTTTCAATAATTCGATTACTCCTGATCCGTTGCGATCAGGTTTTATTGTGAGACAATCAGAAATCTTTGTCGATTTTTTCTTTGTGCTCAGTGGGTTTGTCATCGCATATAATTACTCAAATATTCCATCCACTACAAAGTTTATGGAATTCATGAAAAAGCGATTTGTTCGTCTGTTTCCTTTGTTGTTGTATACCAGCGTGATGTTCTTGGTTTTATTGCTGTCTATGGATGTCTTGAAGAACAATTTTGGATTCTTCGAGAACAGTGAATCCATGAGCTTCAACGTTTTAGGAATACACTTTTTAGATACTATTTTGTTCTTGAATTCTACACCAGTCTTGGGCTCCGGAGCAGTGATTAACCCTCCATCTTGGTCTATTTCTTCAGAAATGATATCCTATTTCATATTTGGTTTGGTGACCTTGTTGTGTTCCTCATTCTTCCGAAGAATCATGAATGTTTTGATTGTAATTTCATCATTCATATTTCTCTTTTATTTAGATGATTATTTCACGAATGGAGAATTCGGATTTGTGAGAGGGTTGCTTTGTTTTCACATGGGCTTCTTCGTCTATAATTTTTCAAAAGTTCCAATGAAATTACCAAAGGTTTTGGAACCGTTTTGCCTTCTCATTTTGATAGTGATTATGTTCGCCATCAATCATTTTGAAACAACACAGTACTACAATTATGTTGCATTGTTTTCGCTCCCCTTATTTTTTGGAGCTTTCATTCTTGTGTTTCTGAAAACAGACGGATTCATTTCGAAAGTGCTGGAGAATCAATTTTTTCAGTTTTTAGGAAAAGTATCGTACTCTATTTACCTCAATCATTTGTTGGTTTTAATTGTTGTACCAAAGTTGTTTTTCAAGGTCCTTAAAATCGAACAAAATGCATTGATGGAGTACCTGGTGTATACTATAACTTTAGTGTTGGTTATTGCATACTCAAAGCTCACCCATCAATACATTGAGCTGAAATTAGGCAAAAAGTTGAAGTCATTACTGATTCACAACTCCTAAATACATGGCCATCTGAACCAGTCCTGAAACACTATGTACATGTAACTTTCGATAAATGTTTTTCTTGTGAGATTCTACAGTATGTTTGCTAATCATAAGTGTATTTGCAATGTCAGGAACCAACTTTTCTTGACTGATTAATTGAACGATTTGAGATTCGCGTTTTGTGAGGATTCCCTCATTCAATTGAATCGGATGTTCTTGATTTGCCTTTACATCGTGGAAACACTTTCGATCTTCCAAAACAATTTTTTTGATCACTTCTTTCAGTTGATCCGCTTCAAAGCTCTTGTGAAGATATCCATCAATATCTTTGGATTGAATCCTGTTAGAATAGTTGCTAATGATCAGCGTCTTAAGTTTTGGACGAATCTTTTTTGCTTTCCGAATCAATTCCAGGCCGTTCATAGGCTGCATGGGAATGTCGGTAATAAGTAGTTCGGGTTGATCTCGTTGCACTGCCTTGAGTGCTTTTGTTGGGTTTGAAAAAGTATTTACAATTTCAAAGTCATCAGATCTGGACAGGATCAAATGCAATCCTTCCAAAAACAGACGGTGGTTGTCCACCAAAAGTAGTTTGATTTTCATTTTTCATAGTCGATTTGTATTTAAAGGTATAAAAAATACCAGAATTCGGGTATTTTTTTTGGAATGAATTTGAAGTAGGTTCAAGACTTAATTTAAAACTTTTAAGTCATGAAAAAATTTACAACACTTCTACTTATGTTTGCTACACTTTCACTAAGTGCTCAAAATAGGTATTTCAACACAACCAATGTGAACACAGATGCCTTTGATGATATTTCACACTTAGGATCATTGGTTATTGGAAATACTAATCCTGGCTATGTGCCCAATCCTTGGAGTACTTATTTGGATGAAATTTTAATTGTAGATAACCAAGACAAAGGAGTTGCTATGATTGTTAGAAATAACTATGGAAGGTTAAATTTATCGGTTGCACATGCCAATGGAGCATACTCTCCAATCGCGAAACAAGGAGATGTGGTGATTAGAAAACATCAAGGAGATAATATGATTTTCACCTTAAATAACACGGCGAATGATGGAAATCAAGCCATCATATTTGGTGACGGTTTGAATCATAGAACTTTGTCTGTATTGAACAATGGCCGAGTAGGAATTGGTACTGGAACTCCAGATCATGAATTGGCCGTAAATGGGACAGTTCATGCCAAAGAAGTATTGGTTGATTTGGTGGGGTGGCCCGATTTTGTTTTTGAATCCAAATATTATTTGCCAAGCCTTGAAGAGGTTGAAGATCACATCAACAAAAAAGGACATTTGCAAAACATCCCGAGCGCAAAGGAAGTGGAAGAAAATGGGGCCAAACTTGGAGATATGACTAAGAAGCTACTGCAGAAAATAGAGGAATTAACGTTGTATACGATTCAACAAGAAAAGAGGATCAAAGCGTTGGAGGCGAAATTATCTAAAGATAAATAGTCATCTCATATGAATAATAAAAATGAAAATATGAGAAATCTTAAAATCATCATAGCCTTATTTTTTATGCTATGTGCGCAACTATTTTATGCGCAGCAAAAGGAGGTGTATTACTATTATCAAGGAGAGAAACAGTACCTAACATTGAACAAGAACTTCATTTTTGTCTCCTCAACGAATAAAAACAGCGTTACCAATTTAAAAGGCATTCGCAATAAAAGAAGCATAAGCTCTGTAAAAAAAGATAACCCAACGAATATTTTAAGTAATACAGGGAAGTTTAGAGGAGCAAAAGAGAGATATTGGCGTATTGTAGAATTAAACCCTACAACAGATCGAAGTTATCAAATAGAGATTAACAACCTAAAGAAGGAAAACGACAATGTTGTGGTCGCATCATTTTATTCTAATGAATTTTCAGACAGAATTGGAGCTACCAACTATTTTTCTGTAAAACTGTTTGATGAAAAAGACTACCCGATATTGGAAAAACTAGCAAAGGAAAACAATGTTGAAATTATTGGTCAAGGAATGTTTTCCTCTCGTTGGTATACCTTATCGGTTACACCAACATCAGCAAATACTTTTGATGTTTCCAATAAGTTTCATGAGACAGGACTGTTTGAAGCTTGTGATATAGACTTAATGTCTAACGATATGGCGGATTCATCCAATTCCGAAGATATTGATTTCATGGCTTATGCCTTTTTAACCCCCAATGATCCTTCATTTTCAATTCAGTGGGGGCTGAAAAATACAGGACAGTTTGGTGGTACCTCAGGACTTGATATAAATGCTGAAGCAGCTTGGAACATAACTACAGGAGTAAGTAGTGTGAAAGTTGCCGTGCTAGACCATGGTATTGATGCAACGCATCCTGAACTTATTGGACAAATAGGTCATTTTGGTTTCGATACTGAAAGTGGAGGTCCAGCACAATTATTGGGTCCACATGGTACTCCCGTAGCAGGAATCATTGCAGCCAAGCAGAACAACTTTGCCGGAATTTCGGGAGTAGCACCAAATGTGCAATTAGTTCCTATAAGCAATTCATTGGCAGAGACGACAAATTCCAGAAAAAAGAGAGGGCTAGGAATCGAATGGGCTGTGAATAATAACTTCCCTATTATCAATAACTCTTGGACTTCACCAACACAACACAACGAAATTACCGATGCGATTAACTACGCACTCAATAGTGGAAGGGGAGGAAAAGGAACCATTGTGATTTTTTCTTCTGCAAATGACAGCAATGCGGCAGTAGCGTATCCCGCCAATCATGATCCTCGTATCATTACGGTAGGTGCTATGACACAGCATGGTCAACGAAAT
The DNA here is from genome assembly GCA_964612905.1 of uncultured Flavobacterium sp. Classification (GTDB taxonomy): domain Bacteria; phylum Bacteroidota; class Bacteroidia; order Flavobacteriales; family Flavobacteriaceae; genus Polaribacter. The sequence goes on along the minus strand of CAZTFN010000024.1, from coordinate 9,638 downwards.
ACTACGTCCAATTATGGAACAGCGTTGGATGTTGTTGCTCCAGGAGCAAGTATTTTTACAACGGATATAAACGGAGCAGGTGGTTATACAACAAATGGATATCATTATTTTAATCAAACATCGGCAGCAGCTCCTTTTGTATCAGGGTTGGCAGCATTGATGTTGAGCTTAGATCCTGATCTCACCGTAAACGAGGTTTCAGATATTATTGAGTTGACTGCTCAAAAAGTGAATCCATTTCTGTATACCTATGATACTGAGCCCAATCGACCCAATGGTGATTGGAACGAACAAATGGGGTATGGTTTGATCGATGCATATGCTGCTCTTGCAGCAATTGCAGGAATTAATACAGGAGGATGTGAAGACAATGTGCTCGTTACACAAGATGTTTTACCCAGTGGATTAGACAATAGAAGGGCCAATGTTAGTGTGACGGCAATCAATGTGATCAATGCTCTAGCAACTGCTGATTACAGCGCAGGTGATGAGGTACGTCTCCTCCCTGGTTTTCACGCAAAATCAGGATCTAATTTTAAAGCTCATATTCAAGCTTGTTCCAGAACAAGGTCTACTAACTCAAACAGACCAATTTCCAACAAGTATTCTTTGAATGAAAGTGTAAGAGAAGATGAAAAGATCAATGAGGAGAGAGTCAATTTGTATCCAAACCCGTCGTCTCGTATGATATCGGTAAAGAGTTATGAGTCAATTTTGTCTTATGAGATATACAATCAGTTTGGAGGAAAAGTCTTTCAAGGAAGTTCGTCTGGACAAAGTCTCGATATTGATGTGTCCAAATTTGAATCAGGGGTTTACTTTTTGAAGCTAAACATAGCAGGAGGAAAAGTCATAAATAAAAGATTCATACGTGAATAGTTTTCTTTAATTATTCCATAACTGAAGGTGCTAGTAATTCTAGCACCTTTTTTGTTCATCCTATGACATAAGAGCCTAAAAATACCCGAACTCTGGTATTTTTTTGAGGTTGTTTTTCAGGTAGTTTGGTCATTTAAACCTCAAAATTTTAAATCATGAAAAAACTTACAATCCTATTATTAATGTTTGCTGCATTTTCTTTGAATGCACAAACTTATTTCAGTACAACAACCTCAACTGCTGGGTCTACAGCTGATATTACACATCTTGGGTCTTTGGTCATTGGAAATAACAATCCAGGATATGTGCCCAATCCATGGAGTACCTATTTAGATGAATTACTAATTGTTGATAATCAAGACAAAGGAACTACATTAATTGTTAGAAACGACTATGGAAAATTAAATCTATCTGTGGCGCATGCAAATGGGGCATATTCTCCTATAGCAAAACAGGGGGATGTAGTGATTAGAAAACACACGGGAGATAACATTATTTTCTCATTAAACAACACAAACAATGATGGAAGTGGTGCATTCTACTTTGGTGATAACCTAAACACAAAAACCCTATCAATTCTCAACAATGGTAAAGTAGGAATTGGAACGGGAACACCCGATGCAGAATTGGCAGTAAATGGAACTGTACACGCTAGAAAAGTCTTAGTTGACTTGATAGGTTGGCCAGATTTTGTATTTGAAAACGGATACAACTTGCCACCTCTAAAAGAGGTAGAAAGGCACATTCAAGAAAAAGGACATTTACAAAACATTCCAAGTGCTAAGCATGTAGAAGAGAATGGGGTAGAGTTAGGAGAGATGTCTTCTAAGTTACTTCAGAAAATTGAAGAATTGACGTTGTACACTATCGAACAACAAAAATTAATTGAGAAGCTTCAAAAAGATTTGAAAGAATTGCAAGCGAAGTCTAAGTAATCTTATCAAATCTTTACATTATGAAAGCAATCAAATTAACATTGAGCTTTCTGATGTTGTTGATGTTCTTTAATATCAATGCACAGAAAGGTCAGAAAGGTAATTATTTCCAAATTGTGGAAGAGAAGGAGGCTGAATTTCAAAGGAGATTTGCTCAAAAAAGCTCATTGAGCAAGGAAGAAATTAAAAAGTTAGAGAAAGAGTTTAAAAAATATGAACGATGGCGCTGGTTTTGGGAAACTAGGGTAGATCATGAAGGAAACTTTAATTCTTATAACAAGGAGATTTTCAGTGAAAATAGTATTCAAAGCTTAAAGAACTCGCGCCAAACAACAAGTAGAAATGTAAACGCTAGCTGGAATATTGTCGGTCCTCAAACCTACCCAACTGGATCAGGTGCTGGACTTATCGGGATAGGAAGGATTGATGCTATTACAGTGAACCCTAATAACTCTAGTCATGTAATTATTGGCGCAAGAAATGGTGGTATCTGGGAGACCTACGATATTAATGCAACAAATGTGGTTTGGAATTGTCTCACGAATGACTTACCTGCAGGTACAGTGAACGATCTCGAAATTGTAAACAATACCCTGTATGCCTCCACTTCAAGTGAACACGCTTTTGGGGGGCAAGGAGAGACTTCCTATGGATTTGGTGTGATTCATAAGAGTCTGACAAGTAATGAATGGTTCATACCTAAAGAGCATTTTCAATCCAATAATATGGCAATTTCTGCTTCGGATCCTAGAGTTATCTATTCAGCAGGGAAGAAGAGTGTTCATAAATCGACAGATGGTGGTGTGACTTGGGAAAAATTACCAGACCCAATAACAGGCTTGGAAAATTCAAGACTACTCATAGAGCATGTTGAGGTGAACCCATTGAATAGTAATGTTGCAGTTGTCTCAGGAAGACTGAGTAGATGGGATAGCACACCTGACAATAGATATAACATACTTGTTTTCAAAACAGTGGATGGTGGTAGAACATGGGAAAACTTAACAGATACGATCGAATCGGTTATTAATTCAACCATTACCTCTACAGGAGCGAGTGATGAATTGTTAGATCTTAATAAACTTATTAATGGAGATAATACCCCACATGCTTTTGCTTCATACAACTATAATGGAACTTTGTATTTAGCACTTCGCACATACCGTATTCCTTCCGCTCCTTATCCTTCTCTTGAAAACAGATATCAATTTTATTTCATTAAAGCTGATGGAGCGTGGAATAACTTTGAGCTGTATAATTCATTGGGAAGCAATAATTGGTTGGGATACGGAACCGATGCTCAAACCACAGCGTTTCAGGTGGTCAATAACGATGAGATTATTATTGGAAATCGAAAGTTAAGAGTGATTAAAAACCCTACGCATACAGTGAATATTTTGGATTATCCACATCCCTATGTATATATTGATCTGCACCAAGATATAAGAAGTGTGCATTATATGCCCAGCTTAGGTAGGTTATTAGTAGGAACAGACGGCTCAATCCATAAATCATTTGATAGCAATAACGATTTGAACTTTACGAGTTTCCCAAACTTAGCAGGAAATTTAAATCTGTTCCTCGCTTTTAATATGGGATATATAAATTCTATGGGAACGCGCACTATTCGTATTGGAAATCAAGATACAGGATGGTATCGTACGGATCATAACGGCTTTTCATGGTCTACATGGACAAGATCTGGTCCATATAGTGAAGGACAAGTGTATTCTGATCCTGTGAATCCAAACGTCGCTTACTTCAACCAGACCAGAACTTTACGTAAGACAACCAGCGGAGGAGGGAGTGGCTCTTCAACAGGAGTAACACTGTCAACGTACACAAAAACCCCTTTAGAAGTAAGTCCGCACAACAATAATCATTTGGTTTTTGACAATAATTCCTATCACACGCCCGCAGACAATTGGTATCGTTATTCATTAAGTTTATCTAATAATCAAGTAGGGTCTTTTTATAACATATCCAATGGAATTTCGGATTTAGATTTTGGAAGAAACACAGCCATTGATATTAGTAAGGGAAATAGCTCAACTGTATATGTTTCAAGAAGTCTACTAAGATTTAGTATTGACGGAGTTAACAACACTATTTATAAGTCTACTAACTTCGACTTTAATAACCCTGGGGCCATTACATATACAAACCTTACAGGAAATTTGAATGCCTTTGATCCAGATATTCTGACCAAGGCGTTTATCAATACTTTAGAAACAGATGATGCCGATCTAAGCGGTAACAAGGTTTGGGTTGGTTTTGGAAACTTGGAAGAAGGGAAGAAAGTGTATTACTCTTCTAATGGAGGTTTAACATGGCAAAATATTAGTGGAAACTTACCTAATATGCCTGTAAACACCTTGGAATATGACTCGGTAAATCAGACCTTATACGCAGGAACAGATTTCGGTGTATACTATTATAATAATTCCACAGGTTTATGGGCTCGATATGGAGAAGGTTTACCAGTTGCCATTGTAACTACAATAGCAATTGATAATATTGCGAATGAGATTATCGCTTCTACCCATGGACGCAGTGTTTGGACGGCTCCGTTAATGACCACTCCTTGTAACGATAGAATCGTAACTTCAACTGAAGTATGGTTGACAGATGTTGATATTTGTGGCGATTTGATCATTCAAAATGGAGGTTGGGTTCGATCTCATGCTCGAATCAAAGCCAATAATATCATTATTCAAGGAGGAGGTAAGCTGAATTCTGAGACTGGAGAGATTACTTCAAATCATCATAACACTACTAGCGAAAATTTGAATACAGATATTTTTGTAGAGTCCAGTGCAGAGATTAATCTTGCCGCGGCTACAGTAAATAGTTTCAATATCAATGTAGAGTCTGGAGCCAATATTTTTATTATTCCGCCAAGAGGAGGTTACGGAACAACTACTTTAAATCATTCAAGAATTAATGTGTTTGATGGAGGTACTTATAATCACTCAACATTTTCTCCAATGGTTCTTAATGATCGCGAGTCTACTGTGAATCTTTTTGACGATTTCAATTTTGGAGCCTTTGGGTATGCGACCAAAGTTGATGCTGTGCCATTCAGTGGAGAGGGTAGCTTAAATGTAATTGACTTGAGTGATATCTATATTCAAAGTGAAAGCCTGATTAACAATAGCAAGTATCGATGGGATTCTGATACTTCCATTTTTACAGGTAGAAGTGTAGATCCAAACCCTTTTCTTCCAAAAGGAGATTTTGATACCAACAATGCAGATGTAATTCTAAAAGCAAAACAATCCATTACTCTGGATGTTGGAACGATCATTGAAACCGATTCTTTTATCGCATTTATTGATGGTGAAGATCTAACAAATTTCAATAGGAATGCTATTGCTGAAGAAGAGGAGAAGGAAGCGTATCCAATTGACAAATATGATGAGATACAGGAGATCACGACTAAAATAGTTGAATCGGTAAGTGTGTATCCAAACCCAGCCACCAGCTTCTTACAAATTAAATTGAATGATGAGACAATGCAAGGAAGTGATGTTATTTTGCGAGATGTAGCTGGAAATATTTTGAAGAAGATATCTTTGGAAAAAGACGGTGCGAGAATTGATCTCTCTAGCTTCAAGAAAGGAGTCTATTTGATACACTTCTCGAAAGGTTCGAAAAAACTCTTCAAGAGAGTCATTAAATTATAGTTAAAAGTTTCATTAATAAATAAAAAATACTATGCATGCATAGTATTTTTTATTTATTTATAGTATCTTCGTGGCATCAAATCAAATACATAAATAAATGAAAATATTGGTATGTATCAGTCACGTGCCTGATACCACTTCAAAGATCAATTTCACAGACAATGATACAAAGTTTGATACAAATGGAGTACAGTTTGTGATCAACCCTTATGACGAGTTTGTCTTAACTCGTGCTATGTGGTTCAAAGAGAAGCAAGCAGCTTCTGTAACCGTTGTAAATGTTGGGAACGCAACAACGGAGCCTACACTAAGAAAAGCATTGGCTATCGGAGCTGATAATGCAATTCGAGTGAACGCAGAAGCAACAGATGGATTATCAGTAGCGAAAGAATTGGCTGCTGTGGTGAAAGATGGAGGATATGATCTTGTATTGGCAGGAAAAGAATCAAGTGATTATAACGGTCAAATGGTTCCAGGAATGTTGGCAGCCTTAGCAGGTTTTAACTTTGTCAACGCATGTGTTGGATTGGAAGTTGATGGAACAAATGCAACAGCAGAACGCGAAATGGATGGAGGACATGAGACTGTTGCTACTTCATTGCCATTGGTAGTTGGAGGACAGAAAGGAATCGTAGAAGAAACCGATTTAAGAATCCCGAACATGAGAGGAATCATGATGGCTCGTAAAAAACCATTAACTGTGGTGGAGCCAGTAGGTGGAAATAGTGCTACGAACACAGAATCTTTTGAAAAACCAGCACCAAAAGGAGCAGTGAAGTTAGTAGACGCAGATAATGTTGATGAATTGATCAACTTATTACATACAGAAGCAAAAGTTATTTAATCATAAGAAAATAGAGAGTTATGTCAGTTTTAGTATACGCAAGTTCAACAGACGGAAAATTTAAGAAATCTACTTTCGAAGTTGTTTCTTATGGAAAAAAAGTAGCAGAGCAATTGGGAACGAATCTAGTTGCATTAACTATTAACGCAGAAGATGCTTCAGAATTAGGAAACTATGGAGCAGAAACGGTGCTTACCGTAAGCAATGATCAGTTGTCTGTATTCAATGCAAAAGCTTATGCTTCTACAATTCAACAAGCAGCAACTGCCAAAGATGCAAATATTGTTGTGATTGATTCAAGTGCAGATGGAGTGTATCTAGCACCATTAGTAGCGGTAGGGTTGAACGCAGGATATGCATCCAATGTAATTGATGCTCCTAGCTCAACAGATCCTTTTACCGTTAAGAGAAAGGCTTTTTCAAACAAAGGATTTAACAATACTGTCATTTCAACGGAGAACAAAGTCATTGGCTTGGCAAAGAATTCATATGGAATTCACGAAAATGCTGTTTCTGCAGCAGTTGAAAGTTTTGATGCTTCTTTATCAGATGCGGACTTTGGGGTGAAATCTACCAATGTTGAAAAAGCGTCAGGAAAGGTAACGATTGCTGATGCAGATACAGTGGTTTCAGCGGGAAGAGGATTGAAAGGTCCAGAAAATTGGGGAATGGTTGAAGAATTAGCCGATATCTTAGGAGCGGCAACAGCTTGTTCTAAGCCTGTTTCAGATTTAGGATGGAGACCTCACAGTGAGCACGTTGGGCAAACAGGAAAGCCTGTAGCTTCTAACTTATACATTGCTATTGGAATCTCTGGAGCAATTCAGCATTTAGCAGGAATCAATGCTTCAAAAGTGAAGGTTGTGATCAATACAGATCCAGAAGCGCCTTTCTTTAAAGCGGCAGATTATGGAATCGTTGGAGATGCTTTTGAGGTTGTACCACAATTAATTAGTAAACTCAAAGATTTTAAGGCGCAAAACTCATAATTTTTATTAAATTGTGCCCAAGGAAAAGGGCTGTCTAATTTTGGTGATTGCCATCATTAGACAGCCTTTTTTAGTGAGGAAAAAGACGCATGAGTTTAATCAAACTGACCATCAAGGGAATATCTTACAGTCAAACACAAAGCGGAGCATACGCGTTGGTTTTGAGTGAAATGGAAGGAACAAGAACGCTCCCAATTATCATCGGAGCATTTGAAGCACAATCCATAGCCATTGCTTTAGAAAAAGAGATTCGGCCACCAAGACCCTTAACACACGACTTATTCAAGACCTTTGCAGAACGATTTGAAGTGAATGTGAAACAAGTCATTATTCACAAACTCGTGGACGGGATTTTCTTTTCCAGTCTCATCTGTGAAAAAGATGGAATTGAAGAGATCATAGATACAAGGACTTCTGATGCCATTGCCATTGCAGTGCGTTTCCAAGCCCCTATTTACACCTATGAGAATATTTTAGACAAAGCAGGAATCTATTTGAAGATCGAAGAAGAGATTGCGATCAAAGAAAATCTGGATCCTGAAACTGTCGAGGTTGAGTTAGAAGATACCACTGGAGGTTTTTCATCACTCACATTGAAAGAACTACACAACAAGTTGAACGAAGCTGTTGCCAACGAAGACTACGAGTTGGCTGCTAAGATCAGAGACGAGATTAGCAAACGCTCTTAAATCGAATTTATGAAGAAGGGATTCATTCTCATTTTTTGTTTGCTATCGTTTTTGGGATATTCCCAAACAATCGAACAAAATTGGAATTTTCATTCCATTGTCAAAGAAGGAACAGAGATCATTACCATTGATGAAAGTGATACCTTCAATCTTAAGGATGGAAAGTTCAGCTATACATTGGTCGCCAAGGATAGTTTACTCGCTGAGGGGAATTACATTCGTCAGAATAATTTACTGATTTTCAACTATTCGAAACCCAAAGATACGGTTCGCTATTACAATATATCAAAGTTATCAGACTCATTGCTTACGATTACTGAAAATGATATAGCTTATAATTTTCATAGAAGAAACAATGTTGTAAACGCGGTTCAACCTGAAGTAGATGCGGCTGTGGATCAAATTGTACCAAGTCAAGGATTCTCTATAACCAGTCTATGGAGAGGACTTTTAGGAATGGTAGTATTGCTCTTTTTGGCGTATTTGTTTAGTTCTGATAAGCGAAATATCAACTGGAAAACAGTTGGATTGGGAGTTTCCTTCCAGTTACTCATTGCTTTTGGAGTTCTAAAAGTTTCTTTTATTCAAGTGACGTTTGAATTCGTAGGGAAGATCTTCGTCAAAGTGCTTGACTTTACAAGAGCTGGTAGTCAGTTTTTATTTGAAGGACTGGTGGTAGACATGGATACTTTTGGATTCATTTTTGCTTTTCAAGTATTGCCAACCATCGTATTTTTCTCGGCACTTACCTCGCTTCTTTTTTACTTGGGAATCATCCAGAAGGTTGTAAAAGCATTGGCTTGGCTTCTATCGAAAGCTTTGAAAATCTCTGGAGCTGAGAGTTTATCAGTGGCTGGAAATATCTTTTTGGGTCAAACGGAAGCTCCATTATTGATCAAGGCTTATTTGGAGAAAATGAATCGTTCTGAGATTCTATTGGTAATGATTGGAGGAATGGCAACAGTTGCTGGGGCCGTACTTGCGGCTTACATTGGTTTCTTAGGTGGTGATGACCCTGGATTAAGATTGCAGTTTGCCAAGCATTTATTAGCAGCTTCAGTGATGGCTGCTCCGGGAGCTATTGTGATTTCGAAGATTTTATATCCTCAAACTGAAGAAGTGAATACTGATGTAACAGTAGCACAAGATAAAATAGGGTCTAATATTCTAGATGCCATTGCCAATGGAACTACAGAAGGTTTAAAATTAGCGGTGAACGTAGGAGCCATGTTGTTGGTGTTTGTAGCATTTATTGCGATGTTAAATTATGGACTCTCAACGGTAGGGAATCTTACCGGATTAAACTCTGCCATTGCTGCGAATACACCATATCAGAGTCTTTCACTAGAGTTGATTTTAGGATATCTATTTGCACCCTTAATGTGGTTGATAGGTGTCGCTTCAGAAGACATGGCATTGATGGGGCAACTCTTAGGAATTAAATTGGCTGCAAGTGAATTCATCGGTTATATACAGTTGGCTGAATTAAAAGACATCACCAGCGCTACCCATCTCACATACAACAAGTCTATCATCATGGCCACATACATGCTTTGTGGATTGACCAATTTTGCATCTATCGCGATTCAGATGGGTGGGATTGGATCCTTAGCTCC
>CAZTFN010000023.1:0-23590 GCA_964612905.1 uncultured Flavobacterium sp. | reverse complement strand
CCCCAAATGATCTTTGCCCAAATATCTGCTTGAATTAAGTTCTTGCGCGATACATTAAGAGCCGCTTTATTGTAATCGACGCCAATGATAATCAACGGATGTTCTTCCAAAAGTTTACCTCGTAAGGTTTGATTTTCAACCACAGAGAAAATATGCGCCAAAAAGGCTCCATTTCCACAGCCCATATCCAAAAAGCCCTTAGGTTGTTCTTCAATAGGTTGATTGAAAATAGAGATCAAGATCTCATCAACTACTCGAAAATAAGCAGCATGTGCTCCACCACTGCCCCAAACATTCATTTCTCGATCAACGTGTTTTTCTTCTGTTCCCACACTGCTCTTTAAAATCAAAGGATTTCCAAATAATAGATCCTTGATCTTTCGTAACATGGGGATATAAGAAACGGTCACGCCATAGGCGCTGGCTCTTTTAGCGAAGAACAATCCTTCCTTCGTAAATTCATACGAACCATTAATCTTTTGAAACCAATTGAGTTGTGTCAAAATATCGAGTAATCGAGCAAAAGTCTCAGGATCTTTGTGAAACTCTTCTGCCCTGAATCTAGTTTGCATAAAGTATTGATGGAACATTCCAGTCATTCCTAAAATCACCAAAGTAGGTCCAACAATTAATCCTTCAATATGATATAAAATCTGTTCTTGAATTTCCCTTTCTATTGCATTCGAAGACAATTCCATCCCATAATGATTTCGGTACTTTTGAAAGATACTTTCCAATTTCAGAAAGGGTTCTTTCTGAAAAACACGATTGCTATAGTTACCAGATAGCGTGATCAGATCAAACGCATCTTCATACAAATGAAAATAGGAGAAAGCTCGTTCACTGAGAACATTCTTCCTATATACCACTGAGTCTTCGACATTGTCTACTTCTTGGATGAGCCAACCTTGAGAACAAAGGGCTCTCAAAGCTACGTTAAGGTACCCATCATTTGCACCAAACTCCTGACTCAATTCTTTAAGTGTTACCTGCTCCTTTGATAAAATAAATTGAGTAACTCCTTTAGACAACAAAGCATGTCCTAATGGCACCATCACAATTCCATCGAGATGGCGGAAAAGTCTATTTCTTAATTTTCTCTGTTCTTGTTTTGAGAGCACAATCTTTCTTATTCGTATTCCTTAAATATAGGAATTAAATTGTGTGCCTTTTCATAATAGGGACTCTTCTTATAAATGAAATTCAATTGAGCTCGAGGGTTTTTCGCGAAGTCTTCATCACTTACTAACTTCTCTTCAAACTCCTTTTTGATCTCTGGAGTGTCTTTCAACAATTGCTCAGCGATGTCTTCAAACACATAAGAAGAATAGCCTTCTTTTTGCTGCAGAACCGTATCAAAAAAGTTCCAGTTAAAGAAAGAATCGGTTGCCTCAGGTTCTAGGGTTTCAATGATATATCGAACACCATTTTGACTGGTTGGAATGTACAAATCACCTTTTGAAAATTGCACTTCCATAGTATCCTTTGACACCTCTGTATTATAATGTAAATAATGACCTTCATAAGCACTTCGTCTGGTTTTATACTCCTTAATATGCATGGTCTCTACATTAATAATGGTATCTTTTTCAAATCGAGTGTATTCGATATGGTTATTATCCAGTCGTTCCACAACTTTGTTCCATCCGTTCTTTAAAATATACCCTTTGGGAATTGTAACCTCTTTCTTAGGTCGATATTCATTGTAATAATCTACTGCTTCTAAATAGGGTTTTGATTGATCATAGAACAATCGTTTTCCTGTTGTAACCTTACTATCGATATACTCGCCTTCATAACCTCTAAACTGAATCACTGATGGTTCTTTCTTTGGATTGATTTCAAAAGTGACAGGATAGGTTTCTTTGGCGAGAATTTCTTCGACCGCTTTCTTTCGTAATGCTTTGATATCTGCTGACCTTTCTTCAGTAAAATCCAACATGGACAACATCAACTCATAGGTTTGATCTACTCGAACATCATACGATTTCAACATATGTGTCTCTACCATCATTCCCAAAGTATTAAACATCGTAGTATATCCTGTAGAATATCTCGGCGAGTCAAAAAACTGCGACCAACCTTCTTTTGGCGTCTTTCCCCAAACATTCACATAGGGAGTGATTGGAATCTTTTTGATAATTAAGGAAGTCTCCAATGCAGGACGCATTTGAGTTTCAATAAACTTCCCTAAACCTCCACCTAATTTATTATGCTGAGTGAATAAATGTGTGATGGCATATTGATAATCTGCTCCATTACTCGTATGATTGTCTATGAAAACATCAGGGTCAACAGTATGAAATATTTCAGCAAATGAGGCTGCATTTTTGGTGTCTTGCTTAACGAAATCGCGATTCAAATCATAGTTCTGAGCATTCCCACGGAAACCATATTCTTTGGGGCCATTTTGATTGGCTCTTGTAAATGAGTTTCTATTTAATGCACCACCAATATTGTATACAGGAATTACATTGATTAAAGTATTCTTGTAAAGATTCTTTAAGGAATCTGATTGAACAATATCTCTCATCATCATCATGGTTGCATCAATTCCATCGGACTCACCAGGATGAATTCCATTATTGATAAGCATTCTATTTTTTGATGACGACTTAATATCTTTTAATTTGATCTTTCCATCCGCATTAAAAACAACAAGATGCAATGGGTTTCCTGAATCTGTTGTTCCCATCTCAAACATAGAGATTTCTGAATACGTATTGGCAAGCTTTTGATAATATGATATCACCTCTTTGTATCCTGGAGTTTCTGTTTTCCCAGACTTTTCGTAATGGGTGATAAAATCCTCGTCACTAGAAGTTTGTTGTTGACATGACAATAGGAAGAGAAATGAGAGTGCGAATAAAGTTTTTCTCATGCTTTTTTTGCTAAAATTTAAAGGGGTCATTTTGGTTAAGGTTGAATAAATCTGCTGTATGATTAGACAAAATTTTCAGATTTTAAAGATATAAAATTTCTCCGTTGACTGTAAAGCTCTCGCTAAATCTATGATTGACAAAGCTCTACCTTTTTTAATAGTCAAAATTCTCTTTGTTTAACGAAAAATTAGGCTCCTTTAACAGCTCCCCAAAAAAGGGGAGAATAAATTTCACCATTTTCGGGTATTGAAAAATATTCAACAAAAACATACTTTTACCTCGATTTTTTCAAAAAATTAAGATAATTAAGAGTTTTTATTCTTTTTATTTTGTTTTTGTTAACATCACAACAACAATCAATCAAAACTAAAAAATCCTTCAAATGAAACAACGGTACTTTTTTACCAGGCTTGTTCTTGCTGGAGCATTTCTTGGACTTAGCTTTCAAGTTGATGCACAGAATGCACAAGAAAAGGAGAAGATTCGTAGTTCTTACGATCTTCAAAAATTAGAGAATCTGCGCTCTACTTTCGCAGAAAAAAACAAAGCCGAAAAAGCGGAAGCTTTACGATTGGCACAAATTAACGGATGGAAAGAAAAAATAGTTCTTTCCGATGGTCGATTCCTTGAACTACAAAAAGTAGTGAACGGAAAACCAATTTATTATTCTACCTATAATGTAGATGCTGCAAGATCAACCAGAGCGGATCATTTAAATTCTGGCGGATCTTTGGGACTGAACTTAAACGGACAAGGAATGACCGCTCACGTTTGGGATGGTGGTGGAACACGTACCACTCACCAAGAATTTGATGGTGCAGGTGGAAACAACAGAGTGACCATTATTGACGGTTCTACTTTGAACGGAAATAGTTTCCATGCCATGCACGTAACAGGAACGATTGTAGCCTCTGGAGTTCAGGCGAATGCAAAAGGTATGGCACCTCATGCACAAGCAAGAACTGCAGATTGGAACAGCGATTTATCTGAAGCTACTTCAGAATCTACCAATGGAATGCTATTGTCGAATCACTCTTATGGTTTCGGATTTAGGAATCAGTTTGGACAGGTACAATTACCTCAATACTATTTTGGAGGGTACATTGACGAGTCTCGTGATTGGGACAACCTATTATTTAATGCTCCTAGCTACCTAATGGTTGTAGCAGCGGGAAATGATGGAAATGACAACACAGCAAACCAGAACCCAACTGGAGGTTCAGGTTGGGACAAATTGGTTGGTCATTCTACTTCAAAGAACAACTTGGTCGTTGCCAATGCGCAAGATGCCAATGTAAATTCGGCAGGTGATTTACTGTCTGTTGCTATTAACAGTTCAAGTAGTGAGGGACCAACAGATGACTTCCGTATCAAACCAGACATCACTGGAAACGGAACAGGAGTTTATTCAACCTATGACAACAGTGATAGTGCCTATAACACTATTTCTGGAACGTCTATGGCATCACCAAACGTAACAGGATCTTTGTTGTTATTACAACAGCACTACAAAAACTTAAACAGTGGAAACTTTATGTTGGCTGCTACCTTGAAAGGTTTGGCACTTCATACTGCTGATGATGCAGGAGCAAGCGGACCTGATGCTGTCTTTGGATGGGGATTAATGAACACCAAAAGAGCTGCGGAAGCAATTACTGACAATGGAACAGGATCGAAAATTGAAGAATTGACTTTAAACTCTGGACAGAGCTACACTATTACCGTAGACTCTGACGGAAACAGTCCTTTATTGGCTTCCATTTCTTGGACCGATAGACCGGGAACAGCAGTGACTACTGTAAACTCAACAACTCCGACTTTGGTAAACGACTTAGACATTCGTGTAACTAAAGGAAGTACTACATATTTCCCTTACAAGTTGATTACCCCAACATCAAGTGCTCAACAAGATAACAATGTAGATCCTTATGAAAGAGTTGACATTTCTGGAGCTTCAGGAACCTATACGATCACAGTAACGAACAAAGGTTCTTTGGTAGGTGGAAGTCAAAACTTCTCATTGATCGTAACTGGAATCACTGATAGTCCAGCGGTATGTAATGCTACGGTTCCAACAGGAGTTTCTGTGAGTAGCATTGGACAAAACTCAGCAACGGTAAGCTGGACAGCCGTTCCATCTGCAACTTACGATGTAAGACACAGACCTTTAGGAGGATCTTGGACCACCAACGCAGTTGCTTCAACAAGCACTACTCTTAGTGGATTGACAGCTGATACTCAATATGAAGTTCAAGTACGTAGTAAATGTTCAAGTGGAAATTCAGCATACAGCTCTTCTACTAATTTTACAACTTCAGCAGCACCAGCGTTATGCTCTACCTCTATTACTTCATTCCCATACGGCGAAGGATTTGAATCCGGAGCTGGATGGACACAAGTTGGCGGCGACGATGGAGATTGGGTTCGTAGAAGTGGAAGCACTCCATCAAGCAGCACAGGACCAAGCTCTGCGGACGAAGGTTCTTACTATATGTTCTTAGAGGCATCCACTAATGGAAGTGCAGGTCAAATTGGAAGCAATGCGACAGCAATTTTAGAGAGTGACTGTTTCGATCTATCAGGAAAATCAGAAGCTACTTTCAGCTTTAAGAATCATATGTACGGAACAAATATCGGTTCCTTAGTGATTCAAGTAACTACTGATGGAACCAATTGGACCAATGTATGGTCAGATTCAGGAAACCAAGGAAACCAATGGAATTCAGCTTCTGTAAACTTAAATTCTTATACAGGTGGAAACATCAAAATGAGAATTGTAGGAACTACAGGTGGTGGCTGGAGAAGTGACATTGCAGTAGATGATTTATCTATGACAGCAGTAGATGCTGGAGCAGATACGCAAGCGCCTTCAGTTCCAACAGGATTGTCAGCTTCTAATATCGCTCAAACGACTTTAACATTAAACTGGAATGCTTCTACAGACAATGTAGGTGTGACTGGTTATGATGTATACCAAGGAGCTGTAAACTTAGGAACGGTAACAGGAACTTCAGCAAACATTACCGGATTGACTGCGAATACCTCATATACTTTCTCTGTAAGAGCTAGAGATGCAGCAGGAAATATTTCAAATGCAAGTAGCTCAATCAATGTAACGACTCTTGGAAATGCACCAACGTATTGTGCTTCCTCAGGAAGTAGAACGACTTATGAGTGGATTGACTATGTAGCTCTAGGAGGAATGACAAATTCAACGGGTGCAAGCTCTGGTTACGCAGATTACACCAACTTAACGGCAACAGTGGCAAGAGGAAGCAGCAACACTTTAACCGTGAGTGCTGGATTCTCAGGAAGCTCTTACACTGAATTCTGGAATGTTTGGATCGACTTCAACCAAGATGGAACTTTTGATGCTAGCGAAAATGTTGCTTCTGGATCGTCTTCTAGTGCTGCAAACTTAACAGCTACATTCACTGTACCTTCTAACGCGGTATTAGGAAATACAAGAATGCGTGTTTCTATGAAGTACAATGCTGCAGCAACAGCTTGTGAAAACTTTGGAGATGGTGAAGTAGAAGATTATACTGTGAACATTACGGCAAGCAGTTCATCTTATACTACCTACAATGACGATGTTTCTGGAGATCCATTAGGAAATGAGGGAGCAACCATTATTAAGGCATATCCAAACCCAGCAACGAATGCAGTAAATGTTTACTTCGGACGAGGAGAAAACTTGACTTATATGATTGCTGATGTGACTGGTAAAGTGATCAAGCGAGGAACGATCAACAATCATTCTATCCAAGTTTCTGAATTGGAAAGAGGAATTTATATCTTGAAAGTTAGCGATGGTCAGAAATCGCTCAGCACAAAATTGATTAAGCAATAATCAATGTTAGTTGAAAGCTAAAAACTGGAAAGCACTCAGAATTGAGTGCTTTCTTTTTTATGTTAGTTTGGATGGTACTGCCTTGGGTACTAGTTGAGAAACATCGCCACCATTTCTAAGAACGTCTCGAACAATAGACGAAGATATATAGGAAGTTTTTGCAGCTGTTAACAAGAAAACGGTCTCTATGGGAGCCAAATCTCTATTGGTATGTGCAATGGCTTTTTCAAATTCAAAATCAGCTGGATTTCTGAGGCCTCTGATGATATAATCAATGCTGTTCTTTTTGCAGAAATCTACAGTCAATCCTTTATAGGTCACTACAGATACATTGTCATAAGCTTCAAAAGTTTTCTCGATGAAGGACTTTCGCTCTTCTAAGGAAAACATATACTTTTTACTCGAATTGACTCCAATAGCAATAATTACTTCATCAAATAAAGGAATTGCTCGAGAAATCACGTCTTCGTGCCCTAAGGTGATGGGGTCAAATGAACCTGGAAAAACTGCTTTCTTCATAATTTAGGCTTTAGGCTGTTAGCTTAACGCTGACTGTATTGCATTATCAAATAATTCGGTTAGAGAAATTCCAGCTTGCGTAGCTTGCTGTGGCAAAATACTTTCTCTTGTTAATCCCGGAACTGTATTCATTTCTAAAAAATAGGGTTCTCCATTTACCAAGATGTATTCCGATCGAGAAAATCCGCTCATATTTAGGATACGATAGACTTTTGCAGCGACTACTTCTACTCTATCTCTTTCCTCTTCTGAAATTCTAGCTGGTGTAATTTCTTGCGATGCTCCTTCGTATTTTGCTTCATAATCAAAGAAGTCATTTTCAGAAACAATTTCTGTCATTGGCAGTACCTTTACGTTGCCCTGATATTCAATAACTCCGACCGAAACCTCAGTTCCATCTAAAAACGATTCAATTAAAATTTCAGAATCTTCTTTGTAGGCCTTTTTGATAGCTGCCATCATTTCGCTTTTCTCATAAACCTTAGAAATTCCAAAACTAGATCCCGCATTATTGGGTTTTACAAAACAAGGAAGTCCAACTTTCCCGATAATTTCATCTAAGTTCACATCATCACCTTCGTTCAAATAATATGAAGTTGCTGTATTAATTCCATACTCTTTTACCACGCTCAATGTATCTCGCTTGTTGAAGGTCAATACCATTTGATAAAAAGGCGCCGAAGTATGTTTGATTCCTAACAAATCAAAATACGCTAAGATCACTCCATTCTCACCAGGTGCTCCGTGAATCGCATTGAATACGCAGTCAAAGTAGATCTTATCCCCATCAACCTCTACAGAAAAATCATCCTTATTAATAACATATTCCTGATCCTCCTGAACCATCACCCACTTCTCCTTTAGAATGTGGACTTTATAAGGTTGGTACTCTTTTCGATCTAGTGATTCGAACACAACATTTCCACTCTTTAAGGAAATCTCAACTTCGGAGGAATAACCTCCCATGATAATGGCAATATTTTTCTTCATGAAAAATTTTAAGGTCTACACACAAACTTAGGTAAATTTTCGTTTACAGTTAAAAGAATTGCACGTTCAATACATTCTAATTTTAATTACATTTGTCACATCTTAACATAAGATCATGAGTTTCTTTCGCTTTATAAGAAGTAAGTCTTTTTTCATTCAAATTGCCATCGCTGGAATAGGCTTGTTCCTATTCATCTTTTTATTAAAATGGTGGCTTGGATTCACAACGAATCACGATCAGAAAATAGAAGTTCCTGATCTGAACAGAATGTCTTTAGCTGATGTTGAAGCAACATTAAAAGAAGCAAATTTAGATTTCATTGTCATTGACTCCGCGAGTTTCAATCCGAACTACCCAAAAAAATCGGTGATCGAACAATCTCCTGAGGCTGGTGATTATGTGAAAGAAAAAAGGAAGATTTACTTGACCTTGAATCCTTCAAAGTATAGAGACATCTCCATCCCTGATTTGAACGGCCGCACCAAACGTCAAGCAATGTCACAATTGCAATCCATTGGATTTAGCATCGGTGAATTTACCACGGTACGTGATATTGGAAAAGATGTTGTAAGAGGATTGAAGTTCAAGGGAAGAGACTTAAAACCTGGAGAAAAACTTCCAAAGAACTCCGTCATAGATTTGGTGGTGGGAGACGGAAAAGGAAGATAATACTGAGGCTTGAAAGCCTTAGTCTTCGTCTTACAATTAAAGATTTCAAGTGAATACAGACCTAGACAACGAAGAATTATACGAGCACTATCGTTTTACTGCCAGTGATGGACAAGTTCCTTTACGCGTAGATAAATTTCTGATGAATTTTATTGAAAATGCGACTCGAAATAAAATTCAGCAGGCTGCCAAAGCAGGTAATATTTTGGTGAATGACAATCCCGTAAAGTCAAATCACAAGGTAAAACCTAAAGATGTGGTTCGAGTGGTGTTGGCACACCCACCGCATGAAAATCTCTTAGTTGCCGAAGACATTCCTTTAGACATCATACATGAAGACGACGATGTAATTGTTGTTAATAAACCCGCCGGCATGGTGGTACATCCAGGTCACGGGAATTATTCAGGCACTTTGGTGAACGGATTGATTCATCATATTGAAAATCTTCCTACGAACAGTAATGAACGTCCAGGTTTGGTGCATCGAATTGACAAAGACACCAGCGGACTTTTAGTAGTTGCCAAGACCGAATATGCCATGGCACATTTATCCAAACAATTCTTTGACAGAACGACAGAGCGATTGTATTATGCATTGGTTTGGGGAAATATTGAAGAAGATTCAGGCACTATTGAAGGTCATATTGGTCGGAGTTTCAAGAACCGATTGCAAATGGACGTATTTCCCGACGGTGAATATGGAAAGCCTGCCATTACGCACTTTAAGGTCATTGAACGATTGACTTATGTGACATTGGTTCAATGCAAATTAGAAACAGGAAGAACACATCAAATTCGTGCACATTTCAAGCATATTGGTCATACCTTATTTAATGATGAGCGATATGGCGGAGATCAAATTCTAAAAGGAACCACGTTCACGAAGTACAAGCAATTTGTAGAAAACTGTTTTAAAGCCTTACCAAGACAAGCACTACATGCCAAAACCTTAGGGTTTACCCATCCAACTTCAGGCGAATTCATGCAATTCAATTCAAAAATTCCAGAGGATATGGAAGCATGTTTGGAAAAATGGCGAACGTATACCTTGAATTCAAAGGATTAGTTGATAAGTCTTTATTGATTTATTCACTTATTGATCATTATCCAAGATCAAATTACGCACCCATTCATTTGGAATCATATCAATTGTTATATTGATACGATCGCGGTCACTTTTATTGATTACTTGATGTGGGTCTGTCAAACGCATGTACCAGCATTCTCCTGGTTTCATGGGAATGACATTATTATTCAGGTAAAACTTAGCTCCTTCATCCTTAATCACAGGAATGGTCAGGCGAATCACAGATTTTTCAATTTGTAGTCCCAGCGTCACATCACAATGTTCCTTCACTACGTTTCCCTTTTCTAAACGCAAAGCTCTTACCAAGGTCACTGTGGTGTGCTCTTGAAACATCTCAACAATACTTTTCAAGTAGGGAGAAGCCTCCAAATCTTTGGTATTCAACCAGTCGCACCAAGAACCGTCTGCATAATCTTCTGCTGGCGGCGGAAATGGAATGGATGGATCTACCAAATGTGCTGGAGATCGCAACGGAATTACATTGTAATAAATAAATGTATTCATTGGCATTGCCTCAACCTCAGCGATGATTTTATCCGCGTCAAAATTGAATGGCAGTTTAATCGCATCATTCTTTGTGTCTACTGGCTCTAAGATTTCTGTGCTCATTATATATTCCCTTTTAAGTAGACTCAAAAGTTACTAAAACAATTCAAGAATCAATAAATTTTTCACTAAAAACGGGTAAAAATACCTAACTCAAAAAATGAAAACCTTTTCGTAGATATTCACAAAGATTTTACCTAAAATTCTTCTTAAGTTACCCTTTCGCGATTATCTTTACAGGAGTAATTTTTCCTCAATAAGAAGCTGTCTATGAAAACTTTATTCTTAACCAGAGAATTCCCTCCATATGTTTATGGTGGTGCAGGAGTTCATGTTGAATACTTATCCAAAGAACTTGCCAAATTAATGGATGTTGAAGTTCGTTGTTTTGGAGATCAGGATGAAAACCAAGGGAACATTCAAGTCAAAGGATATGAGTATGGGAATGAGAAATTCAATGCTGCAAGTGCCTTGCTCAAACCCGTCTTGCAAACCTTGAATGCCAATATTGAAATGAACATTCAAAACATTGATGCCGACGTAGTTCATTGTCACACTTGGTACAGCAATTTTGGTGGAATTTTATCCAAGCTTTTGTACGGAACCCCATTGGTGGTTACCACACACTCATTAGAACCTTTGCGCCCTTGGAAGCGAGAGCAATTGGGTCGTGGATACGACACTTCTTCTTGGGTTGAAAAAACTACGATTGAAATGGCAGATGCCATCATTGCAGTTTCTAAAGAAACCAAAGAAGACGTGTTGACGCATTTCAATGTAGATGAAAGTAAAATTCATGTGGTTTACAATGGTATCGACTTGGAAGAATATCAGGAAAGTACTTCTACTGCATCTCTCATCAAACACAATATTGATCCTGAACTTCCCTATGTCTTGTTCGTTGGAAGAATTACGCGACAAAAAGGAATCATTCATTTGGTGAATGCCATCAAACACCTCGATAAAGATGTGCAAGTGGTTCTTTGCGCTGGAGCTCCAGACACCCAAGATATCGCCAAAGAAATGGAAGACTTGGTTACGGAAGTGCAAAAAGAAAGAGACAATGTCATCTGGATTGATGAGATGCTTCCAAAATCGGAAATCATCGAATTGTATTCACATGCTGCCGTTTTCTGTTGTCCATCTATCTACGAACCTTTTGGAATCATCAATATTGAAGCCATGGCTTGTAATACAGCTGTTGTAGCCAGTGCTGTAGGTGGAATCAAAGAGGTGGTCGTTCATGGAGAAACAGGATTGTTAGTATCTGTGGAACAGCAAAATACAGCACCTTTCGAACCTGTAGATCCTGAGAAATTTGCCAAAGATTTAGCCGACGGCGTGAATCGATTGATTGCAGATAAAAATCTCAGAGAGAAAATGGCGGCAAAAGGAAGACAACGTGTTGAAGAGAATTTTAGCTGGACGGAAATCGCAAAACAAATAAAATTGATATACGAATCTATAGTGTAAGAAAATGGTTAACAATAAAGTATTAGCAATCATCTTAGGTGGTGGTCAAGGAACAAGACTTCACCCATTGACAGAAAACAGATCAAAACCAGCGGTACCCATTGCTGGAAAATATCGATTGGTAGATATTCCGATCTCTAATTGTATCAATTCCGATGTAAAGAGGATGTTTGTCTTAACCCAGTTCAACTCGGCTTCTTTGAACAAACACATCAAGAACACCTATCACTTTAGCTTCTTTAGTTCTGCTTTTGTAGATGTTTTGGCAGCAGAACAAACGCCTGATAACAAAACTTGGTTCCAAGGGACGGCAGATGCCGTGCGTCAAGGAATGCACCATTTCTTAAAGCATGATTTCGATTATTTCTTGATCTTATCTGGGGATCAGTTGTATCAAATGGATTACAACAAAATGATTGAGGCCCATGAAAAAAGCAACGCTGAAATTTCCATTGCAACCATTCCTGTAAATGCAAAAGATGCGACTGGATTCGGAATTCTAAAGTCGAATGAAGAAAACATGATTACTTCATTCATTGAAAAGCCATCCACTGATTTATTGCCCGACTGGACTTCTGAAGTAAGTGATGAAATGAGAGGTCAAGGTAGACAGTATTTGGCATCCATGGGAATTTACTTATTCAATAGAGAGTTGTTGAAAAAGTTTTTGGATGAATCCGATTCAAATGATTTTGGAAAGCACATCATTCCTCAGAATATTGACAAACACAGAACTTTCAGTTATCAGTTTGAAGGCTATTGGACAGACATTGGAACTATTGATTCTTTCTTCGATGCTAATATAGGGTTGACAGATAATATTCCTGACTTCGACCTGTATAACAAGAAGCTTCGAATCTATACCAGAGCCCGTATTCTACCAACCACGAAAATTGAAGGAACCACGCTAAAAAACACTGTAATTGCGGAAGGTTGTTTAGTAAATGCAAAATCAATTGAGCGATCTGTAATTGGTATCCGGTCCAGAATTGGTGAAAACTCTGTGGTCACAAATACTTATATGATGGGAAGTGACCGATACGAAACGCTGGATCAAATATCAGATCCAGATTATGTTGCCATGGGAATCGGAGAAAACTGCGTCATTGACAAAGCCATCTTAGACAAAAACAGTCGCATTGGAAACAATGTCACCATTAAGGGTGGAGATCATTTGGAAGATACCAATGAAGAATCCTATGCAATTAAAGATGGAATTGTGGTCGTAAAAAAAGATGCCGTAATTCCAGACGGATTCACGATCTAGTTTTTACTTAAATCGAATAAATAGCCAACAGACAGACTAAAGAAATTTGTTGAATCTAAATCTCCTTCTCCTTCAATAGGACTGGGTAGGTTTAAATTCCATCCCAACTCGATATCCCAAGTACTGGTGGTATAAGATATGGGCAGACTCAACTGTGTGTTTAGCAAACCAAACTCTTCAAAAGTTAATAGAGGTGGTGGCGGAGCTCCAGGCATTGGAGGTGGTGGCTCAATTGAAATTGCCTGTTCTGCAGCTAAAAAAGTGAGCTGTGGTCTGAATTTTAATGCATAACCACTTCCTTCACTCAATGCAAAATTTCCATAGACTCGAGTCGAAAGTTGAATAGATTGCTCTGAACCAAATAAATAGGATGCAGATCCAATGACACCAAAAGTTCGTGCTTTGTTTCTAAGGCCTATGGACACATCGATTGAATTGTTGAATTCATCAAATCCATCACTAAAAAAGAAGCGCGAATAACTCAGGTTATAATGAACATTTTTGCGCTGTCCAATGGTATTTCCATAACCTGCAGTTAAGGCTACAAAATCCCAATTTGGATCTTGCTCTTGAAAGTATACAGAAGTAATGGCTGCGTTGAAACCAGAAGAACTGAAATAAGAAACTTGTGGGGTAATATTGAATTGATCAACTCCCGAATCTCGCCCAGCAAAAAATGTATTGGAACTGTAAGTGACTGATGAGTACAGAAAATCATAATCGCCAATGGCATTCATGAGATCGTCTACCAATTGCTCATCATTGAAGAACATTTCATCCAGTAAATTGTCGATTTCTTCATCTTCCGTAAGTTCCTGACCGTATGAAACAAAAGAAGTTGCTAATGAAAACAATAGCAACTTTAGTACGGTCAACTGCACCTTAAACTGGCGATACATCATATATTTATTCTCTCTTCTACCCCCTAGTTATCTCGAGGTTTTTTCCGATCTCTTCGTGATCGTTCAACTCGATCTTTCAATATCTTTCTTTGATTGTCTGTAAGCGATTTTTGAAAAGTAGCTCTGGTATTTTTTAATCTGACTTCCTGTTTTCGAACGAGGTTTCGTTGTTGTTTGGTAAACGACTTGAACAACATGGCTCTTCGTTCCGAAAGTGCAACACTTTTATTCGTTAAGATTCTTAACTGTTCTTTGGACAATGATTTTTTTAAAGCCTCTCTATTGCTTTTGATCATTTCCTTTTCCTTTTGCAATAATTCTTTTTGCTCTTTGGTCAATTCTTTCATGATCAAGTCGTACTTCGTAGACTGAGAAAAAGATGTTTGTATTCCAATCACTCCGAACAAGAGGAAGAAAACAAATGTGAATACTTTAATTTTTTTCATGACTTTAAGCGTTTAAAAACCGCATAGGAATCTTTATCTGAGTTTAGGGAACTTAAATAGCGTATGCGGCTTTCATCTACAAAGGTAATTAAATCATCCTTTTCTTTAATTTACCTAATTAACTGTTGTTTTCATCTTTATGATATCCATTGATATCTTTACTAATTTGAGCAGTCTCGTCTTTTGATTTGAGATCTACTGGATATATCCATTCAGGTATGTCATAAGCTCCTTGCTCAACATCATACCATGTTTTGATCAATGTACTATTCTCTGTATTTGAAAGAATTGATGTTCCGTTGATCGCTTTCGTTTGATCATCGTCATCACACGACGTACATAACATTGTGGTCATAAAAAGTGCCGAAATCATCAAAAAAATAATACTCCCTTGTAAAATTTTGGTTTCTAAGTTTGCTCCGTTCATCGTGAATTCCTTTAGTTAATAATAGTTTCTGTTTTCTTAGAACTCGAGAATTTCAAATAGTTTGGATTGCCTTATAAAATTACATTATCCAACAATGAATCATTTGTATAATCCTCTAATAATGAATCGTCTACAAACAAAGAGTTAATTAAAAAATCTTCCATTTCTTTTCCTTTCCCAGCTTCTTCAACTACATCCGAGACCAAAATACCTTCTACAAAATCATTCATATTATCATCCTCTACAAATAAGGATTCAATCAATAAATCATCTGAGGCAATTTCTTCTATAGTAGTAGAATTTGAGAATTGAAAACTAATGGCAAGAGCAACCAATAAAGTAATAGAGGCAGCTACCTGAAAAGATCGTCTTAAATAGAAAACCGGTGTTTCTTTTTGTTCTTCTTTGACCAAATCCAAAATAGATTGCTTCGAAGAAGCGAAATATCCCTCAGGAACATCCATTCCCAAATACTCTTTGTGGTGTTGGCTAGAACTTCCGATTTTCTCTTTTAAAAACTCTTCTTTACGACTCATATCTCTTCTTTGACCCAAAAAATTACAATTAGTTGGTTTCGATTAAAATTTTTTCTTCAATTACTTTCACGGCAGCATAATATGCCGACTTTAAAGTACTTTCACTGACGTTCAATATTTCTGATATTTCTCGGAAACTGAGATCGTCAAAGTATTTCATCTGAAAAACTCTTCGCTGCTTTTCAGTGAGGTTCTCTACAATGTGTAACAGTCGTTCATGCAATTTGTCTCCATCGAAATATTCAGAATCCGTCAACTTACCGAGTTGATAAGCGGAGACC
Source organism: uncultured Flavobacterium sp. (assembly GCA_964612905.1). Classification (GTDB taxonomy): domain Bacteria; phylum Bacteroidota; class Bacteroidia; order Flavobacteriales; family Flavobacteriaceae; genus Polaribacter. Next base: position 7,711 of record CAZTFN010000023.1, on the reverse strand, counting down.
TCTTCCATGGACTGGTGCCTTCTTTTTTTCTCTTTTTCTAAAAATCTCAAAGATTCATTGTAAGCAATTCTGTAGATCCAAGTAAGTAAAGAACTCTTTCCTTCAAATTTATCGATGCTTCGATATACTCTAACAAAAGCATTTTGTGAAACATCATGAGCGTCTTCATGCGACTTTACAATCTTTCGAATATGCCAATAGATACGCTCTTGATAGATGTCAAGGAGTTCAGAAAATGCACGATCCTTGTGCCTTCTACTTTGAAGTCTTTTTATGAGCTTGGCCTCGCTACTCAATGATGGTTGATTTAGTTTCTAATATAGTTTAAAGTTTGATTATTCAAAGACTCTACAAGGATAAATGAATCTGTTTTCTTTGTATTGAAAGAATATCTCACTTCAATCTATACACCTCTAGACCCACAAATCTAAAAATAGTTTGCTTTTGGCATAGTGATTGTCCTATCACTTGAAATTCAAAAAATATGATGATGAACAGAAAATTACAAAACCTCAATTCTTACAAAATTTCTTTCGCGCTCTTAGCTTCTTTGTTTCTATCGTTGTGCATCAACGCACAGGAAATCAAGTTATATGGGAATGGTGAAGTCTTAGGGCGAATCGATGGAGGTGCATTTGTAGGGCCAGGAGTAGGCATAGAAACGACTATTGGAAACCATTTTACCTTCAATGCCGATGTTATGACAGGGTTTCATGAAAAAGGAAGTATCACTCAATTTAGACCTGCCGTTCATTATTATTTTTCCAAAGAACAAAAAGGATTCTTTGTTGGACCTTCATTCAAATACACGCGTTTTGCAGAAAAAAATAATCTTGATATTTACGATGACACCATCTACTCTGTAGGGCTTACACTTGGATTGAAATCTCACTTTAAAGAGAATTTTTCTTTCATTATTAGCACGGCGCCTCACTATGCTGTTGGAGCCAGTACCAATCCAGGAAAAATTGCCTTAGGAAGTATTGAAGGATTGGGTTTCAACATAGGTTTGGGATATCGTTTTTAAAACGAGGTCTTTTCAAAGTGTTTAGTGCCGAATGAAAAAACATGTTTATACTTTTTTCATAGAAATAAATCCGAAAAATGGTCCTAGAAATAGCACTGTATATATCCAAACGGAATCAAACGAATTTGAAAGAAAAGAGAGTGTTTGAATACTCAGAATCGTTATTGCAAAACCTATGCAGTTCACCAAAGTAAGTGCCGTTCCTTTCAATTCTATTTGCGCGTTCTTTGCAACCAAGGTTGAAAACATGGGTGAATCGGAAATCACAACCATTCCCCAAAACAGGAGAAATGAAAGAAAAATTGATTGAGGTACATATAGGAATATTACAGGAAAGAGTAGACAACAAATTGCCGAAGCTGATAATGAAAAGAGCGCAACTTTTTTTGCTCCCACTTTGAGCGAGAAAATTCCTCCCTGAATGCACGATAAAAAACCAACTCCTATGATGATAAATGACCATAGGGATGTATTGAAATCTGCCGTGGAGTGATGCTCCTGATATTGCGTTAAAATGATGGGGACGAATGCCCAAAAAGCATAGAGTTCCCACATATGACCAAAGTATCCAAAGGCCGCTGAACGCAACTTCTGATTTCGAAAAATCTTTGAAAAAGCAGAAATATCCAGTTTTTGACTGGGCTTCCTGTATGGACCATCGGGCACCAAAAGTAACATCAAAATACCTCCTAGAAATGCCAATATAGATGTACTTGCAATCACATACATCCAAGGGACTGAAGACGTCACATCTTTTAACAAGTGAGGAAGTGCAGTTCCTAAAACCAATGCTCCTACCAAATACCCCAGAGATTTCCCCAAGCCTTTATCAAAATAATCCGCTGCTATTTTCATGCCTACGGGATAAATTCCTGCTAAGAAAAACCCAGTGAGAAATCGAGAGATGACCAAAGTGATGATTGTATTTTCTGACCAAATCAAACCAAGATTCGTTAATCCACCTAAAAGAGCACTTATAAAAAATACTTTCGAAGGGGAAAACCGATCCGCAATGGTAAAAAAGGCAAAGGCAAGTGTTCCAGAAATAAACCCAAATTGGACAGCAGATGTCAAATTCCCCATGGCATTCACAGAAAGTTCAAAATCCTGAATCAAGCTTCCCATGACTCCATTGCTCGCAAACCATAAAGAAGTACAGCAAAATTGAGAAATAATGATGGTAGGTAGAATTCTGCGTGAGATATTCATTAAAAGGTTTGATTTGTGAAACGAAAGTTACAAGAAAAAATGGAGTCATAACTTTTGCAAATAGTCAAATCAATATTTTCCAATGGCAATATTTGACAGTTCTTTTGATGATGGTTATTTTTGTGTTTATAAAGCAAATCATTATGAAGATCATTATTTCACCGGCCAAATCATTAGATTTTGAGAACAAAGCAACCACAAGTTTGCACACGCAACCTGCGTTTTTAGATCAGTCTGAAAAGCTGAATAAAAAATTAAAAACATTCTCAAGAAAAAAATTGGGTGAACTAATGAGCATCTCTCCTGCGTTGTCTGAATTAAATTATCAACGAAATCAAGATTGGCAACCGCCATTCGATTTGGAGAATGCCAAACAAGCGGTGTATGCATTTACCGGTGAAGTATACAGAGGTTTGGATATTACCAGCTTACCAGAAGAAAAACTTCCATTGTTGCAAGATCGGTTGAGAATTCTTTCAGGATTGTATGGGTTGTTAAAACCATTGGATTTAATCCAACCTTATCGTTTAGAGATGGGGACCCGTTTGAAAGTAGGACGTCGAGATAATTTGTATAAGTTTTGGGATCAGGATTTGGCGAAAGCCTTGAACAATGAAATGGAAGATGGTGAGTTATTGATCAACCTCGCTAGTGCCGAATACTTCAAAGCCGTTCCTGCAAAAGCTTTAAAAAACCCAATGATCACTCCGGTATTCAAAGAATTGAAAAACGGTCAATATAAGACCATCATGACATTCGCGAAAAAAGCTCGTGGTTTGATGGTGCGTTATATTTTAGATCATAATGTGAAGACTTTAGAGGAACTCAAAGGATTCAACACGGATGGTTATGGATTCACAGAATCTATGTCATCTGAGACAGAATTAGTCTTTACGCGCTAATTAACATCGTATATTCAAAAACCCCAGTCATGAAATGACTGGAGTCTTCAACGATTCGAACAAAGAATCGTCTAGGGAACGGATGTTCTCTTTCTCAACTAACTTCTTATACAAATCTTATGAGATGCTATTTCAGCATCCCTCTAACAAAATATCAGGTCATTTTATCAAATAGATCCTTACCCCTTGAATCAGAGCTCTCTTGAAGCCACCATCATCTCAAGAGGACATCATTATTGTGTTCTAATTCTCTCCAAGAGTCCATCTAAAATCTCATCGTTTTCATCCAAAAGATGATCTTTAATTTCAATATCTGGGATTACTCCCAGACCATTATCAACACCACTAACTCGATGAATCTTCCCTTTTGGAACATCCACTCGAATACCTGTTTTGGGCAATTCGTAGTTAAAAATAGAAGCATATAGATTAGGATATTCAGCCGTTTCCTCACCTACAATCGTTGCAAAACCATAATCTTGAAGTTGAGCCGCAGTAACAGTAGATTGGGAATATGATTGTCTATTCACCAAGGCATACACTTTTCCTTTAAATCGCTTTCCTTCGGATTGTGGCTGGTAGAAGTCGAAATTATGTTCATAAATCTGACCATCTTCGTGAGAAAGAATGGCATTCCAATAGGCCTCTGTTGTATCCCTATTTTTTCGAGTATGCTCTTTTAACAACTGACTCGTTCTCAACTCAAACTTTGAATTCCATTTAAAAGGTTTATCTGCTATATAGGACACCAAATAATCGCTGAATGCGTCTTCACCTCCCGAATGATTTCGTAAGTCAACAATGAGATTACTACTACCTTCTTCGTTCATTTTTTGAAATGATGAATCGATGAATTTTTGATACTTTTCTAAGTCGCCTCCAAATTCACCTGGTCTTAGGTAAGCGATATTCGACGGTAACATTTGAAATTTCATGTCGAGCTTTAAGATGTCATCACGTTTCATTTCATACTCTTCCATAGCTTTAATAGCATGTATTCGATAGGGCTTAAGAACTTGATTTTGTAGTATCTCTACTTCAAATACTTTTTGCTCTCCGAAGACTAACCAAAAATACCGAGGAAGGGTCATACTTTCTAATTGAGCATTTTCAAAGTAAAGTCGTTCGGCAGAGATTTGAGGATATATATTGGCTAAAACTTCACTGATAGCAACACCATTAATACTGATCAGCTCATCCTCTATCTTGATATTTGTATTTGTTGACCAGTTTTTTCTGATGATTACCTTGCCTTTTTCAATTACCACTTCTAACGGGAAAATTGTACCTCCAGATTTCATGTAATCTATATACTGCGGAACTGGAAATGGAATTCTTGTATGCCCATTGTTCAATACAGAAGCCACTTCTTGGAAGGTCTTCATGGCTTCTAACTCTGAAAAACTATCTTTTCTAATCTGGTTTTTTACTTTTAGAAAGTTCGTCTCAAAAGTTTCTTTGGTAGTATGAGCATATACATCTATATGGGTATTAACCAAAGAGCTTTTTAAATACTCTAGATCGAATAGCAGATCAGCCTTTGAGTATTGGTATGATTCTCTGACATCTTCAAGATTTTCATTCTTACATCCTACCAAAGAGAAAAGAATGATAATAGTTATAATTCTCATTTATTTACATTTATTTTTTGTGAATAGATTTTAACTCCATTGGCATTTGTTATCTTCAGTTCAAATGACCCCGTTGGAAGATAAAGATCAAAGACTTTTCTGTGATCTTCTAAATAAATTCGATCCACAGGAACTGTATTCTTCTCACCAGCAACAAAAACTTCTGCCATTCCTTTTTCAAATGATTTGGGTAAAATAATTTGAACTTTCTTTCGTAAGCCTCCCAATGTTTTCCAAAGAGGTCGATCATTTTCATATTCAGTTTTTGGGTGAATCACTTGTAAATCAACCTTCCCCCTCTTTTCTTCCGTAACCCAATACTCATTCTTTTGATTCTTCAGAATCGTATAGTCTTTGGGGTTTATTTGTTGGACAATTTTACGATAGTTTGCATTAGAAAGTTCATACTTCCCTCTTTCCATCAACCCTACTTGGTCAATTGTTAATGGATTTATTCCTGTGATTTTTTTAAAACGCATTGCCATCATTTCCAATCCGTAATGCTCACTTTCCAGAATATGATCATAACCTGCATGCACTAATATTTTCGCATTATGATCGATATCAAAAATTTTCTTTTTTAAATTTTGTGCTTGTGCATTTTCTCTTTCAATAACACTTTGCTTTTGCACTTCAAACGAATCATTTGGGCTCACTCTCTTAGGATTCACCTGCTCGTAGGGAATAATTTTATAACCGATAGTCACTGCAGAACGAATTAAGTCAGCATACTCTGGTTCATTGAGATAAGAAAGCATATTGCTCTTTTGTTTGATAACATCTGTATCTTGTGTTGTTAATGCTTCAGCAGCAAAATAACGATATCCTTTCTCAAAAAGTTTCTTTAATAATTGATGCGTAAATGCGCGATGCTGTGGAACATGGTGGGCTTCGTTGATAAAAACAGCTCTATATGTATCTGCCAGAGATGAAATTTCATCAATTGCATTGCATGGATCCCACTCTTTAAGTTCAATCGTTGGGTCTGATGCATTACCTACATTACCCGCCAGATCTCTCGCTTTCAATGCCTCTTTATATTTTCCTGCATTGGCTAAATTCGTAGAGAACAAATCATAATAGAAGTTTTTTAGTTGTGCTTGATTTTTGTAGCTGTCCTCCATAGCCCGCATACTTTCAACGGCAGCATAGTAACTTCCTGTTTGGTCAAAAACTCCTTGAGGCACTTCATCTGGACTGGGCAAGGTGAACTTTCTTTGGACTGAGATTTGATCTTTTTTATGCCCTTTATCGAGTGAAAATTTAAAATCCTGTGCGGTAAGCTCAGGGTTTAAAGTTATGTTTTGTACTTCTATTCGTTGACTATATTCTACAATTTCTCGTTCAAATGAGAATAATACACCATCCACCTTTTGATAATTATTATAAAGTGTTGTAATATTTACAAGCCCTAATTGATCATGATAGAGGTTGGTTTTGGATTTCACCAATAAAAAATCATCTTTACGAATCCAATATAAGTTGCCATCGGATCTTTTTAACACAAAACAATGTTGGTTGTCATGGGAATCCATCTTTAAAAACTCGATGGCACTCCCTAGAAGCGGACTTGGGAAATCGGCTATCAAGCTAGACAGGTACTTGATCCTTCCCTCACTAAGCTTGGTGTTTTGTTGACCTTCAATTTTATACCCTTTCCCAGAATGAAAGACCTCTGTACTTGGCCTTGATACCGATGAAGCTTTCAACTCTGTCTTAAGTCCATTCTTCTTATCAATTGTCAGGGTACTTTCAATGGAAGCACCCACTTGTTTCAAGTGAATAAATCGAGTTTCTTGGATTGCTTTTAGTCTATTCAATTTATCGACTCCACCTAAAGATTCTAAATGTTGTTTGACTATTTTTTCGGCAGTTTGACCACTAAGCACATTCAATGTACTCATAAAAAATAGTATCCATATTTTTTTCATACCACACGTTTTGGAGTAGCAAATCTATATATCCTAAGTACTTAAATCGTCCGACTGCTTCTAACTGGACGTATTTTTTATTGACTTAACATACTGACTAGGTGTCATCTGCATATTCTTCTTGAAAACATTGTTAAAAGTAGATTTAGAATTGAATCCACAGTCATAGGCAAGTCCCAATAAAGAAAATTTTTGAAGTTCTGAAGAAGCTACACGCTCTTTAAACTCATTAATTCGATACGAATTTATAAAATCGTAAAAATTCATTGAGCTGCTCTGATTTAATTTTGAAGAAACCTGTTTTGGTTTCATGGCCAATAGCTCCGCCAGCATAGAAAGGTTCAATTCTGGATTTAAATAAGGCTTCTGAGTCTCCATCAATGTGTTAATTTTCGATAGAAAAACCTCATCCTTATTAAAAGTTTTACCCGCTGTATTTTCAGCAATGGATTGTAATGGAAAATTCAAACGCTCTTTTAAAACATATCCCTTGAAACCAATCCAACAATTGATCACGGCAAGAATCACAAAGCTGGGAAGAAAGTAATACTCCCTAAGAATTCCGTCAAAAGCGAATCTATCAATCTCCGAGACAATATTATAAACAATAAAGAAGGATGCATAAATAATAATTGGCAATTGCAACCATCGGTATGAATAATTCTCAATCTTCGAATAGTACTGTTTTAATTTCTCGTGGTCTTTGTAAAGAATTCGCAACGCAATAATGCTGTATACAATGATTGAAATAACACCGATCCATTGTTGCGTTAAATACACATAAGTGATATTTGGTGTCGTGTCAAGATACAATCCATCTGCACCATTTCTGTACCATGCAGTTCTATAGAAAATGAATTCAATCACAAGAGGAAGAAAGTGCCATAGATTCTTCCTTGAAAATTTAAAAGAAGGTTGTGTAATTGCTTTTGTATAGAAATACAATGCTGGGCCAATTCCATAAAGCATTTCTAATTGTACGTACCTAAAAACATACAACATGTCAAAGTC
>CAZTFN010000022.1:0-23769 GCA_964612905.1 uncultured Flavobacterium sp. | reverse complement strand
ACCCACAAGAGAGCACTACGTATGAACTAGGAGCAGAGTTGAAGAAAGATAAGTTCACTGTGAATGCAGTATACTTTAACAGGGATGTGACGAACTTGATTGTTTTCGATCCTGTTTTGTTCATCTTAGTAAACAGCGGTGATACGGCCATTAATGGAGTGGAAGTAAATGCTTCTTTTGATGTAAATGATGACTTTACTTTAAACGGAAACTATACCCATACGAATAACGATGACGTAGCCATTCGAATTCCGAAATCAAAAGTGAATTTCAATGCAACCTACCAGTTATCTCAGAAAACTAACTTTTCATTGGACTACCAGTATGTAAGTGATAGAGATGATACTGATTTTAGAGATTTCCTAAATGCTCAGGATGTAACCTTGGATGCCTATTCATTATTGGATTTGAGTGCAACGCATGAATTGGTGAATGGATTTACGGTATTTGCCAACGTAACCAACATCTTAAACGATGATTATCAAGAAATCTTTGGTTTCTCAACGAGAGGAAGAAACTATAAGTTAGGGTTTAGATATCAATTTTGATCCCCCGACTATATTTGCTTATTAAATGCGAATAGGAGCGCCGAGAAATCGGCGCTTTTTTTATTGAGTAATGGTGAGTTCCAGGTTTCCTTCGGAGACTCCTACATGACAACAGCCTCCTACAACTGTATAATTTTGAGTGACCACTTCTACGGAATTGATATAGCCTCTGAATTGCACTTCAAAACTTTCAAGTGGTGCTGCACTGAGATCATTGACTAATGGGTAGCTTCCCAATTGTTGTGCAAGTTGTAGCTCTTCAGGGGTGAGTTCTATAGTGATGTCTTCATTTGTACCGAGATTGATGACTTGAAAACTATCCAAAGCCACAGGATTCTGATTCTGATCTGTAATGGTCACGTTCTCAGTCAGAAAGATCAATGCACAGGCAATTTCGGCACAATCGTTGTCATTTGATTGGCACGAGTAAAAACTCGTTGAAGTTGCTAAGGTAAGAGCGATTAATAAGATTGAAAGTACTTTTCTCATGTGTTTTATTTGATAACATGTCATTCCGACCGTGGTCACTGAGCCGAGTCGAAGTGCAGCGGAGGAATCTCTATGTTCATTTTATATAATTCATTACTGAAGCGTAATATTCTGGTTCCCTACCACAGATTCGATATGGTTACAACAATCTGAGGTGATGATATAATCTTCTGTAATCACTTGAGTTCCGCCTTGAAAACCTTGAAATTGGATTGACATGGTATCAGAAGTTCCAATTTGAGAATCATCTAAGATTGGATATCGACCGTTTTGTTGGGCGTCTAGCAATTCTTCAGGTGATAAGTCGGCCGTAATATTTTCATTGGTTTGCAGATTGATCACTTGGAAATCGTCTAAAGCGACTGGGTTCTGCGTTTGATCGACCACGGATACTGTGGCAATTCGTAGTTCATCCGTGCAAGCACCGCAGGAACTATTGATTTCACAAGAAGAGATGCTAAAAAGGATGATGGTAAAGAATAGAGTACGAGTTAAGGTGCGCATTTTTTTGGGTTTTATAAGAAAGATGTAAAAAATGCGAAAAGGTTGCGTATATCCTGAATTCAATTCAGGATCTTTTAGAATTAGAGCGTTTTTCATGTCATTTCCAGCTTGTCGAGAAACCGTAAGGTTCAGCGCAGCTAAATCTCTAGGCTGATATAATGAGATTCCTCCGCTACGGTCGGAATGACAATAGAATAAATAAATGCTCTAAGAAAACGTAAATATATTTACAACATCTTCTTCACCTCATTCTTCAGGAATGCCACAGCTGTATCTGTTTGAGGTTCTTTCTTCGAATATTCCAACAAGACATTTTCCCTGAAATCTCCCGCAGAATCGGAAGTATTGGCAATTTGCTTTAAGGTGTTCATCACGGCAGCTTTGGAGGCAATGATCACGTTCCAGCATTCGTCGGTGATATAGAGTTGTTGCACCATATTGTGATCGTATTCCTGATCAATGCTTGCCAATAGCAATCGCAAATAGTCCTGAGTATTGGTTCCAATGGGTTTTACGCGCAGTAAAAGCTTCACAGGATTAATACGCTCACAAAACAATAGCATACGCTCATAGGCCTGCAATCGAATGGGCAAGGAATCCTTTTTCTTTTCCGCCAGCATTTCCAATTTCTTCTCTTGAGTTCCTTGTTTTACAAATCCACTAAAAATAAAATAAGCCACGGCTCCCGTTACAATAGAGGGAATGGCATAAGCGAGTGCTTCAAAGATTTTGTCTTCCATTGGGCAAAAATAAAGTAATTAAATCGTGTAAACAAGGTTAAACACAACCCCAAAAAAGATCAAATTTTGTTGTTTTCTTGACAAATACAGACAATTTGATTTTCAATTCAATCCATGGACAGGTATCTAGAACTTTTTGATTCTATTGAGTATCTAGCTTCAGGTTAAATACTTTCTTTGCCCATTTCCAGGCATCTTCACTAAATACAGCGGCAACAAATGCTATGAAAAATAGTGCATATGCGTTTAAATTCCCTGTTTTAGTTGTCAATACCGCCAAGCTACCTTGTACGCCTAAAAAGACAACAATCGCTGCAGTAAAGCCCTTTATGATGACTCCTGCTAAATCATCAATTAGTCCTTTTTTCTTGTGATTTTCTCTTTCTCTTATAAATGTAGACCCAGCAGCTCCAAGTAAACCAAAGCCAATGAGACCGATAATAACGACAAGAGGGTAAGACTCTGCACTTAATAACCAACCAGTAAATAAAGTAAATACTCCAAGATCAGAACCTAAAGTAGGCCGAGGAGGTATTTCACTTATCCTATATTTAGGTTTATTGGACAATCCTGTTAAGATTTGTTGGTAAGATAAAATACTGCTATTGGACTCTGTTCCTTTCAATAATTCTGTAGAGTATATGTTGATTGCAGTTTGCTGAATGTTTAAATAACTGAGTAGATTACTTCTGTTTTCTAAATACCAAGCGGAAAGCTCACTTTTGTCCTTAACTCTTAAGCTTTTATTGATTTTTGAGTTATCCGTAATTTTCATTCTGGCTAAAGCTCTATTTTTTAATTGGTCTATATCTCTGAAAATTGAATTAATTTCTCTTTTTGAATTCAAAAACTTATCATTAATAAATATCAATGTCTTAATATAGTTTGTGTCTTTTTCAAAAAGATACTTCTTACCATCAATGAACTGGATATATTCTTTTTTTAAAAGGGTATCTTTTTCAGAATAACTTTCTAATTCTTCTTTTAAAGTCAATGAAAACTCTATGTTATCATCATCATCTAATTCATAACTTACAATGGGAACTGCTATTATTGATGAAATACTGAAGTAAAGAGCCAAAATTAAAATAACAGATACAATGAGATTCTTGATTATTTTATTATTAGAGCTTACTTCCGAAACTTGATTAAAACCAAATTTTGTTATGTAATTCACTATTCGATAAGACATGAACGCTACGAGTAAGAAAAGACAAACAAATAGTATTGAACTGTACCATAATTCTCCACTTAATACTGCTACTAATAACCTGTCAATATTTTGTATATCATCCGGGTCACTCATAGCAATAATTATATGACTTTCCCTAAAGAAACTTCTTAATATATTGATTATTCCTTTAAAACCAGATGGATAAATGTAAGATGTTATTGCAAATCCGAAGATGTAATATAAAAGGTTGATAGAGTTTGATTTTCTTGTTTTTGTAATTAAACGATATATAGTAAATAATAAAATTGCTAATGCGATGAAAGCAATAATTAAACCTGTAATTTTTAAAGCTTGGTTTTGCATAAGATTATCTTTTTATGACTTAATACGAATAATTTAATGGGGTTGATTTGAAAGTAGTTTAACTACTTTATACTGGTCAAAACTAGATAGCATTATCCCTCAACCTCACAATCTAAGTTAAGGATTCGAGGTTTATATTTAGGAATGCTTACGTCGTTTTCGTTATTTAGCGATTAAAAGTTATCTAGTAAACTTAAGATTATTCACTGAATATCAAAATACCTAGAACTAGGTATCAGGTAAGAAGACTTTATCAAATAAATTTCAAAAATGAACTTTTATGAAATTTATTATAGTTTCAATTGTTACATGCACTATGAAGTTTTCCCTCCTAACAATGAAGCCAATTCCTTCCCATATTCAATAAAGGCAATGGTTTCATCAGTACGCGCGAGTTTGATCTTGTCAAAGATGATGAGTGCTTCACCGTTGCTTTCTAAGTGATAGATGTGTTGGTTTTCAAAAAAGCGAATGATATCATCGGTAAAGAATTCTCGAATCTCTTCTTCGTTATTCCCCATCAATAGGAACTTGTTGGAGAAATCAGGGTACATGGTGAAGTCAATGTCTTTGTATCCTGTGAATGCCATCACACGATCGAAGATCTTTTCAAAAACTCCTTCTTTTTCCATGGTAAACACAGGAATCTTTTTGTTCAGTTTTAAGATCATCAAGGTAGTGTTGAAGGTTTCTGCGGTAAAAGCTTGTCCTTCATTATAAGTAACATCTGTAATTTCCCATGTCACATCCAAACCTTTATAAGATCCTTTGAGGCCATTGTATTTGCGTTCCAGAGGTCTAATCTCGAAATAATGGAACTTCTTCAAATAAGTCGTATTCCAATCAATTTGACTGTTGTATTGATACTCTTTCTCTGTGGCTAGATTTCTGAGTCTTTTTTGTCGCTGTGATAATTTATTCGCTGTATTGGTCAAACTGATCTTTAAACCTCGGTTATACGTAGAGGAGGAGACATGTGAGTCCAATCCTGTAATCATCACGTTCCCACCAGAGTTTCGCTGAATTTTCAGGAACTCTACCAGATAGTCCATATAAGTCATTCCGACCAATCGAGTTTCTGATAAATCAATGTTCACATCCACACCAGACGGAATTTGAGCAACGAGCTTATCCACTCTAAGGATACCCAAGAAGTTTGCAATTCCTCGAATCTTCAAATCGTAACTCCCATCGGGTAGTTTGATCAATTTGGTTCGTGAGCGATACACACCTTTAAAGAATTGAGGAATGGTTAATCTTGCTAACAGCATATGCGTTACGAGTGCAAGTAATAACCCTCCTAAGAGTCCAATCAATAAATTGGTATACAACGTTAAAACCATGGTTCCCATAAAGAAGATCAACTGCTCGGTTCCTTGATTATAAGCCTGCTTGAATACAGAGGGTGATGCCAATTTAAACCCTGTATACACTAATAAGATCGCGAAAGCACATAGTGGAACTTGTCGCATGATAGGAGCTAATACTACAATAAACAAGAGCAGTAAAAGCCCTTGATACATATTGGACCATTTGGTCTTTGCTCCATTATGAATATTTACAGTACTTCTAATAATCACAGCAATAATCGGTAAACCACCAACCAAACCAGCCACCATGGTACTGATTCCGATTCCTGTCAAGTCTTTGTTTAAATCGGTTTTACGTTTGTATGGATCGATTTTATCCACTGCTTTTGCAATGGCCAAGGATTCAATACTGGTAATAATCAACATCGAAAATACAGTCGTCCAGAATTCAATGGTATTAATCTTACTGAAGTTTGGATGCATCACAGAATCCATAATGGTATCCGGAATATCTAGTAACAAGCTCGGTCCAACCTCATAGGATTTTCCTAAGAATGATAAGGTCTGCTCATCAAAGAAGTTGAAGATGTATACAAATGGAATCGATAGTGCAATCACCCACATAGGCGCAGGTAGCAAATGGAAAAATCGATTGCTAATCTTGGAGTGAAATAACAATAAAAGCAAGCCTGACAATGCGATAACGACTACAAAAGGGTTTGCTTGAGGCAATTGAATCACTGCATCAATTAAGTTTTGTACTATGTTAGGGCTATCAGAATGTGTTCCTAAGGCAACATGAATCTGTTTGGCAAAAATGATGATTCCAATCGCAGCTAGTATTCCATGAATCACAGAGGTATGGAAAATATCTGCCAATCGACCTAATTTCAACAAACCTAACAAGGTTTGCAAAGCTCCAGAAACGACCACTGCCGCTAAAACATAATTAAAGGCTTGACCAGAACCGTCATCCATCAAAGCAATTCCTAAGAGAATGACTCCAATCACTCCTTTGGCAGGTCCATTTACTGAGATATGTCCACCGCGATACAATGTCGTTACAACTCCACCAATAATGGCAGAAAAGATACCAGACATGGCGGGAGCTCCTGCTGCGAGTGCAATTCCCAACGATAGTGGTAAGGCAATTAGAGCCACACTTACCGCAGCAATTAAATCACTTTGCCAGTTTTCAACCAGTCCTTTAAAACCTTTTTTAGGTAGTACGTCCATGTATTTTATTGGTTAGATCGTCTCAACATGAAACTGAAACGTCGAATATAGGAAATATTCGAAATAATCAAACAAGAATTCGGATTGGTATTGATGAAATAAGAAAATGAGTTCTGATGAACTACAGGTTTTTAACAATTGTAATTACTGGAATAATGATCCTAATCAGTCTGAGCTTCTGGTGTTGTTAAACTCCAATTCTCTGGGATTGTGAACGTTTCTTTCATTTTATCAGTTAATATAGAATGTAACTTTTCCCATATGTCTTGTGTATTCGCGTCTAAATTACCTATGTCATGCAGTAAATTCTCTGTTTCCATTCGTCCGCCATCCGTGCTATAATCATAGAGCTCATACTCAATTGGTATGGATATAGTTTTTCCACAAAGCTCATTTTCCGTGATGATCTCCCCGTTGAAATTTACAATTCCGTAATCTGGATTCCCGTAGCTTGCAGCATAATACACAGCATATTTGTAATCATGTCCAATCAAACCTCGTATGCAGGTGTACGAAGATGCACCACAATCGTCGGTAGCAAAATAGTTGTATTCTCGCTCATTGGATTTTCCTTCCAGTACTGTTTGCGCATAGCTTTCCCCTTGAATGCTATAATGATCATCAATTTCTGCTCCTGCAATCTCTGCTAGCGTTGGCATCAAATCAATTAAAGAGACCAAGTCATCTCTTACTTCGCCTTGTTTCAATGAAGGGTTCGTATAAATCATAGGAACGCTAATAGTCTCTTTGTAAATATTATTTTCCTTCTGACGCAGTCCACCTTGAGCCATGCTCATCTCACCATGATCGGATAATCGAACAATAAAAGTGTCTTCTTCCAAAGAATTTTCTTGCAATGCTTTGATGATATCTCCCGTAAGATCATCTATAATGGTTTGTAAATAAGCATAGAACTTTACATAGTTTAACGCATCTTCTGAATCTAAAGGACCATTTTGGAAACCATTTAGAAAGTCCTGTTGTGCTTTTGGTTTGTTGTCTAGTCCGTGCTCATAACTAGGAGGAACCTGAAAATCATCATATATTTCTGTAGTCCAAATAGGGTCTGTATACCCCGCAGTATCTTGTGTATAAGGATATACCCAAATATCATGTGGATTGGCTAAAGAAACTACCAAGCAAAAGGGTTTTTCAGAGTTTGAATCGTAGTTCTTAATGAAATCAACAGCGCATTCCTGTGTTTCTGAAAACATAGGGCCGTTTACAATCCTGTTATCGTTATCAACCGTACCACCTCCAATAGAATTTAATGTGCAATTATCACTTGGTTCAACACTTTCGGTAGATGAAATATCGAACGCCTCCGTAGTTCCTAAATCTGGTGAAGTCCAACCTGGGAAATCATAGTGATTTTCCATGGCATCGTCTTCAATAAGCATTCTGTCTTGATTTTGTGGACGTATATAGCTATTGCTGGCGAACGATCCGTCCAAATGCCATTTCCCTTTATACACCATGTTATATCCTGCTTCCGTCATGATTTTGCCCAAAGTAACTAAGGAGCCGCCCATAGGAAGAGTGCGACTCATTTGAATGGTATCATTCACTTTCAAAACACCATTGATGATAGGATAAGTACTACTGAAAATGGTGGATCTACTGGGTGAACAAGCTGTTGAGCTGCACATATTATTTTCGAAAGTCACTCCATTGTCTTTCAGATAGGTAGTCCATGGCAAATACTTTTCAGCCCAACCTTCTGGAAAGTGCTGAATGCTTCTTTGTTGATCAGTAATGAGAATTAAGATGTTTGGTTTTTTGGTGTCGGCTTTCATGTGTTTGAGTTTATGAGTCTTGTTTGAGTGATGTAAGGAGCTAATTTTCAATTTACTAATTAAGAATTGGAAATCAGTGAAAACGAGGAGTATGATACTGAAATTGCGTATTTCTACCTGCAAATTTTATGTGATTACAACTCATCCTAAAAAAATTACAATTCGGTCATGAACTTTGTTTTTTACGAGTTTGTACAGCGACATTTGAATCATCAAATAAGAAATAGATGATTCAAGTAACCAACCTTTCCAAGTCATACAAAAACTTACAGGCCGTTGATAACATCAGTTTTGATATCCATGAAGGAGAAATCTTCGGACTGTTAGGCCCAAACGGAGCAGGAAAATCAACCACATTAAACATGCTAAGTACATTGTTGAAGAGTGATGCGGGAAGTATTCAAATCAATGGAGTAGAGGTAGGTGATAACATTCAACAAAGTAAAAAATTCATTGGAGTAGTTCCACAGGAGATTTCTTTGTACGAAGATCTTTCCGCAGAGCAAAACCTCCTCTTTTGGGGCAATCTTTATGAAATTCCCAAAAAGGAATTGAAAGCAAGAATCAATACTACCTTGGAATTGATCGGGTTGTCAGATCGAAAGAAAGATTTGATCAAAACCTATTCGGGTGGAATGAAACGAAGAATTAATATTGCTGCGGCACTATTGCACGAACCCAAAGTTTTGCTGATGGACGAACCCACTGTAGGAATCGATCCACAAAGTAGAAATCACATTTTTGAAGTGATTGAAAAGCTGAATAAACAAGGCATGACAATCATCTACACCACTCATTATATGGAAGAAGTAGAACGATTGTGCGATCGGATTGCCATTATCGATTCAGGAAAGATCATTGCTCAGGGAACACAATCTGAATTGACAGCATTGGTCAATGGAAAAGAAAGTATGCAATTGGAGTTTAGGTATCTGACGGATGCTAAAGTTGAGCAGTTTCAAAACAAACTTGTGTATCAAGTTCAATACAAAGAGAATGGCTTGATTCTAGAATCCAATACTGTTGATCTATCCAAGGTCATTGCAATTTGCAATGAGTTGGAATTGGAAATTACCAACATACAAATGAACAAAGTGAATCTTGAATCTATTTTCTTGAGTCTGACAGGAAAACAGTTAAGGGATTAAATAATAATATATAGATATCAGTTCGGGTGTCCCGACTGTAAAGGTCGGGATGTATCGAGAACACTTAAAAAATAACAACCAACCATGATATTTACCATACTTAAAAAAGACTTACAACTCTATTTCAGAGACCGAAAGGGAATCTTAATTACCTTTTTATTACCCATTATATTAATCACTTTGTTCGCATTTGCCTTTGGTGGTGTAGCAAAGAAAAAGAGCAAACCCAGACCTTGGGGAGTTTTGGTGGTAGACAAAGATTCTACCAAAACCTCACAAGACATCATTGCAAAGTTGGATGCCATGCCTACGTTGCGGTTGATTTCGTCTAAAGAAGCTGAAGCCACAGACTTGGTCAAGAAAGGAAAGAATGTTGCCATGTTGGTAGTGAAAGAAGGCTTTGAAAAAGCCGTACAATCAGATAAAGCTTTGCCCATTGAATTGAAATACGACGAAGCCAAAGAACTGCAGATGCGAATGATTCATTCTATGATGCGAGGAGGATTTCAATATCTACTAGGCAAAGAAACTCCAGACAATTCCATCAAATTGAAAACCTCTTCAGTAATAAAAGAAAGCTCTACCAAAGCGCATCCGGGATTGGTACAAGCTGTAGGAGGAACGGCTATTATGATGTTGTTATTTAGCATAGCCGCCATAGGAGGTGGATTACTCGATGAAAAAGAAGGTGGAACCTTGAAACGTTTGTTAATGACTCCCGTAAAACCGATTCAAATTTTATTCGCAAAAATGGGAACTGCCATGGTGGTATCTATTTTACAATTGACAGCTATGTTTGTCTTTGCTTGGTTGGCCTTTGGATTGAATATATTCATGGACCTACTATCCCTAAGTTTATTGATCCTATGCATTTCATTTGCAGTATCAAGTTTTGGAGTTTTCTTGGTTTCCACAGTAAAAACACGTCAACAATTGCAAGGAATGAGTACGATTATCATCATCTTAATGTCGGCCATTGGAGGAAGTATGATTCCCATCAATATGATGCCAGGATTTATGCAAGATATCGCTGGAATCAGCGTCAATTATTGGGGAATAGAAGGCTTCTTTGATATTTTCTGGAGACAATTACCATTGATTGAGATATTGCCAAAAATGGGAATACTACTAGCCATTGGAACAGGAATGGTCATTGTATCTACGTTTTTGTTCAAAAGGAATATTGTAAGGGTGGAGTAAGGTTTGCTTTATTCCATAGTGCTTTACAAAAATTAGATATCAAACTAAACTTTTTTAAATTCAATGACCTCTTTGTCAGTAACAAGATAATTGAATTTAGATCCATTAACAATATCAACCCTGTCAAAATGATCATCGAAAGGTTCTGTATTTGAAATAGATTCTATTTCTCCTTTGTATGCTTCAGCTGCTATAAATGATTTGAAGGTGTTCGTTTTGTCCTTAAAATGTTCTACGATATCATCATATAATTGATTAAGTCCTCTGGCAATTATAATTTTATTGTCTTTATCAAAACATTCTGCACCAATCAAGATCATAACTTTGTCATTTTCAATATCAATCAGTTCTTTCAATGTATCGAAATCACCAATAGAGATATTCCCGAATCGTTGATTTGTATTACTAATTTCATTCTGTAATTCGAACCTCATCAAAATAGACTCAAAAGAACTACTCTGTTCACCTTCTAAGATAAAGACATAATTATTACTTTTCTCATTTTCATCTAGCCCATGCTTAATGATCTGTCGAATACTCTTCGAATAGCCATGAGTCACAATATATCTTCTTCCGTTCGTATTGTTGAAAAATTCAGGTAGAATATTTGTTTTGAATTTATACACTAAATCTGACTTGTAAGATGTTGTTAAGTTTTTTGTATGGACATCTATGGAGGAAAGAGAATTGATAATTCCTTGTATTTTATCCAATAGAAAACCTTCTTTGTTTTTTCCTTTGACAATTTTATCGTAGGCCTCTTTTTCAATAAAGAAACAATCATCTTTATAGCTCTCATTACGATAAAAATTCTTGAAACTACTTAAGACCTTAATAATATTCAATTTGACATTATAAGTGTCTGTGTTGAAGCCCTTTACTTTCTCAAGATTTTTAATGTGGTGTTCATAAAGCTTGAGTAAAATTTGATGCGGATCAAAACCAGGATAAGCCTTTTGCTTACGAAATATAAATTGAAATTTCCGAGCCATGTCCTGATACACTTTTGCATTTATATTTCCTTCCCATCTTTCTAGCTTTTCTTTATTTTCCTCTGCTAAATTACTCAAGGCTTGAGCATAAATACCCAGACTGGCGGTAGTTGAATTGCATGATGCGATACTTGCGACATATTGATGTAAATCTTTAAATTCAATAATGTCTTGTGCTCTTCTAACTCGTTGATTACAAATCTTCTGTATTTTAACATTTTGCCTAACTAAGCCGTAAACTCGTTGGAATAAATTTCCCGCGTTCACTCCCTCCTGATTCGTATAATTCTGATCAATATGAGAACAGAGTTCTTTTAAATTAGCGCTGTATTTTTCTACTCTATTTTTAAATAGCTCAGGTGTCGATTGAATGACATGATTTCTAAATCGTTGTTCAGGAATTTTTAACTCTTTACTTGCCTCAATAATGAGTTTCTCAGTCTGGTTAAATCTTTTGTTATAACTGATTAAAAAATCGTCAATTTTACTCGCTTCTTCCTTGAAAATTGAGGACGCTGATAATTTTTTCCAAATGCTTTTAAGATTAGTTTCCAATTGATCAGATGGGATATTTCGCTCCAAAGACTCTCGCATTTTGTCATTCACCTCTGATAAAATATGCGCAGAGCCTTTAGAGATGGCTTCAAAGTCTTGGTGCAAATCTTTTGAATAATGGGCAACCTTAGTGAGCACGTGTTCTAAACTTTCTCCAGATATAGTGAGTTTTGCATATAATTTTGGACTAATCGTTGCGATCGATATTTCGGAAGTGATTAATATGGATACGGGTATCAATAAGAATATTAATGGGATTAATACACATTTTGGTATTATCTCATTATGATATAGAGTAATGGCAACAGATAATAAACCAAAGAAGATAGTTAAGCCAGTTCCAGAAGAGGCACTGGCAAGTCTGAAAGTTCTTTTTATTTTATTCATTAAAAAGATTAAAGTTAGGATGTTGGAATTATTATTTCTCAGCCAATTAGAAACCTAAAAGGTAGCTATTATCCAATCGGAACCATAATCTAAAAATGAATAAATATGATCCTTAAGCTACATTGGGGACGTAACTTTTGGTCTAGGCCAATATAATAAAAATGAACATATTCATTTACGGAAAACCTTTACAATCTTCTTCTCCAAAACTCACTTTCCCGCCAACGCAGTTCTTGTCGGTAGAAAATGTCTTTATGTTGAAGATAACTTCGCCAAATGCTATCAATCTGAGTGGAGTAGTGCTGCGTCAATACTTCACCGAAACCTACTTTCATTATTAGATGCTTTAATTGCATAGCACAAGCCATTGCGTTGAACATACCTTGTGAAGAAAGCGGGTCAAAACTAATGGCAGCATCGCCGATCGCTAGCCATTGTCTTCCTGCAATATGATTCAATTTGGTAGAGTTGGCGGAGGTTACACCATGAAATTCCAAAGCACTGAGATCTGAATTATTGAGTATTTCTGTGATATGAGGATTCTCTTTGGAAAGTTCTAGCAGAGATTCTAGACTCTTAAACCGAGTCTTCTCATAGATATCGGAATCTGTTTGAAAAGCGATAACACGTTTATCCTTAGGAACCACAGCCGAATACCACCAACCATGTTCACTGGCAGAAATGGTGCTCATTTTGTTCTCTAAGGTATTGGGTAAACTCATCCAGCAAGCAATGAGTTTGTCATAGTGAGTACGTTCAACTCCCTGACTTCTGGCAAAGTGCGATAGTCGCCCTGTAGCATCAATAACAAAATTGGTAGTTATTTTGTAATCTAAATCTTTAGCCCTTGCAGTAATCATCCAATGTGAATCTTGATATTTACTCGATTGCAATTTCGTAGCCCATAAACATTGCACACCTCGTTCTTCCGCGATTCGCCGTAAATAAACCTCAAACTCTTTCCGATCTAGATTCAATCCCAATCCATCTGGATTTCTCATATGATCCACAATATGCACTTGATCACTTCCCCAATAAGATTGCATGCCTAGATTTTTCCGATAGAGCTTCTGTTCGATTTTTGCATCTAAATCTTGACAGAGATTCAATTCTCTAAAGATTCGTTGAGCAGCAGGCGCTAGAGATTCTCCAATTCGATCTTTGGGTTCAGCCAACTTATCAATGATGGTCACTTGAAAGTGTTCCACCAAAGAAATGGCGGCAATGCAACCTGCAATACCGCCACCGATAATTAATATCTCTGTTTTTGTTTCGATTAATGAACGTTTTGTGGATTGAATCGTTGGAAACGAATGAGTTGTTCTTGAACACCCACATCGCCTCTTTCTCGATTGTAGTAATCTTGAATCTTCACTCCAGAAGCTTTGTGCTCCTTAGATGCAATCAAACTTAATAATTTTTTGACAGCTGGCATGTCTTTGTAATCGTCTGACAATTCATTTGCCACCAATTCCAACAAACTGTCTTTAGCATCAGACATCAATAATTTCTCATCAAATAGGTTTTTCTTCCCTAAGGAATCTACCGTTAAGTTGAGTAATTTTTGTTCTCTATCATCCATAGAGCGCTTGCTATTTAAGATGCTATTCAATTCATCCATAGTTTCTTTTAACAAGGCTTCTTCTTGTTCTTTACTCGGAATGATTCCTACTTGCATTTCTGGTGGGAAGTACTCGCGCTCATCATCGGTTCCTTTTCTGTGTTGTACAATGGCCAATTTGTCAAAGTACTTCACCATGGCATTGATCTGATTGGTTTGCGTAGGATCTTCTCCATCCAAAGGAAGATCATCCAACCAGAAATAACGCTTTGAGAAAGCACTTCTCCTTTTTTCCAAAGGTAAATCTGTATTTAAGGTCTTGTGATAATCCTTTTCTCCCAAGATATTGTTCGGTACTCTTGCAGGCCAGAAGGTTGGTAAATATGGATCATAATCTGTAGTATAACCATCTCTACAACTTGCGGTATCTGTTTGCCATGGCACTGCCATCCAACGTGTCACTCCACCAGGAACTTGTCCGCCTAAAATAGGTCCAGACGACATTCCTAAGACTCCACTATCCAACGTAGAACCGTAGTATAGATAATCAGTTTTTGGTTTTTTAGGAGCGTGCTTCAATCGGAATGGCTTGGAGTACATTTTTGAGTTTCTCATTGGCCAAGTCATTTCACATCCAGGGTGGAAGGCATCAGCTAGACAGAAATCCATCGCAGCTTTTGTCAACATATCAGGTTGCTCGTGAATAGGAACTTCATCAATATGTTTGTATGGTTTGTGATTTTCATCAAAGTCAGCATGGAACTTTCCTTCCATCCACTTTTTTAAATACTTCAATTGTAAAACAGACAAAGTAGAATGTTGACGAGGAGATCCTTGAGATGGAATCGCTACGGCATCCCCATACAACCATGGCCATAATTGTGGCGCTGTAGCTCCTGGTTGATCAAATTGTCTAAAGTTATTGTACAAGGTACGTCGCATTTCTTTGTTGGCTTTCGAAGGGTCGTTCAACTTTTTCACCCATTCTACACTGCTTGTATAATCGAAAGGACCACTCCAACCAAACGCGGCGGCAAACCCTTTGTTCACCCATTGCAAATTAGTCATTCTCTCAAAAATTGGAAGAATGTCCTTCATAAAAGAAGGTTTCTTTGGAACGTGGAACATCTTCTTGAGTTCCTTGGACTCGTGAGCAACACTGCGCATGAGATCCCACATGGTTCTTACGGACTTTTGCATGGGTGCGTAATCTGGTGGTGCACAAATTACCCAAGCAGGATCTACTTCCAATGTTTTCCCATCATAAGTCACTTCAGCAGTAACGGGTCCATCCGACATGTCATCATGCCAACCTTCGTTGTTCGCAAAGGTTACGGCGATATTCCCATCTACATTGGCAGAAACTCCATGGCCTCCCAACATTACCAAACGTCCAACTTCATCAGTTCTCATCTCACCCAAATACACAGGAATATCAAAGAATTTTCCTTCGAAGGTTTTTCCACTTTCCACACAAGTTTCAGAAACACTATGTGCTCCTCCATCAATATATAAATCATCTCGATTTTTTACATCAATATTTCTTAACAAGGAAGGTGGAATATCTGGTGCTAGAGCATCTGGAATGTCCAGCGCAATTTGAAACTGATACCAAGAAGATTTCTGATTAGCCAATGCCGAATGCCACGTAATGTCTGCATTTTCCATGGTCAATTCTTTCACGGCAACTCCGTCTTCGTTCAATCCATAGATTCTAAATTGAGCAGCTTGTCGTTTAATCGCTCCTGTTTTGTCTCTGTAAGCGTAGACACTACTTTCAATAATCGGTTCGTCTACCATAGGACCAAGAAAGTATTCGTCCTTACTATTTCCTACGCGCATCACTCCAATAGGTGGATAGATGGCTGCTTTTACAATATCTTTTGAGTGTTTATCCTTCGACATTTTAAATTGAATTTTAGGTGATTGATATGTTCTCAAGTTCACAGATTCTTTTCAGACCTTCACAGGTAGAATATAGGGTTTTCCGAAATAGGTATTTATACCTGTAGTTGGATATTAGGTGCTAGGTGAAGGATAAAGGTAATAAGGTTAAGGGTGAAATTTTAGCGGGTCATTTTCCTACAAGAAACCTGTTGAAAACTGTCGATAACTTTCCTTGTTCGCCTTCTTGCAGAGTGGTATTTTTGATTTTTAACTCCATTTGATTTGGCACATTATTTAGACACTTTAAATCCTGCTCAAAAAGCTGCTGTTTTGCAGATGGATGGACCCATGATCATTATAGCTGGTGCGGGTTCAGGGAAGACGAGAGTGTTGACTTACCGAATTGCGCATTTGATGCAAGAAGGAATAGATCCCTTCAATATTTTGTCACTGACCTTTACGAATAAGGCAGCTAGAGAGATGAAGGAAAGAATTGCTTCGGTGGTGGGAGTAAGTGAAGCCAAGAATCTTTGGATGGGAACTTTCCACTCGGTGTTTGCGAGAATTTTGAGAGCGGAGGCAGATAAACTAGGATTTCCTTCCAATTTTACCATTTACGATACACAAGACTCGGTTCGATTGATTACTTCTATTATCAAAGAAATGGGGTTGGATAAAGATCGATACAAGGCCAAACAAGTCTTGGGTAGGATTTCATCTTTTAAGAATAGTTTGATTACTGTACGTGCCTATTTCAATAATTCGGATTTACAGGAAGCCGATTTAATGGCAAGTAGGCCCAAGATGGGTGACATCTACAAAGAATATGTAGATCGATGTTTTAAATCAGGAGCCATGGATTTTGATGATTTGTTGTTGCGAACAAATGAAATCTTAGCACGTTTTCCAGATGTACTTGCAAAGTACCAAGATCGATTCCGATATATTATGGTAGACGAGTACCAGGATACCAATCACTCTCAATATATAATTGTACGAGCCTTGGCTGATCGTTTTCAAAACATCTGTGTGGTAGGTGATGACTCTCAAAGTATTTACAGTTTCCGTGGAGCAAATATTCAGAATATTTTAAGTTTTCAAAAGGATTATCCTGATGTAAAGACATTTAAATTGGAACAGAATTATCGTTCCACAAAAAATATCGTGAATGCTGCGAACTCTGTTATCGAAAAGAATAAAACCAAGCTAGATAAAGAGGTTTGGACACAGAATGATTCAGGAGAACGTGTGAAAGTAATGTGCACCATCTCAGATGGAGAAGAAGGGAGGTATGTTGCCCAATCGATTTTTGATCATAAGATGAATCAGCAAATGAAGAACGATGAGTTTGCTGTACTATACCGAACAAATTCACAGTCTAGAGCTATTGAAGACGCACTTCGAAAGAAGAATATTGATTACAAAATCTACGGTGGAATTTCATTTTACCAGAGGAAGGAAATAAAAGATTTACTTTCCTACTTGAGAATGTTGATCAATCCAAATGATGAAGAGGCTCTCAAGCGGATCATCAATTATCCTGCAAGAGGTATTGGAGCAACCACTATTGACAAACTAACCATTGCCGCGAATCACTATAATAAATCGATTTTCGACATTATCAAAAATATCGATAAGATCGATTTAAAGATCAATTCAGGAACCAAAACTAAACTTCAGAACTTTCTGAATATGATTCTTCGGTTTCAAATTGATATGAAGAAACTCAATGCTTTTGAAGTGGCCGATTTGGTAGTGAAGCAAACTCAATTGGTGAAGGATCTTGAGAAAGATGGAACTCCAGAAGCTGTAAGCAAAGTAGAAAACGTACAAGAATTGCTCAATGGAATTAAAGATTTCATTACAGATAAAATAGAAGAAGGTGAAGATGCTTCACTGACTGCATTTCTTGAGGAAGTAGCCTTAGCGACGGATTTGGATGCGGATAAAAAAGATGACAAACTGCGTGTTTCTTTGATGAGTATTCATCAATCAAAAGGGTTGGAATATCCATATGTATATGTAGTTGGACTTGAAGAAAACTTATTTCCTTCTGCAATGAGTATGAATACGCGTTCTGAGCTGGAAGAAGAACGAAGGTTGTTTTATGTGGCGTTGACAAGAGCTGAAAAAGTGGCATACCTAACATACACAAAAACGCGTTACCGTTGGGGGAAATTGATTGATTGTGAGCCGAGCAGATTCTTAGAAGAAATCGATGAGCAATTTTTAGAGTATCTCACGCCAAAAGCACCAGAACCTTCGATCAATAGATTTGTAGATCAGAGTATTTTTGGGGATGCGCCTAAAAAAGTTCGCTTTCAAAAGCCTATTCAACGCCAGCGAAAAGAAAGAGAAGCTTCTAAAAATGTAACATTTACACCTCCAAGGAATCTTAAAAAGGTCAAACAGACAAATACCAATGGTAATTTGTTTGATGATAATATTACGGTTGGCAATATTGTGGAGCACAATCGTTTTGGTAAAGGAGAGGTTATTGCTTTAGAGGGTTCCGGAGCCAATAAAAAAGCTGAAATTCAGTTTGGAACTGTTGGAAAAAAGAAACTTTTGTTGCAATTTGCCAAGCTGAAAATTATTGGATAAAATCAATACATCCCTGTGAAATAATATGTATTTTGCAGAATAAACATACAATGCTCCGAAGGCGAAGACGAAGGAGCAAACTTCATTAAGAATATACATGACATTTGACTTAGAATACAATTCAGAACGACCTTTGATGATCATTCCCGAGTATGGTAGACATATTCAGAAATTGGTAGATCATTGTGTAGGTCTAGAAACGAAGGAAGAAAGAAATAAGATGGCCCAAGCCATTATTGATGTAATGGGGAACCTCCAGCCACATCTTCGTGATGTACCCGATTTCAAACACAAACTTTGGGATCAATTGCACATCATGTCTGATTTCCGATTGGATGCTGATTCACCTTACGAAAAACCTTCCAAAGAAGAATTGCAAGAGAAGCCAGAACGATTGAACTATCCAAAATCGGCGTCAAAATATCGTTTCTATGGTAACAATATTCAGATCATGATTGACACGGCGTTGACGTGGGATGATGGAGAAATGAAAGATGCCTTAGTGTATACCATCGCCAATCATATGAAAAAGTGTTTCTTAAGCTGGAATAAAGACACCGTAGACGATGCTGTGATTTTTGATCACTTGTTTGAACTCTCGGATGGAAAGCTCGATTTAAGAAACTCTGAAGAGTCCTTATCAGAAGTTAAAGACTTATTGAAGAGTAGAAGAGGCCAAGGAAACAAGAGCCACAAAGGAAAAAACCATTCACACAAAAATAGAAAAAGATAAATGGCTTCTTTCAGAATTGAAGGCGGACACAGATTAAGTGGATCCATTACACCACAAGGTGCCAAAAACGAAGCGTTACAGATTTTATGTGCTGTATTGCTCACTCCAGAAAAAGTAAAAATTGACAACATTCCCAATATCATAGATGTTAATAAACTGATTTTCATCTTAGGTGAATTAGGAGTGAAAATCGAAAAACATTCTCCAAACAGCTATACGTTTCAAGCAGATGAAATCAATCTAAAATATTTAGAGTCTGCTGAGTTCAAAAGAGATGGAAGCTCACTGCGTGGTTCTATCATGATTGTTGGACCTTTATTAGCTCGATTTGGGAAAGGTTACATTCCAAGACCTGGTGGCGACAAGATTGGCCGTAGACGATTGGATACTCACTTTGAAGGATTTATTCGATTGGGAGCAAAGTTCCGATACAATAGAGAAGAATATTTCTACGGTGTAGCAGCGGAAGCTGGATTGACAGGAACGGACATGTTGCTAGATGAAGCTTCTGTAACGGGAACTGCCAACATCATCATGGCTTCTGTGCTTACCAAAGGAACCACAACCATATACAATGCAGCCTGCGAACCTTACATTCAACAACTTTCTAAAATGTTGAATAGTATGGGAGCAAAGATTAGTGGTGTAGGTTCAAACTTACTGACTATTGAAGGTGTTCAATCCTTAGGAGGTTGTACACATAGAGTCTTACCAGACATGATTGAAATCGGTAGCTGGATTGGAATGGCGGCGATGACACAATCAGAACTAACCATCAAAAATGTCAGTTGGAAAGACTTAGGACAAATCCCAGAAGTATTTCGTAAACTGGGAATCAAGTTAGAGAAAAGAGACGACGATATTTACATTCCACAGCAAGATAGCTACGAAATTCAAACCTACATTGATGGTTCTGTACTCACAGTTGCGGATGCTCCTTGGCCAGGGTTCACGCCTGATCTCTTGAGTATTGTGTTGGTCGTGGCTACTCAAGCCAAAGGAACCGTTTTGATTCATCAAAAAATGTTTGAAAGCCGATTGTTCTTCGTTGATAAGTTGATTGATATGGGAGCAAAGGTGATCTTATGTGATCCGCATAGAGCTACAGTGATTGGTCATGATCGTAAGTCTACTTTAAAAGCGACAAAAATGACTTCACCCGATATTCGAGCAGGAATCTCTTTGTTGATTGCAGCGTTGTCAGCCAAGGGAACTAGCATCATCAATAATATAGAACAGATCGATCGTGGTTACGAAGATATTGAACAACGTCTAAGGTCCATCGGAGCAAAAATTGAAAGAATCGAAGATTAATGTAACCTTGAGTTGATTTTTGTCGTCTGATTTTCAGGGAAGTTTTGTGCTTCCAGAATTCTAACTAAACTGACGATTATGAAAATCAAACATTTTCTTATTCTTGCCTTTGCATTCACCTTATTATTTTCTTGTAAATCAGAAGACAGTATTGATAGCTATTTAGGCTTCGATGCCATTCCCAAAGCATCTTTGGATCAATTCTTAGATGAAAAAGTTAAAGACCTTGACATCCCTGGAATGTCTATTGCCTTTATCAATGACGGTGAAGTTGTTCATCACCGTGTGATGGGACTAGCTTCTAAAGAAAACAATCTTCCAATTACTGATGCAACGGTTTTTGAAGCGGCCTCAATGTCGAAATCTATTTTTGCCTATTTCGTAATGAAGTATGTTGATGAAGGCAAGTTAGATCTTGACAAACCGCTACATGAATATCTTCCATACGAAGACATTGCTTATGATGAACGATATAAGAAGATCACAGCAAGAATGGTCTTAAGCCACCGTTCAGGTTTTCCGAATTGGCGACAAGACCGAGAAGACAACAAGTTGGTCATCCATTTTGATCCAGGAACCGATTATAGGTATTCTGGAGAGGGGTATATGTATTTATCCAAAGTCTTAAAGGAAATTGATCAAACAGATTGGGATGGATTGGAGGCGATCTTTCAAAAGAAAGTAGCCCAACCTTTAGGGATGGAGCATACAGTTTTTATTCAAGATGACTATGCTAAGACGAATAAAGCGGAACCTTATGACGAAAAAGGAATTTGGATCAATCCAGAAAGAGATTGGGACAGTATTTATAGATATCAATTTCGGGCACCAGCTTCTTTACATAGCGAATCCTTGGATTTTTCAAAATGGCTAATTGCCTTATACAATAATGAAGGTCTTTCCGAAGAAAGTTTCAAGGAGATGTATACAGTGCATTCCTATGTGGATGAATTCGATGGACTCAAAGTAGACTATACACTTGGATTCTTCAAACCTAGAATTCCATTGACCAATTTATATGCACACGGTGGTAATAATTTCGGATTTACATCATCGTTTGCGATAGATCCAGAAAAAGGTTGGGGCTTTGTCCTCTTTACCAATTCAGAATATGGGGAACAATTGGGAAATGAGTTGTTTATGTATATCATGACGGGACCTAAGAAGACAAACCTATACGTCTTTATAGGAGCTACTGCGATTTTCGTTCTTGTCCTATTATTTCTACTAATTAGATTTATCATTCGAAAATTTAGGAAGAACAAGTAAACATTGGAAAATAGAATAAAAAATAGTGCCATCTTGGCACTATTTTTTTGTTGGCAGTATTATTGCCAATAAAATGTAAACATTTTAACCGTTACCAAAAATGAGTAAGGAAGAAAAGATACAAGAAGAGGAAATTCAAAACAACGAGCAAGAGACAAAAACTGAAGAAAATCAAGAGGTTACTAAAGATGAACCTACTGCAGAAGAACTTTTGGCTGCAGAGAAAGACAAATACCTGCGTTTGTTTGCTGAGTTTGAAAATTATAAAAAGCGTACCTCCAGAGAAAGAATGGAGTTGTTCAAGACAGCGAGTCAGGAATTAATGACAGCTTTACTGCCAATTTTGGATGATTTCGACAGAGGTTTGGCGGAAATCAAAAAAGCTAAAGACAAAGAGCTTTTAAAAGGAATGAAGTTGATCAACGATAAATTCAAGAATACGCTGGTACAAAAAGGATTGTCAGAGATTGAAGTGAAAGCTGGTGATTCATTCGACGCTGAAGTGCATGACGCGATTACACAGATTCCTGCACCGAATGAAAAGCTTAAAGGGAAAATAGTAGACGCCATTGAAAAAGGGTATAAGCTAGGAGACCGCATCATTAGACACCCAAAAGTGGTGGTGGGACAATAAACAATGAGCAATGAACAATTAACAATGATCACTGACAATTGATTACAGATCACTGATAATTGAAAACCGACAACTGAAAAACTATGGCAAAACAAGATTACTACGAAATACTGGGAATTTCAAAGTCAGCAACTGCTTCAGAAATAAAGAAAGCTTATCGTAAGATGGCTATCAAATACCATCCAGATAAGAATCCGGATAACAAAGAAGCTGAAGAGAAATTCAAACAGGCGGCAGAAGCTTATGAAGTATTGAGTGATGACAATAAGAAAGCGCGTTACGATCAATATGGACATGCAGCATTTGAAGGAGGTCAAGGAGGCTTCGGTGGCGCTGGAATGAATATGGAAGATATCTTCAGTCAGTTTGGAGATATTTTCGGAGGAGCTTTTGGTGGAGGCTTCGGAGGTTTCGGTGGCGGCGGTGGTCGTCAAGCTAGAGTCAAAGGAAGCAACCTAAGAATTCGAGTGAAATTGACCTTAGAAGAAATTTCCAAAGGAGTAGAGAAGAAGGTAAAAGTACGTCGTAAGGTCCAAGCTGACGGAGTTCGTTATAAAACTTGTCCTACCTGTAATGGAACAGGTCAACAAACACGTATTACCAATACCATTTTAGGTAGAATGCAAACTTCTACCACCTGTAGTACTTGTCAAGGAACGGGTGAAATCATCGATAGCAAACCAAATGGTTCTGATGCACAAGGTTTGATTGTAAAAGAAGAAACCGTGAGCATCCAAATTCCAGCAGGTGTTACTGAAGGAGTTCAGTTGAAAGTAGGAGGAAAAGGAAACGAAGCTCCTGGAAAAAACTCTATCTCTGGAGATCTTTTAGTGGTCATTGAAGAAATTCCACATGAAAAGCTAAAGAGAGAAGGAACCAATGTACATTACGATTTGTACATCAATATTTCTGAAGCCATTTTAGGAACTTCTAAAGAAATTGAAACCGTTACGGGCAAAGTAAAGATCAAAATTGACGCAGGAACCCAATCTGGAAAGATTTTACGTTTGAAAGGGAAGGGTTTACCAAGTATAGAACGCTACGGAAATGGGGACTTTTTAATCCATATAAATGTGTGGACTCCTCAAGAATTAACCAAGGAACAGCGCAAGTTTTTTGAGAAAATGATTGACGATGAGAACTTTATCCCATCACCCAAAAGAAGCGACAAATCATTTTTTGAAAAGGTTAAAGATATGTTCTCTTAATTATTATCATTTTTTTAAAAAAATGTTTTTTAATTGTAAATATTATATTAAATTTGAACCGTTGTTGCGAAAGCAATAACACTTTTTCTTTTTCATAGCAATTTTTCCCACTCAATC
>CAZTFN010000021.1:13875-23810 GCA_964612905.1 uncultured Flavobacterium sp. | reverse complement strand
ATCTGTATTTTGAATGATGTACAACTTCAATCCTGAATTGACTCCCGTACTTTTTACGATCAAATCATCTGGGCGTGTAATATCGTTGTCATCCACATATTTTTCAATCAATGATAAGAAGTCCCTTCCAAACTTTCTGGCTTTTCCTTCTCCGACTCCGTGAACTTTAGACAGTTCTTCTGTAGTGATCGGATATTTGAGTGCCATGTCATCCAAAGAAGGATCTTGAAACACTGCAAATGGAGGAACTCCTTGTTTCACAGCAACTTTCTTACGAAGATCTTTCAACATCTTCACCAATTTCTGATCGGCAGCAGCGCCAGCACTTTTGGCATTCGTAATAATACCTGCATCATCCTGTTCGCTGTAAACATGATCTTCTGTCATCATAAACGAACTTGGAGCATCAATAAAGTCTTTTCCTGCTTGCGTTAGTTTGACCACACCATACTGCTCAATTTCTTTGCGAATCAAATTCACTACCAAAACTTGACGTATCAATGCCATCCAATAGCCTGCTTCCTTCTCTTTACCACACCCAAAGAAAGGTTGTAGATGCGTTTTGTGAGAATTCAACATCGCGTTTTCTTTTCCAACAAGTGTATTGACAATTTCTTTGGCCTTGTATTTTTCCTTGGTATCTCGAACGACGGATAGTAACATCACCACATCGTCCTTGGCTTCATGCTTCTTCTTTGGATTTCTGGTATTGTCATCCATATCAGCACCTTCACCATTCACCTCGTCAAACTCTTCTCCGAAATAATGCAACAAATACTTTCTCCTCGACATAGAAGTTTCTGCATACCCAACAACTTCTTGTAACAAAGCATGACCTATCTCCTGCTCTGCAACAGGCTTGCTCGCCATAAACTTCTCTAACTTCTCAATGTCTTTATATGCATAGAAAGCCAAACAATATCCTTCACCATCATCACGTCCAGCGCGACCTGTTTCTTGATAATAACTCTCCAAACTCTTTGGAATGTCATGGTGAATCACATAACGAACATCCGGTTTATCGATTCCCATTCCAAATGCAATGGTAGCCACTACAACATCGCAATCTTCCATTAAGAACATATCTTGATGCTTCGCTCTGGTTTTTGCATCCAATCCCGCATGATACGGAACGGCTTTGATTCCATTTACTTGCAGCACTTGGGCAATCTCTTCCACTTTCTTTCGACTCAAACAATAGATGATCCCAGATTTCCCCATTCGCTGTTTTACAAAACGAATGATATCCTTTTCAACCTCTTTCGTCTTCGGTCGGACTTCATAAAATAAATTTGGTCGGTTAAAAGATGCCTTAAAGGTTTGTGCTCCTGTAATTCCTAAAGTCTTGAGAATGTCTTCTTGTACTTTCTCCGTTGCAGTAGCAGTCAATCCAATTACAGGAACGTTATCAATCTGTTTGATAATATGTTTTAGGTTTCTGTATTCAGGTCTAAAATCATGGCCCCATTCAGAAATACAATGCGCTTCATCAATCGCTACAAAAGAAATCTTCTGACCTTTTAAGAAATCAACATACTCCTGTTTAATCAACGATTCTGGTGCCACATATAATAACTTGGTAATTCCTGAAGAAATGTCTGACATTACCTGAGCAACTTCGGATTTGTTCAACGATGAATTGAGTACATGTGCAATTCCACGATTTTCAGAGATTCCACGAATTGCATCCACTTGGTTTTTCATCAAAGCAATTAATGGTGAGATTACAATTGCTGTACCATCCTTCATTAAAGCAGGCAACTGGTAACATAATGATTTACCTCCACCTGTAGGCATGATTACAAAGGTGTCGTGATCACTTAAAATACTTTTAATAACATCTTCTTGGAGACCTTTGAATTGACTAAAACCGAAGAATTTTTTTAAAGAAGCGTAAATATCCATTTATATAATTTTCATCTTCAACTCTCCCTCATTTCATAGAATGACAATCCGCTTACAATTATTGGGGGTCTATGAATTTTGTAGTAAGTTTGTCTAATATTTGATAACTTAAATATATAACTTTTTTTATTACGGATAAAATAAATCAATCCTTGGAAGATTTACAAAATATCATCGTTATTGCCAAAGAAACTATCCTCTCTGAAAGCAAAGCAATTGCCAACCTTACGAATTTAATCAATACTGATTTTGAAAAAGCTGTCAAGTTTATTTTGAACTCTAAAGGTCGTGTGGTGGTCACTGGAATTGGAAAAAGTGCCAATATTGCCACGAAGATTGTTGCAACCTTAAACTCTACGGGAACACCTGCAATTTTTATGCATGCGGCAGACGCAATTCATGGAGATCTAGGAATCATTCAAAAGGATGATGTAGTGATTTGTATTTCAAAAAGTGGAAATACACCAGAAATCAAAGTTTTGGTTCCTCTAATTAAGAATAGTAATAATAAAATTATAGCAATTACTGGAAATGCCGATTCTTTCCTAGGAACTCAGGCCGATTTTACCTTAAATACCTACGTTGAAAAGGAAGCCTGTCCAAACAACCTCGCTCCTACAACCAGTACAACAGCACAATTGGTCATGGGAGATGCCTTGGCAGTATGTTTGTTGAAGATGAAAGGATTTACCGACAAAGATTTTGCGAAGTATCATCCTGGTGGTGCTCTTGGAAAACGTTTGTATTTAAGAGTGTCTGATTTGATTAAGAACAATGAAACTCCGAAAGTATCCGAAACAACTTCAGTTGCTCAGGTGATTGTTGAAATCTCAGAAAAAAGATTGGGAGTGACTGCGGTTTTAAATGAAAACGACCAAATTACTGGAATCATTACCGACGGAGACGTTCGTAGAATGTTAAGCAAAACGCTGGAAATATCTAAGTTGACCGCCAAAGATATCATGGGCAAGAACCCAAAAATGATTTCCCAAGATGCCATGGCTATTGAGGCTTTGGAAACTTTAGAAAATAATAACATCACTCAAATCTTAATAACTGATGATCAGAAGACCTATGTGGGTGTGGTGCATTTACATGACTTAATTAAAGAAGGAATTTTTTAGATGGCAGAAGAAAAAGAAATGTCTTTCTTGGCTCACTTAGAGGAGCTACGCTGGCACTTAGTTCGAAGCGCTGGAGCAATCTTGAGTGTTGCTGTAGCCATTTTTGTATTGCGTAAATATGTTTACGAATATTTTCTGTTGGCACATTTGAAAACAGAATTTGTAACCTATCGAGCTTTGTGTAAAGGATTCAGTTTCATCGGAATTGATAGTGATTTTTGTACCATTGCTTTTAATACATCCTTAAAAAGTCTAGGTCCTAC
Source organism: uncultured Flavobacterium sp. (assembly GCA_964612905.1). Taxonomy (GTDB): domain Bacteria; phylum Bacteroidota; class Bacteroidia; order Flavobacteriales; family Flavobacteriaceae; genus Polaribacter. Next base: position 20,518 of record CAZTFN010000021.1, on the reverse strand, counting down.
AGACCAGTTGATGAACGCCTTATGGGCATCGGCTATTTTAGGATTTATCGTGAGTTTCCCTTACATCCTGTGGGAATTCTGGAGATTCGTTTCTCCAGGTCTTCACGAGACCGAAATCAAAAAATCGAGGGGATTTATTTTTACCTCTTCTCTACTATTCTTCTTAGGAGTTCTATTTAGTTATTATGTAATTCTACCAATGTCGGTTTATTTCTTCTACTACTTCTCCGTTGCAGATGTGGTGGTGAATGATTTTACCTTGTCGAAATACATGAGCCTGATTACCAACACTCTATTGGGAGTTGGCATCATGTTTGAATTGCCCGTAGTTATATTTTTCTTATCGAAAATAGGTTTGGTTACTCCAACATTCTTACGAAAATACAGAAAGCACGCTTTGGTGGTGGTGTTAATTCTTTCAGCAATTATTACACCTCCGGATATTGCGAGTCAGGTGATCGTTTCCATTCCTATTTTGATCTTATATGAAATCAGTATAGTAGTCTCAAATCGCATTTATAAAAAACAACAAGATGCCCTCAAATAAAGTTCAAGAGTTCAATGAGTATCGTTCTAAGATGAACGATAAAATCTTAAGTGAAGAGAATAAGGTTGTTAAAAGAATTTTCAATTTAGATACGAATGCCTTTAAAGAAGGACATCTTCCTGTAAAGACAAAAGAACTTTTAGGATTGGTGGCTTCGGCTGTACTTCGATGTGATGATTGTATTGCCTATCATCTAGAAACTTGTTATAAAGAAGGTGTCACCAAAGAGGAGATGATGGAAACCATGTCTATCGCTACTTTGGTAGGTGGAACCATTGTGATTCCACATTTGCGAAGAGCTTATGAGTTTTGGGAAGCATTAGAAAACAATAATTGAATAAGGGAATAATTTAATAAGTTAATAATCCCGTCGATTAACTTTTTATTCCGTTATTAAGTTATTGGGTTATTAAATTATTAGATGATTGATTTAACAATGTTTTAATGGACGCATTCAAGTTTTAATCATACTTTCGAAGTCGATATGATATTAAGAGCAGAAAACATTCAAAAGATTTACGGTAGTAGAAAAGTTGTAAAAGGAATTTCCCTAGAAGTACAACAGGGAGAAATCATTGGATTGTTGGGACCGAACGGTGCTGGGAAAACCACTTCTTTTTATATGATCGTAGGGATGATCAAGCCTAACGGTGGAAATATCTATTTGAACGATGAGGATATCACCAAGTATCCGATGTACAAAAGAGCTCAAAAAGGAATTGGATATTTAGCGCAAGAAGCTTCTGTCTTCAGAAAGCTTTCTGTAGAAGACAATATCATGTCGGTACTACAGTTCACTGGATTGTCTAAGAAAGAGCAAAAAATGAAATTGGAGTCTTTGATTGAAGAGTTCAATATTGGTCATGTACGTAAAAACCGCGGTGATCTATTATCTGGAGGGGAAAGAAGGAGAACGGAAATCGCTAGGTGCTTAGCTTCCGATCCGAAGTTTATCCTATTAGACGAACCGTTTGCTGGAGTAGACCCCATCGCTGTAGAAGACATCCAAAGTATTGTGGCGCATTTGAAAGATCGAAATATTGGAATTTTAATTACCGATCACGATGTTCAGGCAACACTGGCCATTACCGATAGAACTTACTTAATGTATCAAGGAGGAATTCTAAAAGAGGGAGTTCCTAAAGTACTTGCTGAAGATGAATTGGTACGAAAAGTATATCTCGGTCGAGACTTCGAATTGAAAGAGAAAGTATTCTAGGCTTTCTTCCTAGTCATATTTTCTATCAACGAAAGCACTATATAAACCAATATAATTAAGGGTACTGCAAGATACTGCACTGTAATCAATAGCGTTGCAGAAAGAGCCATCAAAATAAACCTGAACTCATTTCCTTTCCAAGTGAACTTCTTGAATTTTAGTGCCAATAATGGCAATTCAGCATTCATCAAATAACTCAATACGACTGTGATTCCTATCAAAACATATTGATTCGTCAACAGCTCTTTGACGATATCAATCTCAGTTGTTCCCAAAATCACTGGTAAAAAAACAACAAACAAGCTCATGGCAGGCGTTGGCAAGCCAATGAAAGAATCGGTTTGTCTTGTATCCAAATTAAACTTTGCCAATCGATAACAAGCAGCTATGGTCAATAACAAACCTATCATCTGTACTGTTCCGAATTTAAAACCTGTCCAGATCATCGTCTCCGTTTGTTCTGGTGTTACCATCGCTGTTCCATCACCTAGAAGTCCAAACATCACGATACCTGGTACCACGCCACTAGTGACCATATCTGCCAAGGAATCCAGTTGTTTTCCTAATTCACCTTGTACTTTAAGTATTCTTGCAAGAAATCCATCGAAGAAATCAAATATAATGGCAATCACTACACAAATGGCAGCTGCTTCAAATTGTAAAAAGGTTGCAAACATAGCAGCAATCGTTCCGAAGAACAAATTGCCCATAGTGAAGAAGTTAGGAATGTATCTTTTGATGTTCATAAGGCTAAAATAGTAAATCCATTTTGGGCGTTTTTAAAATCCTTATTTTTTCGTGATATTTGTCTGAATCATTGCTAGAAAGATTATCTTATGCCAATATTAGAATCAGACTTTGTTCCTTCTCTCCCCTTTCGTAACGGTCATATCAACACCGTATTTAGAGCGCTGTTTATGAAGGGAACTCACAACTATGAGCGAGTTCGCATAGAAACTTGGGACGATGATTTCATTGATCTCGATTTCTCGAAGGTTGGGTCCAAGGTGGCTGTTTTGTTGATTCATGGCTTGGAAGGAAGTTCTGAGTCTAAGTATATGTTATCTGCGTCCACTGAAGTCAATAAGGCTGGTTATGATGCCGTTTGCTTCAACTTAAGAGGTTGTAGCGGAGAAGACAATCGACTCTTAAAAACCTATCACAGCGGAAAAACTGAGGATGTCGACTTTGTAGTTTCTTACCTATTAGAGCATACCGATTATGAAAAAATCATGATTGTGGGCTATAGCCTTGGAGGGAACTTGACCTTAAAATATCTGGGTGAATATGCCGATTCTATTTCTGAGAAAGTGATTGGCGGAATTGCGGTTTCTGTGCCCATTGATTTAGCCTCTTCTGGAAGACAAATGGCGCTTTTGAAGAATAAGATTTATATGGAAGAGTTCCTAAAAACACTTCGACTCAAAGCTTTGGAAAAGGCACATAAGTTCCCTGAATACAAGTTGGACAAAGACAAACTCTTCAAAGCCAAGATTTTTAAAGATTTCGATGCATTGTACACCGCTCCAGTATTTGGATTTGATAGTCCAGAAGATTATTGGGAAAAAGCAAGCTCCAAACCTTACATTCCAAAGATAAAAAAGCCTGCCTATCTGATCACTTCTTTGGACGACCCTTTTTTGTCGGAGGAATGTTATCCATATGAGGAAGCTGAGAATATGGATAACTTTTATCTTCTGGTCACAAAATATGGTGGTCATGTTGGTTTTATCTCCAGCTTTAAACAGCAAGAAAATCGTTGGGTAGATCTTAAAATTGTGCAGTTTTTACAAGACTGTTTGTAATTCATGCAATATCTGGGACTTTCTAAAGTTATTTCAATAATATATTAGGATATTTGCGTGTCCAGAAAAGATATCTTTTGAAGAAGCAATTTCTCTTACTTTTACTTATTTCGTCATTATTTGTTGATGCCCAAACGGTCAGAAACTACTCCAATGAATTTTTAAATATTGGTGTAGATGCGGGCGCTTTGGGAATGAGCAAAGCAGTTGTCGCTACTACGAATGATGTGAATGCTGGATATTGGAATCCCGCTGGATTGGTCAATATTGAAGACTATCAAGGATCCTTGATGTATGCTTCTTACTTCGCTGGAATTGCCAACTACAACTATGCAGCCTTTGCCATGCCTATTGACAAACAGAGTGCTTTGGGTGTTTCCATCATTCGATTTGGGGTAGACGATATTTTAAATACGACCGAATTAATTGATAGTCAAGGGAATATTGACTTCAACCGGGTGAGTTTGTTCTCGGCTGCTGATTACGGCCTTACCTTTTCTTATGCAAGAAATTTAATCTTCCAGGACTTATATTTTGGTGTGAATGCCAAAGTGGTACGCAGAACCATTGGCGATTTTGCCAATTCATGGGGATTTGGATTGGATGCTGGTATTCAGTATGAAAAGGGAAAGTGGAAATTTGGATTGATGGTACGAGACATTACCACTACGTTCAACGTTTGGTCTATAGATGAAGATGCGTTTGCTACGATTCAAGGAGCCATTCCTGGACAAAATCAAGAATTGCCAGAAACCACGGAGATTACCAAACCAAAAGTACAGTTTGGAGTGGCCCGCACGTTTGATGTTGGACGTTTGTTTCATTTGTTAACCGAGTTCGATTTGAACCTACGTTTTGCAAGAACGAATGATATTATATCAACCAGCTTTGGTAGTATCGATCCTGCTTTAGGTTTTCAGTTAGATTATGAAAACTTTGTATTCTTACGTGCTGGTGTTGGAAATTTTCAGAATACCACAGAATTTGATGGAAGTAAAAACTTGACACTACAACCCAATTTTGGAGTTGGATTTACCTTCAAAGGAATTCAAGTAGATTATGCGTTGACCAATATTGGAAGTGTTGGAAATGCACTATTTTCGAATATTTTCTCAGTTAAAATCGATTATAGCTTTTTTAGAAGATAGCCTATGAAAAAACTTTACTTTTCTCTCTTCTTATTTTTTACACTCACTCAGTCTGTTATTTCTCAGGACGTTCAGCTATCGGTCTACTCTGAGGTTAGTATTCTCACTGCTGGCCCAGGAGATGCACTTTTTGAAACCTTCGGACATAGTGCCATTCGTGTCAAAGATCCGCTGCTTAGATTGGATCATGTATTTAATTATGGTGTTTTCGATTTTAATCGACCTAATTTTTACGGAAACTTTGCTCAGGGAAGATTGGAGTATTTCTTAGACGTAAGACCTTTCAAACAGTTTATTTATGGATATGAGCGAGATGAACGATGGATGAAGGAACAAATCTTAGACCTCAATCCTGAGGAAAAAAACGCGATCTTCAATTTCTTACGCAACAATGCGCAGCCAGAAAACGCTTTCTACCTCTACGATCCTTATTTCAACAACTGTTCTACCAAACTCCGAGATATTGTTCAGAACATACTGAACGCCAAAGCTCAGTTATCAGGTTCTTACACCGAAGACGGGATGACCCTGAGAAAACTAATGAATAGAGAAATGCCATGGAATACTTGGGGGAGTTTTGGAATCAATGTGGCTCTAGGGTCCAAGCTAGATCAAAAGATTGAATACGAAGATTATATCTATTTACCAGATTATTTATATCTGTCCTTAAAAAATGCAAAAAGAATAGACAATGGAACAGAAAAGTCTTTGGTGAAAAAAGAAGTGACTGTTCTTGATTTTGTTGAGAAGGACCCAGCTTCTGAATTACTGAACCCTATGTTCATTTTTTCGTTACTATTCTTGTTGACAATTCTCATTACCTATAGAGATATCAAACGTGGACAAAACTCAAAATGGTTTGATTTCTCTCTCTTTTTCATCAATGGATTGATTGGAATCTTCTTGATTTTCTTATGGTTCTTTACGGATCATAAGACAACACCTAACAACTTAAACATTCTATGGGGCTTCGCTCCTAACCTTGTGATCGCATTCTTCTTACTAAAGAAAAAAGCGCCTAAATGGACTCCTAATTATCTAAGGCTTTGTTTGCTGCTTATTTTCGTTCTGTCAGTCATTTGGATTTTTGGAATACAGCTGTTCTCTTTAGCACTGATTCCTTTCTTGGGAGTCTTGGTTGTACGCTACTGGTACCTGATGAGATTATTGTCCCTTAAAGTATAGAATTGTTGTCATCGTTTTAATGATGATCTTAAAGTCGATGTAAGCACTTTGTTCTTTGATGTAGAATAAATCGTATCGAAGTTTCTTCTCTTGTTCTTCCAGATTATTGGCATAAGGGAAGTTTACCTGTGCCCAACCAGTAAGTCCCGGTTTCACAACGTGTCGAATGGCATAAAACGGAATCTGTTCTTCTAGTTGCTCCACAAATTCAGGTCGTTCAGGTCGAGGTCCTATAAGGCTCATGTCACCCTTTAGAATATTGAAAAACTGAGGTACTTCGTCCAGTCGTGTATTTCTCAAGAACTTTCCAAAAGAAGTAATTCGTTTGTCATTCTTCATAGCGTACTGAGCTCCTTGAGACTCAGCATTCACGACCATTGATCTTAGTTTGAAAATCTTGAAGACACGTCCTTTTTGTCCAACACGATCTTGCGTGTAGAAAAAAGGTCCTCTATTCGCAATCAAATTCAGAATGAAAATGATGGGAACAAGTACAAAGAAGCACAAAATCCCGATCGAGGAAATAATGATATCCAAAATCCTACGAAAAACCTGATAGAACTTGTTATCACTATTGCTGCTCAAGTTGATATGCTTGTAGAAGTTATGATCTAAAACCTCTTTAGGCACACGATCTGTAATTTCTTCATAAAAACTCTCATAACTTTTGATGTTAATCCCCTCCTCGAAAAGTGCAATGGTGGCTTTGTTCATTTTGGAAATCACATCGCTAGAAAAT
>CAZTFN010000021.1:0-13849 GCA_964612905.1 uncultured Flavobacterium sp. | reverse complement strand
AGTTGTGAGTATAACTTCTTTCGCTCCCTTTCTCTTAACCAATTCATAGATATCTGTGTCTCTGACATCAAAATATTGTCCGTAGTCCTTGCTCTTTTCATCAGAAACGTAGCAAATTACATTGTGAAATCCTCTTTTACTGATAAGGTTTAAAAGTTGTGTAGCTCTGGATGAATGCGAAACTACGATGATATCTTTGAAATATTTTGGCGCAAAGAAAACAACCATGTAAATAAACCTCCAAATAAGCACTGGGATAAAAATGAGTCCGAAAAAGTAGATGATCTGAATTCTGTTCTCGGGCAATTCTGGCGAAAGGAAGGGCGTAAAGATGAAGAATAAGGTTGTGACAAAAACCGTCAAAAACAAACTTCTTGACAACTTAAATCGACTACTGGAAACATTCAGCGCGTATAACTGGAAAATCTCTCCGAATAAAAAAATATAAAATATGAGGAGAATCAACCAAGAATAGATGGACTGATTATCAAAAGTGATGTAATCCTGAATTCCAATTTGAGTAGATCCCCAAATACTTAAAACAATCAACAGCACATCCATTGATCTCAGTAAGACCTTTCTTTCTGACAAGTCAATATGGGAAATCTTTAAGCTCATAGTGTTGGTTAGTCACTAACGACTCAAATGTAAAAAAAATATCGGTCTAGGATTCAACTAATCGAATAATTTGACGTACAAATTACTTAGGTAGTCAAAGTTGTGGTATTGCTTGACATAATTATATCCTTTGATGGCGATTTCGTTTCTTTCTTCAGAGCTCATCTCCTTTAATTTGATAATCGCTTCTTTAATGGCTTCTGGACTTTCAGGCTCCACCACAAAACCACAATCAGAAAGTTCTACAGGATCCTTGATTTCGTTTGAAGAAGATATTACTGGCTTTTTGGCTAGCATATAATCGAAGAATTTATTTGAAGAAACTCCGTAGTCAAACAAAGGTGTATTATTTCGTCCTACAAAACAAACAGAGAACAGTTGAAGCATCGCTTGTACCTGATTCTTATTGATCTTATCTATAAAAGTGACATTCTGGTTTCCAGCGACCTTTTGTTGCAATTCTTCTTTTAAATAGCCGTCACCCACCAACACAAAGTGAATATCGCTATGCTCTTTGAGTAAAATAGAGCAGTCGATTAAATATTCTAACGCATTGGCCATACCCATGGTTCCTGTATATCCGATTACAAATTTATCTTTCGGAATACGGTTCACAATCTCTTCAGGAAGCGATTCTTTTTTTAAAAGTCCTTCATCAATTCCATTGGGAATCCAATAATATTTAGAAGGATCTTTCGAAATGGTGTCAATGTATTTGTACGCATTTGGAAGTAAAGAGACAATTGCATCTGCTTTTCTGTAACCAAATTTTTCAACCCAAGCCATCACCAAAACAATAGGATGCCACTTTGAGTATCCTTTTAAATACATGGGAGTCAAAGGCCAAAGGTCTCTAATTTCAAAGAACATCTTTTTGGCTTTGAGCTTTCTTTTGAGATACCAACCTGTAACTACAGGGAAAATAGGCATAGATGACACTAGAATATAGTCAGGTTTTCCTAAAAGATCTGCGGAAAGTTTTCGCGTACGAATTGCAAATCGAATCATGCTCCAGAGCTTGAAAACACTTCCTCCATCATATTCTGGTATTTTCACCCAACAGAATGTGATTCCCTCTTCCACCTCTTCTAAAGTGAACTTTTGATTTGGGTCAATGGTCGGTTGATTCTTGAAAAGGTGATTGTAAGAACCCGAAATAATCTTTACATCATAGCCTTTCTTCACCCAAAACTTACTGAAGTAATAATGTCGCTCTCCCCAACCAGAGTCTGGCTTTCCGGAAGTCATATTTAATACCCAAATGTTTTTTTTTCTCATCTTTTTAATCTCGATTCGATAATCTCTGGTTTTCCTGATTTGCTTGCGGGAATATGATCAACTTCTTTAAATGTGATAAAAAAATCGTCATATCGTATTTTCTTTCGTAGCTCTTTTTCTGTGGATGCTAATATAGTATCATTAAAGTCTTTTCCTTTCATATACTCGATGGTAATTCCAGCAACATTTTCTTGTATTACTTTGAATTGTTTGATTTCTGGAATGTATTCAAATACCCCCGTAAAGGAATGAACAATGAGTTTTCTATCATCTGGCAATAAAACCACATCGGATTCTCTACCCACTACCTGTTGTAAGAGTGGATATTGAAATTTTCTCTTCTCTGGATATTTTTCTAAAGGTAATTTGATTCCTAGGTCCCCTATTCGATATCGAATCAATGGCATGGAAAAGCAATCCAAACGAGTCACCACAATATGTCCCATTTCTCCATCAGGAACAGGTTGATCGTCATCATCCAGAATTTCTACAAATACGTGTGGGCTTAATATGTAGTATGCATCCAAGTCAGATTGGGCAGCGATCATAAAACCTTCATTGCTCCCATAAGTATCCTGAACCTTAACTTGAAATGCTTTTTGCACATTCTTTCTATAGTGATCAAACAATTTATCACCTAAACTAATAACCCCTTTCAAATGGATCGAGTAATTATTTTCAATGGCATATTCAGCAATCACATTCAAAGAAGAAGCATATCCCACCAGATGAAAATAGTTTCTTTTGCCATTCATACCATCACATATCGTCTTCAGTTCTTCATCTTTAAAGGAGAAAGCATAAATGTAATTTGTTCTGAACAAAACATCCTTTAAGGCTTTCAATTTGCTTCTAGAAGTGGCCATTCCAGTCTGAACTATCGGTTTTCCTATTTGATAACCAGACCACTCCCACCAATGTGTTAATATGCCTCTCAATACAGATTGCTCCTGCTTTGACATATACACCGTAGTTTGGACACCACTGGAGCCACTACTCGAATAGGGAATTAACTTTGCCTTTTCATATTCTTTTGAAATCAGGTCGTCTGACTTATTTCTAATGATTTGTTTGTTAATGATTGGGAAACTTTGCAGTCCAAGGTTTTGTGTGGAAGGCACTGAATTTTGATAGAATGGAACATGCTCTACTGCATATTTCAAAAGCTTCTCGAGATTTCTGTTTTGAAGTACCTCTAATTCTTCAGCAGAAAACTCATCAACCTTCCTCCAATAACGAAGTTGCTTGATATAGCTAGATCCGTTGAATAGATCTCCCAAGGGCAATATGAACTTTTCTAATAAAAAATTGTACATCAAGAGAAACTAAAAATTTCGAACCACTTCTTCTTAACATTGCGCCAAGCAAATGATTCGGCCTTACTCCTAGCATTTGTAGCTAAAGAGTCGAAATCACCATTCAAAAGACTGCAAATAGCATCGGTCATTGCTTGTGGATTTTCTTTTTTCACGAGAATTCCATCTTTCTCCGAATCAATCAAATATGGCATCCCTCCTACATTAGTACTGACTACAGGCAATCCCAATGCCATGGCTTCCATCACACTTACAGGGGTATTATCAAAATTGGTTGTATTGATGAAAATATCACATTCCTCAGACCTCTTGTGCCATGCTTCTTTGGATAAAACTCCTGTATACTCAACATCTTCTTCCAAACCGTAAGAAGCGACTTTATCCTTAACCTGCTGAAAAGAATCATCTTTTGCAGGGCCAATCATGCAAAGTGATGCATTGGGATACTCTTTCTTCAATTTTTGCAACACCTCAATGGCCAATACTGGATTGTACAAATGTTTAAAAGCTCGTACCCACAAAAGATTTGGTTTTAGTTCTTTGCGTTCTTTGAATTCATACCGATCTATCTCAAGAATATTAGGTACATAAATTGTGCTATAACCATGAGCTTCAAAGGCTTCTTTAAGATAATGGGATGGTGCCACATTTTTATAAGCGTGGTTAAATATCATTTTTGAGAGCAGCACAGATCGAGATATCCTGTTGGGTAGGTCACCACCTCTGAGAATAGGAATGTATTTCTTACCTAACAATCGTCCCAATTGAGAAGTGGCCCAAGCATAATAGAAATTGCGAGTACTAAACGTATCAATTAAAATATAATCATAGGACCTTGCATGTCTTAGCACACCATAACACATATGCAATAACCGTAACAATTGATTTCTCTTATGCGAATATTTGATCACTCGAATCCCATCCTCCTCTATATTCTTGGAAAAGGTAGCCATACTGGTATAGTATCCTGTTCTCTTCACAAGGTTGTTCCCTATATATAGGATACATTTATTTCTCATCCGAAATAATATTGATCAAACTTAATCCATAAATAAATCCTGGGAATGCTATCCGCATCGCCGAGTGATTGATAGTTAAAAACCAAAATACAAGAAACGGAATCACAAAAGCCCTTTGATAATTATTAATTCGAGAGAATTGCCCTAAAGGTGAAACAAATAAAATTAAAAGCATCACCAAACCGACCATGCCATGTTCTTCAATCAACCGGGTTAATTCATTATGTGAGGCGGCGGTTACTTTATTTCCTGAAAGTTCACGTTTGTACTTTCCATTTCCCACTCCGATACCAAATAATGGAGCATCCTTAAAACTCTCTAATTGCGTTGTAATAATTTTAAACCTTCCTGCCGATGCATCTTCTTTCTTAATACCACTCGCATTTCTTCCCGTATATCTGTTATAAATCATTCCTCCTGTCACATCGGAAGTATAGAGCCAAATTCCTAATGAAAATATGGCACCTACGACCACATATTGAATGAGTTTTCCAAAATTTCGCTGGTGTAAAACAAGGAAAAAAGCAAATAGAACAAAGGCAATGATTCCTGTAATTACTCCTCCTCTTGAAAAGGTTAATAATCCTCGATAGGTAAAATACATTAAGAACAAAGCATCGAGAAAAATAAAACCAGAAAGTTTTCTTTTGGTCAAAATGAATGCTCCAATAATAAACATTCCAAACCCAATAGCAGTTGCAACTTGGTTGGGTCCAAAACCTCCAGAAGTTTCCCCCAGCGATACCCCTCCAAATGCAATTTCTCTAAGATCTGGTGTCCTAAAATACATATAGGTAATCATGGAGAACATGGGAAGCAATGCCATATACATTGTATTATACAATTGTTCAATCGTAAAGCTCCGCTTGTAAAAATACAGCGCACAAACTCCTAACATAAAAGGTCCACTCAGATTAAACGCAATAGATCTTCTTAATGATTCTCCTTCAGGCACCTGTGTAAAAACAATTCCTAATAAGAGAAGAAGTAGGTAAAATACGTAACTAAGCGTCAATTTTTGTCGAGTTTGACCCAAAACCAAACCTATTATAAGTAGGAGAATTACCGAGTATTTCCCAGTCTCAAACAAAGGAGCCCCTTTTGTCATCCTTAGAAATACTTCAACTCCAACCATGTAAGCTGCTAAAAGTGTGCTTTCTTCATTTCTGTTGGCAGAAAAAATAGCCAAGCCTATAGCTAAAGCAACTACCAAGTATGCGAAAGGAGTAGGAAAAAAATTGAAGGTACATGCATATCCAATAAAGATATGCGCGCCTATGAAAATTAACTTATTATCTAGTAAAAACTTCAGCAATGTAACCTATATTTCTTCGTTTTACTTAACTCCTATTATACTCTGTAAATATCCACTAATGTATTGATAAAATTATCGATACTATACTCTTTTGATACCTTATCGTGTAATTGAGTTGATATTTGATCCCTTTTCAATTTATTTTGAATTAAAGAAATAAATGCTTCAGATAAAGCCAATGAATTCTCCGGTGCTACTACAACGTCTTTATCTTCTATCAAAATTCCACAGTCACCTACATTGGTAACTACTACAGGTAATTTAGCAAGTCCAAACTCCAACAAAGATACAGGCAGTCCTTCAGATTTAGAGGATAAAACTCCTATGGTCGATTGAGACAAAATATTTTTTACATCTGTTCGTACTCCATAGATAAAAACAGCATCTGACAGTTGGTTCTTCGAAATATATTCCAAAACAGATTGGTGATACGCATCTCGAAATCCTTTTCCGATCAAATGCAGCGTCCAATCAGGTGCTTGTTCAAGAACTCGCTTGAACGACTTTAATAAATTGAGGTGATCTTTCTGTTCTGTAAAACTTGCGACATGAATAATTCTTTTTCCAGAAACACCTTCGAGGTGAGTTTTCCTTTCATCATTCATGAACTCGGCGAAATTATTGAGCAGATAGTAATTCTTCGCAGAAAGGTATTTCTGATTCCAAGCAAGCAGTTTTTTATTCACAACGATCACACCATGAAATAAAAATGACATTCGTCGTACCTCAGGCCTACTTTTTGACGTTAAGAATTCGCTATTTCCATAATGATCATGCCAAATCAATTTGATTTTTGGAAATAATAGTTTCATACAACTTCCTATAAAATAAGAGGTTGAATGCGCATGAATCACATTGATCTTATTTTTGGCAATGTACTTTCGTAAGATATTGAAAGCTCGAAAGTCTAATGTTTTCTTCTTCTCTAAAAAAAGATATTTAACAGTTTTTGAAACCATTGGATGTAAATCTCCTTCTAGACGTGTAACACAAAGGTGAGATTCAATTCCTAAATGTGCCAAACGGTTTGCGATATTCACCGCCAAAACCTCGGCTCCACCTGTATTTAATGAATCTATAATCTGTAAAACTCTTACTTCTTTCAAACTACAAAAGCTTAGAGATTTCTAATTCAAACGTATCCATGGTAATTGCTTGTGACCAAGTTTTTCCATTTTCTGAAGTCTTTGTAAATAGAGACTTCTTGCTGGAATAATTTTCTATTACAGCAACAATTTCCTCTACCTCATTTGTAACCAGGGTTCCTCGGTCTCCATTGCCCAACATATACGGGACGCAAGATACAGCAGAGGCTATGGGAATACACCCCCAAAACATGGCTTCAGCCACCACCTTCGGCCAACCTTCAGATTTCGATACAAATATCAGAAAATGAGCCTCTTGAAAGGCTTTTTTAACTGTGTTTTTATTTTGATTTCCATGCAAAATCACAGTGTCGTTCAATCTATTGTCTTCAATATATTCGGTTAGCTTCTGATATTCTGCACCATCACCGTAAACATTTAACTCTAGAGGAAAGCCTTTCTCCTTTAATTTATTTGCTACTCTCACAGATAATAAGGGTTGCTTATTTGAGGTTAAACCTCCTACATAAATCAATCGAAGTTTCTTATGAATATTGATCTTCTTTACTTCTTCTATTTCTTTTGAGTGATAAGAAGCAGTGAAAAAAGGCAATATGTTTTTTGTCATATTGGGCCATTCACCATAAACCAACACTTTGCAATTTCTAGTAAAAAAAGTGTTGGAAACAATACTTTGTTGAATTCGATAACTCAACGGTTGGTTACTGTTGGGATCCCAATTCCCAGCATATTTTACCGTTTTGGTTTTTGATGGGAAAAATATCTGCACCAAACATCCTAATAACCCAATATTTCCAGGACATCTAAGGTGAATATGATCCGCCCAAAAACACTGCTTTAGAATTACAAAAAATACAATTGGAAGCTTTAAGAGCGAAAGTAATTTATTAGACAATCCTACAAAGTTGATGGCAGGAATTGCTTTGATTCCGATATCAGAAGCTTTGTATTCGCTATCAATCTGTCTTGGTACTCCATCAACAAGCGGAGCTATAATTCTCGTTTCAGTCACATACTTGGTCCACAGGTTCATCTCACGAACATAGGGCTCATACGCATAGAGCAAAGATTCTCGCTTTCTGTGAGGTGTATGTGTAATGATTAAGAACTTCATGCTTTGGGCTTATTGTAAAGTAAACTAAGCCAACCTGATACTCTTCCAAGAACTTGTTGAAAAGCCCCAAAACCCTCAGATTTCATATTGGTTAACTTCACAAATGTAAGCACCAATAGGATTAAGTTCCATTTCACTCTTGCCTTGAAAGACGGTTTGGGGTAGCGAGTTCTCCATACCAACCATCCATTTCTGGTCACCATTCTCCCATAACTGTACTGGTTAGGCCGTCCACCAGCATCATGATAATGAGCCAATTTGGCACTAGTATTTAAATATAGATCGTATTTCTGAGAGACTCGTAAACAATATTCTAAATCTTCATATAATCCATATCCGGTAAAGTATTTAGAAAACTTTATAGTTTCTACGACTTCCTTTCTAAAACTAGAAACTCCCCCCATGAAGTATTCAACGGGATAGGTTTCATTTGTAGGAGGAAGAAAGCCAACAGGCAATCCGTTTGAAAACTCTGGCATGACCCCTGGTGGTTTGTCAGATAAAAGACCGAGTTTTTTTCTTAATAAGTTCCTACTTCCTAAAGCTCTTACCCATCCATTTGACTCGTATTGTTTCTCTGTTATTTTTTCTCCTTCTTTTACCCTATTCCACACAACTTCATTGGTAATAAAACCTCCTACTCCACCTGCTTCTGGGTGTTCTCTGTAGGTTCCAATCAATTTTTGAAAATAGGTGTCTTCTAAAATAATATCATCATCTAAAAAACACACCACGTCAATATCGGAAGCGACTCTAGCGATTCCGTAATTTCTTTGCTTGGTGAGTCCTCTATCTTTCTCTTCTACTTTGTAATACCTAAGGTTCTCATGTGAAGTATTTTTTAAAGCTTCTTTGGTCAATTCATCTCGAGATCCATCAACAATTAAAATTTCATCAGGATACAAAAGTTGCTTATTCACAGAATTTAATAAGTCTGTGAGCGGTTTTGGTCTCATGTATGTACATACGATTAGACTAAACTTCATAAGCCTCTTTCAAAAAATTCCACATTCTTGGTATGGTTCCCTCAATCGGTAATTGTGTTGCTCTTGCCACCCAATTATTTCTTCCTTCATTCTTGGATTCCACATGATTCAATGCATGGTTCAACACACTGAAAATATTGGTTCTATCCTTAATCCAAAATACGGGGTCAATATCCTCGATCATATTAAAATGAATAAACCTGTAGGTTCTTTTCACCGACCAATTGTACTGACTCTTCACGTCGTAATTGATATAGCAAGAAGGTTTTCCCAAAATCGCTGCATCCAATGCCATTGTTGACCCCATGTTTACAACCAATTCAGCATGTAGAATTGTATTCACTAATAGTGAAACGTCTTTTACACTTGGACCACCTTTATTCCAAAGAAATACATCGCTTCCAAACCAACTTGGTTTTATTTCTGTTAAGATCTCAGAATATGTCTCTAATACTTGATCAAATCCTTCATTTCTATCAATTGGATTGGGTCTGAACAGAACATGATAGGTATCGTTCTCTTGATTCATTTTGATCACTGCTTTGCAAACGTCAGATAAATACACAGGGTCATTCGGTGAAGTAGTTTTGTCATTGCCAGAGAACAGAATGTATTTCTTCTGAGGATCCAAACCAAACTGCGAAAGAAAATCTTTTCTTTTCAAACGATATTCTTCATTGAAATAGCTAACAAATTGAGGTGTTCCAGTTACTTTCACAGCATCTGGGCTGAAAAATGGGTAATGGGAAGTCATCTCATCTTTCATATACTGACTCCAGACAAAATAGGTATCTGCTTTGACCAGTTGAACCCCTTTAGGAATATTGTCCCAAGAGTGAATAAAACAGACTGTTTTGATTCCTAAATCTCTGGCCGCTAACATAGGTGCTACCGCTCCGCTTGCTCTTTGATGAGTGCAAAAAATGAGGTCTGGTTTTTCTTCCATCAATTGTTGCTTACAAGCTTGATAATAAGAGGATTTCCGAATGGATTTATAAAAAGGTTTGTCTAAGCTTTGAATTCCTTTTTCTGTGGCATAGGCCTTTGCAATTGTATTCATTAGGAAAAGCTTAATACTCTTTTTGAAGGAACTCCTTTTATAGATTCCTGCTAGATAAAATAAATAATCCTTGTTCTTGGTTCTACGTACATTGTAGAACAACTCTGCTCGATTTTTTACTTTCTGAAGGAAATTCGTTGTAGCATTGTAATCGTATTCGGGAAGTTTGATCAAATTGTTTTGAATTCCATATTGTTCAATATAGTCCTGATCGGACCAGAAAGTGAATTCGAAGTCTGAATTGTCTAGAAAGCCAGACAATATAAAGTTACGCGCACTGTAACCTGACTGTATTAATAACAATACTTTTATCTTACTCATTCTCTTTCAATACGTAAAAATCCATATTGAACTTTCGTTCTTTCAGTTCATACTTATCCTTGAAAAAAGTCAAGAACTCTTGTGTATGCTTCCTCATACTTTGCGTTACATTCTCTCTGTTAGAGTTATCTAGAAAAATCATAGATTTAGTTCTTGCATCGACTACAAGTTTTGGTAAATTCCCTTTGAATTGATTCAATAGGTCCGCCGAATATCTGCCTGAGTATTCATTGTCTATTTTCAGGAATGTCTGATAGAAATATGGAACAGGCGCTCTCTTTTCTAACAAAGAATAAAGATAAATACCGTTTCCCCAGATCAATACTTGATCTGATTTGTAGTTTTCTTGAATATGTCTGGCAATGTCCTTATTCTTTTTTTTGTATTCAACTCCCGTAACTAAGGTTTTGTATTCATTTAACAACTTGAAAGTTGGAATTTGAAAGCATAAGAAAAAGACCAATGCAATCACCACATATTGTTTTTCTTTTTGTTGAATCTCCTGCTTAAAATAACTTGCTAGAACGGCAACGGATAGAATAATGATCGGAACCCAAGTCAAATAATAATGTGCAAACTGTTTTCCTGATAGGTTGCTCAAATAGAGTTCCAAAGGAATCCATGAAACCAAAAGACCTTCTAAAATTCCTGACTTTTTATTTTTGATTTGCAACAGTGATACTAAGAGTGCAGCAACTAAAATAATTGAAACTTCATATCTTCTCATTACTTCAATCATTGACGAAATAATACCGCCTGTTGAATTTTTGGAGTACGCAAAATTATATGAAAAAGCAGCTTCATAAAAGGACTGGAAACTATCTGTGCTTACAAAGTAAATACCAAGAAAGGCCACTGCGATTAGGAATCCAACAAACATGTATCCGAACTGTCGCAATACTGACTTTTTTTTGCCTTGAAATAATTGTGCAACGAGGTAGAAAAACAAACTCATCCAAAATCCAATGAGGTTTGCGCGTATAGTAAACGAGATCAGGAATAGAAATCCAATAATCACAAAGTGTATGGGTCTTGTTTCCTTCTTCAAGAGCAAAGCAATACAAATAAGAACAAAATAGCTCACATATTCTTCAGTAAGGTTTCCTGCATCAAAAAAATAGAACATCGTAAAGAGTCCAAAAATGGATGCTAGAAAGGCAACCCTCTCAGTATATCTTTCTTTGAGCGCACTAAAAATCATAGACATAGAACAGAGCAATAAGATCAATTCCAATAGTCGAATTCCATATAGACTCTTAAAACCTAACAAATATCCTATCGCATTGATCAAATAGAGCGAAATACCTTTGTGGTCCCATCCGTCTACATAAGGAAGTTTTCCTTCAAAAAACAGGGTTCCCATATAGGCATATGCTCCACCATCATTAAAGATTGGCAGCGTGATTAGTAGAGGTAGAAATAGAAAAATAATGAGTGCAAAAAGATACTTTTTCATAACGTTCTATTTACTAAATCGGAATTGAATAGTTTGATTAAATGATTGAATCGCAGCTTTTAACAATTTCCATTTCTTAATGGAAACCTCTCCAGTTTCTCTACTGTGATGTACAATATCGAACTGCTTAATTCTCATCTTTCTGATATTAGCGATTCCTGTAACGATCAAGTTGGGAGCGAAGGTTAAATCGGGAATTCGCAATATATCCTGTTTAAATTTCTCAACGCGCATCAATCGAAATGGCATATTTACATCCTTTACTCTGGCGCCATAAAAAATACCTACAACCCATCTTGAAATTTGGGTGATGATTACACGAGGAAGTGGACTGTCTCTTTCAACTCTGTTTCCAATCACGAAATCATAATCCTCTCTTACCTCCCATAGCAGATGAAATCTCTCTGTCCTTAATTCATTGTCTGAATCGATTTGAAAGAGCCAATCTGCATCTAAGTTGTCTTTATAT
Organism: uncultured Flavobacterium sp.; assembly: GCA_964612905.1. Lineage (GTDB taxonomy): Bacteria > Bacteroidota > Bacteroidia > Flavobacteriales > Flavobacteriaceae > Polaribacter. The sequence goes on along the minus strand of CAZTFN010000021.1, from coordinate 1,791 downwards.
CCTTTTAAAATCGTAGGTCCATGACCACTATTTTTCTTATCCACCACTTGAAGTCTAGGATTCTTCTCCCGTAACGAGATGAGTCTTTGAAGCGTGTTGTCTTTTGACCCATCATTATAGGCACAAATGGTATAGTCAATATTCAATTCATCAAACTTTTGAGACCAATCATTGATTACAATATCAATGGCTTCTTCCTCATTGTATACAGGAATAATTAGTCGGAGTGTTTCGTTTTGTTTCTTCATTCCTATTTCTTCTTTAGAACAATCATTTGGTGCAATAAGAATAATAACTCATAATGATGAAATTCAAAATGTTTGGACAGTGCATCACTAATATCTTTTTTGGAAAAATCATTCACATGCCATTCTGAAAGTCCTTCCTCAATTCCTTTAAACAACAAGTCGAATAAACCCAACTTTAACAAAATCCGTTTGATATTGTTTTTGTGTTTCTCTAGTGGTACTGTAATGATTACCAAAGTATCTTCTTTAGCAAGTTTGGCAATATTTTCAATGGCTTTCTCGTAGTCAGGAATGTGTTCTAACACCTCAGAGCAAATCAAAACATCATGCTCTTTAATTTTAGGTATTTCTTGCGTAATATCATTCTCCATCAAAACAACATCATTGGGTAAACTCTGAGAAGCTCTTTCTAAAGCAACCTTAGAAATATCAGTACCGTACAACTTAGTTTTTGGGAATTTTTCGCTTAAAAAGTTCAATAAATTCCCTTGTTCACATCCTATTTCTACAATTGTATTGATGGACTTATGTTTACCAAATTTCTTGATCAATCGATAAATTCTTTTCGCGCGCTTATATTCTATTTTTCCCGAAATTCCCGTGTAGGGCGTGGGATGTTTCAAGAATAACTCGTCGTTCCATTCAGCTGAACCTTGTTTCATAAGGGAAATGTTAGGGTTTTAATCATTTTTTAATTTTCAAGATTTAGACAATATCTACATGCCGTGAATACGTTCTATCTTTTTTATGTCTTCTACTGTATCCACATCAATACTTTTCTCTGGAGACATTTCAAAAGCAATGGTTTCTTCTGTAAAAAAAGTCTTACGTTGAAGGAATTCTGAAGTTTTGATAATGTATATAGCTCCATTGGGTTGAAAAACTTTTGGAAGCTCTTGTCGCGGTGTAAATGGGTATTCGTTGTTTACCAAACCTTCTAAATATCCATTTTCATTCGCTTTAAAGCTCTTTAAAGGGTGATGCTCTGGTTCTACCACACTAATCAAACAATTGGCCTTTGAGGTACTGATGACTTCAAAAGCAAGATCAATATCTTCAGCGGTTCTCAAGGGTGAAGTAGGCTGCAGTACAACCAGATAATCGAATGTATCTTGATTGATTCCTAGGGTTTCCAAGGCATGAGTCACCACAGGTGCTGTAGGTGTCTGATCCTGGGCTAGTTCGTCTGGTCTCTTTACTAAAGTAACTTCTTCGTACTTAGAAGATGCTTTTAAAATAGCATCACCATCCGAAGTTACTACAATTTTATTGATGAATTTAGATTCAATAGCAGCTTCAATTGACCAAGAGATCAGAGGCTTACCTCCTACATCTTTCAAATTTTTATTTGGAATTCCTTTGGATCCTGATCTTGCTGGTATGATAGCTACGACTTTCATGTAAGGTCTTGGAATTGCTTTTGACAGTTTACATTCCAAATTTGTTCAGTTAACAGTAAATCTAAGAATATTTGATCGCTATTTCCAGATCCAAACTCTGAAATATCAATTTCATGTTGTTTTTGAACAGCACATTGTTCAAT